>NZ_CP007440.1:3889596-4197045 GCF_001579845.1 Rhodoplanes sp. Z2-YC6860
GCACCGATTTCGCGCCTGCGGGCCTCGTCGTGGAGCAGCCGATCGTGCTCGTGGTGCGGAAGGACCTGCCGGTCAACAACGTTCGCGAATTCGTGGCTTACGTGAAAGCCAACCAGGCCAAGATGACGTTCGGCTCGGCCGGGGTCGGCGCGGGGCCGTATCTTGCCTGCGCCATGGTGACGGCGGCGATCGGCGCCACGTCCGTGACGCACGTGCCATATCGCAGTTCAGCCCAGGCGCTGCAGGACCTGATCGCAGGCTCCATCGATTACTATTGCCCGATCTCGGTTGCGGCGATGCCGCTGATCGCGGCCAACTCCGCCAAGGTCCTTGCGGTCCTGACTCGCGAGCGCTCGCCGCTGTTTCCTGACATGCCGACCGCGGCCGAGCAGGGCCTCGACATGGTCGATGGCTATTACTGGATGGCGCTTTCCCTGCCGAAGAACACGCCGGAGAACGTCGTCACGACACTGAACAAGGCGATCAGCGTCGCGCTCGACACGCCGGCCGTGCAGGCGCGGCTGAAGGATGTCGCAACCACCGCGGTGCCGGCAGAGCGGCGCTCGCCAGCCTATCTGCAAAAATACGTCGAGACCGAAACCGTGAAGTGGGCCGCTATCATGCGCGCGGCCGGAGTGCCGCAGCAGTAGGCTGCCAAGAACTCATTTCTGCCAAGGAAGTCACTTCTGCCAAGGAAGTCATTTCTGCCAAGGAAGACCTGGCACCACGGTGCCGTTCTTCCAGGTCAGGATCGAATACTGCAGATCGCGCTGATCACCCTTGGCGTCGAACGCGACCTTGCCGATCGCGGTGTCGAAGGTCACGGAGCGAAGCTGCGCCACCACCGCTTTCTGATCGCCGCTGCCGGCCAGGCGCACCGCTTCCGCAAAGGTCTGCACCGCGGCGATGTTCGACAAGGCGACGATATCGGGGATGATCTCGGCTTTCTGCAGTTGAGCGACGGCCTTCAGATAGTTGGGATCGTTCAGCGAGTCGATCGGCGCGATGATCTGGATGCCTTCGGCCTTGTCGCGGAAGCCGCGCCAGAAGCCCGCGGCAAGCAACTGCTGCCCGCCCATCAGAAGCGCCTTGATGCCGCGCTCTCGCAGCTTGCCGATGAACTCGCTGGCTTGCTGGACGTCGAGCGCCATGTAGATGATGTCCGGCGCGCTCTTTTGCAGCTTGTCGACCAGGCGGTCATAGGCACCGGTGACGTCGGCAAGCGACTCCATGTGCATGAGCGTCTTTTGCTGCGGCGACAGCGCGGCATCGATGAGTTTGGCCTCCGCGCGGCGATTGAAGAATTCACCGAACACCACCGCGACCTTCTTCCCGGCCTGCTCGCGGGCGAGATACGTGGCAAGCGCCTGCGCCGCCTGCTCGTCGTTGGCAATCATGCGGAAGACGGTGTTGGGATTGTTCTGGGTCAGCTCGACGGTCGGCACCGTCGGGACGAATTCGATGATGCCGGAGTTTCCGTAGCCCGGCGCAGCGTCCATGGCGACCAGCGGACAAATCGGACCGATGACGTAGCGAACATTGCTTTCGACGTGACGCTTCACCACGGTCGGCGCCATGCCGGCATCGCAACGGTCGTCGGCGACGACGGGTTCGATCGGAACGCCCAGAAGACCACCCGCCGCGTTGATGTCGGCGACCGCGATCTCGACTGCCTTGGCGGCAGGCTTGCCGAAGGCCGACACCGCGCCGGTCAGCGGCACCGCGACGCCGAGCGGCACCTTGCCAGTGGCGCATTGTGCGGGACAAGGCTCGTCGGCTTTCAGGCTCGGCGTTGTGCCGAAAACGCCGGTGGCAGCGACCAATGCAATCGCAGCCCAATCACTTTTCTTCATCTTTCCAGGTCCTCGCGTCGGATGTAACGCAAGTGGCGTCGCCCGGCACTATAGGACCAGAGAACGAACGGAGGATGAAGGGGGTTTGCAGCGTGTCGCCGCTGCATCCAGGGCAGAGGTTGCTTTTTACCGATGCACGGATGGTCCGGGGGGAAATGGGCACAGCCCGGCCGCCGTTTTCGACCCCTCGATCAGGTCTTGTCGGTGTTCAGCCGGGTTTTCACCTCGGCTCTGAGTTTCTGACCCTGATGGTGCACCTCTTGGTAAAGCTGCGCACCGTTACGGCCGTCAAAAACGACTTCGTCGACAGCCCAGGCCACCACAACAATCAGAAGAAACAGCGCAAGCGCTCGCATGATGTCCACCTGAATGGCTTGCCAGATGATCGGCACAGTAACGCGCGAATGGCTGCGAGGGTTCCCGCGGTGCAGGCTTGTCGGCCATTGGCCCTGCCGGTGCGAAGAACGGCGCCGGGATACGCATCAGGGCCAAGGATTTGTGCGGAACTCACCGAGTGTTAACCGGCGAAAGTCATCGTCGACAGAACCGATTCGTGGAGTTGCTTTGTGAGTGCCGAGATCATCCGCCTCGACGACTTTCGTCTTCAGCCCGCCAACGACGACATCGATTGCGACATGGTCACGGCCATCGACGTGGCGATCCGGGACCTGCGCGAGATCCTTCAGTTTTGGGGCAGCGAAGGCGCACGCGCGCGGACGCAAGAGTGCGAGCGCATGTTGACGCGGGTGTTCAACAACGGCGTGACGTCACCGCCGGCGTCCTGATCGCGCGTCACGCACGCAGCAGAACCTGCGCGGCCCGCGTAGGTTGGACGCGCCGAGATCGCCGGTCACGGCGAATGGTTCGTGTCCCAGCGCGCCTCGGTCATGCCGGGCGCGAAGATTTCCTCGACCGTACCGTGCCGCGGCGCGAGGCCCTGCTCGAAGGACCAGCGCAGCATCGCCTCGAGCTCCTTGCGGTTGGAGCTGGCGCCGTAGGGCCACATGTTCGGGCCCATGACGTCGTAAGCGCGCCGGAGATCGTCCGAGAGCCATGGCAGCATGGAATAGAACATGCCGGTCGACTTGATCTCCTCGGCGGCAAGATTGCGCGCCGTGAGGCACGCCTTGAAGATGTTGCCGGCGAGCCACGGGTGCTGCTCGGCGAGCGTCTTGCGCACCGCCATCAAGTGCATGATCGGGAACATGCCGGTCTTGCGGAAATAGGCCTCCTCGGCGGCGCGATAGTCCGGAAACAGGCGGTCCACGTTGGGGGCCTTCTCGGCGTAGCAGCGCGGCTGCACCGCCGTGATGAGCGCGTCGATCTCACCGTCCGCGAGCATTCCGGACAGCGTCTTGTCCGGCGGAATGGTTTGAAGCTCGATCTCCTTGGGGAGCGTGATCGGCGTGCGCTCGCCGCGGCCGGGCTTCTGCAGGCCGCCATTGCGCCAGCGGATCTCCGAGGTCTTCACACCGTACTCGTCCGACAGGATGCCTCGGATCCAGAGCGCCGCGGTCATCTGATATTCCGGCACGCCGACGATCTTGCCACGCAGGTCGGCGGGCTCGCGGATGCCGCGGTCGGTGCGGATGTAGATGTCGCCATGCCGGAACACGCGCGACACGAAGGCCGGGATCGCCACGTATTTCGTATCGCCGCGCAGCGCGGTGAGGATGTGCGAGCTCGCCGAGAGCTCGGTGACGTCGAAATCCTGCGTGCCGTAGACCCGCGGGAACAGCTCCTCCGGACGCAGCGGGAAGAAATTGCAGTCGCAGCCTTCGACCGGCACACGGCCGCTGATGATCGGGTTCAAGCGGTCGTATGGACAGCACGCGAAGCTGATTTGCAGTTTGGACACCAGCCATCTCCGGAGGGTATGGACCGCCGGCTGGCGGTCTTCATTTTATTGTGCCAGTTTTTTTAGACTGCGCCATGCCGGATCGCGCATGCGCGAGCCGCCATTCCATTCACGCCGATCCTACGAGCGTCCATCGCATGTCTCAGTCGCCCACCATGCATCTCGCCGCCGACCTGTCGTTCCTCCATACAGACTATCTGTGGCGGCTGCCCGGGTCATGGGTGGGGTACGATTACTACAGCACATCGGAATTTTACGAAGAGATCGCCCGCATCGCGCAGCGTGGCTGCATGGACATGCTGTTCTTCGGCGACACCGGCGGAACGCCGGAGGATTTCGGCGGCAGCCACGAGGCGCCGGTGCGCTATGGCGCCAAATGGCCGCGCCATGACATGGCGCCCATGATTCCGCTGATGGCGAAGGCGGCGCCGAACGTGGGGTTCGCCATCACGATGTCGACCACCTACCACCATCCGTTTTATGTCGCGCGTTTCTTCAATGCGCTCGACCACGTCACGCGCGGCCGGATCGCCTGGAACGTCGTGACGTCCGCCTATAAGAACGAGGCCGCGAACTACGGCTTCGACGAGATGATGGACCACGACACCCGTTATCTGCGGGCCGAGGAATTCGTCGAGGTGGCATTCAAGCTCTGGAACAGCGTGGAGCCAGGCGCGTTCATCGGCGATCGCGAGACGGGCATCTTCGCCGACCCCTCGAAGGTGCATCGCATCGATCACCGCGGGACATACTTCAACGTGCGCGGACCGCTGCCGGCGCTGCCGTCGCCGCAGCACCGGCCGGTGATCATCCAGGCCGGCTTGTCGGGCCCGGGCATGGATCTCGCTGCGCGTTACTCCGACTTGCAGTTCAGCACCAGGCGCACGGTGCCCAGCATGCAGCAGCATCGCGGAGCGCTCGACCAGAAGCTCCAGGCGTTCGGCCGCGATCCGCGCGACGTCGGCATCCTCTGGTCGATCCGGATCCAGGTCGCGGACTCCGACGCGGACGCGCAGGAGAAGGAGCGGCGTTATCTCGAAGCGATTCCGCCACAGGCCGGGCTGGTCGAACTGTCGGCGCAATACAACGTCGATTTCTCCAAGGCGCGGCCGGGCATGAAACTCGCCGATTTCGCCGACGAGGTGCGCAATCAGAAGGGCAACTACGGCAGCTTCGATGAACTGCTCAAGACCACCGATCCATCGCAGACCGTGGACGAGTTCGGGCGGCGGTTTCTGGTGGATCGCATCCTGGTTGCGGCCGGCACCCCGAAGAAGATCGCCGACAAGCTGGAGGAGATGCACGCCGCAAGCGGCTCGAACGGCGGCTTCATCCTGGGGCGCGGCTATTCCGCGATGGACAACATCCGCGAGTTCGTCGAGCACGTCGTTCCCGAACTGCAGCGGCGCGGCCTCGCGAAGAAGGCCTATACCGGACAAACGCTGCGCGAGAACCTGAATTAGCGCGCTACCGTCACTGCGAGCGCGCAAGATCGTCCAGGATCGGTCCCCAGGTCTGCTGCTCCTGTTGGATGAAGGTCTGCGTGTCGGCCGGCGACAGCGGGTGGGTGTAGCTGCCGAGCGCGGCGAGCTTGGTGCGCACGTCCGGACTGGTAAGGACCTTGCGCAAGTCGGCATTGACCTTCTGCACGATTGCGTCCGGCGTGCCGAGCGGCGCCACCAAAGCAAGCCAGCCGGCGCTGCGGAATTTCGGGACGGTTTCAGCCGCAGCGGCGAGATCGGGAAACTCCGCGAGACGGCTTTCCGAGCCGACCGCGATGCCGCGAAGGCGCCCGCCTTGCATGGCGCCGATCAGAGCTGTGCCACCTTCGATCAGCATGCTGACGCGTCCGGTGGAAAGGTCGCCCATGGCCGCCGCCGGGCCGCCGGAGTAGGGGACCATCAAAAGCTTGATGCCGGCACGGCGTTCAAGCAATTCGCCGGTCAGATGGCTTTGGCGGCCGCGTCCGGCCACCGCGTAGGAGATTTCGCCGGGCTTCTCTTTCGCGAGCGCAATGAGGTCGGCGAGCGAATGGATGCCGGTCTCCGGCGAGACCGTGATGAACATCGGCTGCTCGCTCACGAAACTGACGGGAACGAAATCCCGCGGCACCTGCGCCGGAATGTTCGGTGCCGCGCCCTTCATAGTCACGAACGTCGAGGAGACGGCCATGAAGAACGTATAGCCGTCCGGCGTCGCGCCGGACGCCGCGCGCGCAGCGAGCGACCCGCCGGCACCCGGCTGGTTCATCACCACGATCTGCTGCGACCATTGCTGACCGAGCGCCTCGGCGACCACGCGAAGGATGACGTCCGGCGCGCTGCCCGGAGCGGAGTCGGAGATGATCTTGACCGGCCCCGAGGGGTAGTTCTGGGCGGACGCGGGCAATGCGGTCGGCAAGACGAGACTGCCGATCACGGCTGCGATTGCGACGAGTTTCACAAGCCATCTCCTGGGGTGCATCGAGAGTCGGAAAAACAAGCAGGGATCATGCCATGCTTCCCGGACGTCGCCCACGAGAGGAACGCGAATAAGCTCCATGAAGGGGCGACACAAAAGGTATGCACCCGGCCGACGGGATTTGGCGTCGACTTCGTGGCATGATGCGCAATCATAAGACTGCGAAATTGAAATAACACCGAGGAAACGTCATGACCCCGCCGGCCACGCCATTGCGGCAAGACCTTCAAGGAACCCGGTTTTCCGAGGCCGAATGGGCGGCTCGTATCGATCTGGCGGCGGCTTATCGAGCGGCCGCGGTCTACGGCTGGAGCAACCTGATCTACAATCACATCGCGCTGCGGGTGCCGGGCGAAGCCGAGCACTTCCTGTTCAAGCCGCATGAGCTGATGTTCGAGGAGGTGACGGCGTCCTGCTTGCTCAAGGTCGATCTGAAGGGCAACTCGGTCGACGGTACAGGCCGCAAGCCGCATCCTGGCTTCACCATCCATGCATCGGTTCTGCAGGCCCGCCCGGATGTCCAATGCGTGGTGCACGTTCATCCCGAGGAAGGGATCGCGATGTCGGCGCATGGCGAGGGCCTCAAGCCGATCTCGCAGGACTCGATGCATTTCTACAATCGCGTCGGCTACAACGACTACGACGGTCAGGCTAGCCCGACCGATCAGCGCAAGAAGATGGTCGCCGACCTGGGCCAGCATTGGGCCCTGATCCTGCGCAATCACGGGCTCCTGACCTGCGCGAACAGTGCTGCGCTTGCGATCATGCTGATGAAGTATCTGGTGATGTCCTGCCGCACGCAGCTCGTGCTGGAAGCGTCCGGCGCACCGATCATCATCCCGCCGGCTGCGGTCTGCGAAGCGGCGGCGAAGCGTTGGGAAGTGCAATACGCCAAGGCGCATCCGACAGCGGAGTGGGACTCGGTGCTGCGCATGCTGGACAGGATCAATCCGGGCTATCGCGACTGAGCGGACCCGCCGCATCGCACTCGGCGACACCATCAAGAACGAGAACAGCGGCGCGATCGGTGCTCGCTGAGGTGAGGAATATGCGTTCATCTTCGACCATGCAGGCCGCTGCGATTTCGGCTTTCGTTCTTCTGGCTCCGGCGGCTTTGGCGCAGCCCGCGCCGGATTTCTACAAAGGCAAGGTCGTCGCCATCGTGATGGGGACCGGTCCCGGCGGTTCGTACGACCTCTATGGCCGGATCATCGCAGCCCATCTCGGGCGGATGATCCCCGGCAATCCCAAGGTCATCGTCGAGCAGATGCCGGGCGCCGGCGGGATCATCGCCGGCAATTACATCTTCAACACGGGTCCGCAGGACGGCACCAAGATCCTGATGTCGCATCCGTTGCCGCTGATCGAGAAGCTCGAGCCCAATGGCGTGCGATACGAATCCGCGAAGTTCCAGTGGCTCGGCACCTACGATTCCATCAACCAGGTGATGGCGCTGTGGCACACCGCGCCTGCGCTGAGTCTTGCCGATCCGAAGGCCAAGGACCTGGTGCTCGGCTCGTTCAACAAGACGCATCTGAGCTATCAGTGGGCGATGATGGCGAAGAACGTGCTCGGTGCGAGCTACAAGGTCATCACCGGCTATCCGAGCGGCAACCACCTCGACCTCGCGATGGAGCGTGGCGAGATCAGCGGCTGGGTGGTGGCGTGGGAAAATCTGACCGGCACCAAGCCCGATTGGCTTGCCCAGAAGAAGGTGGTCCTGCCCATGCAGTTCGCCCCGGCACGGATGAGCGATCTGCCGGATGTGCCGACGCTGGGCGAGCTTGCGCCGGCGGACAAGAAAGACATCGTCGATTTCGTCGTCAGCGGCACGCCGTTCTCGCGGGCACTCGCGGTCGGCCCGCAGGTGCCGGCAGACCGCGTGGCGGTCCTGCGCCGTGCGTTCGACGATCTCATGCGCGACGAGGCATTTCTCGCCGACGCCGCCAAGCTCAAGCTCGGAATCGAGCCCCGCAATGCCGAGCAGGTCCAGGCGATGGTCAGCAAGATCGTCAGCGCGACGCCGGAACTGGTCACGCGCGTCAGGCAGGCGATCGGGCAGGAATAGGAATACGTTTAGTTCACAAATGCTCGCCAAGGAATCGCAAGATCTTCGGCGCAACGAGTGAACAATAGCTGCCGTGCTCCTCGATTGGATCGGTGATCCAGAAATGCCCGGCACCCGGCACGGCGATCGCTCGTGCATAGAAGTTGGCGTTCTTTAACGCGGAAAGAAATGCCGCGCCTTGTGTGGAGGCGTCGACGATGTCGTCGTGGGTGCCGTCGATGAGCAAGAATCGCGTTTCATTGCGGTCCATCGTGGCGTAGCTGATCGGCGATGCGTCGAAATACACGCGCCTGTTTTGTCGAGGCGGGACGCCGAGGAACTTCTCGGTGAACTGGTCTGCGGAGCGAGTCGTCTGGTCGTGCGTCCACTGCGCCAGCAGATCATAAACGCCGTAAAAGCCGATGACGGCCTTGACCTGGGCGGACGCTCCGTTGTGCGGATCGGCGGGATACCGATCGCGAAACATCGGCTCATTCCGCGCCAAGGCGACCATCGAGCTGAGATGGGCGCCCGCGGAATCGCCCATCATGGCGATACGGCCGGGATCGATGCCGAATTTTGCGGCATTGGATCGGACGTACTGAACGCCGGACCGCACGTCGCAAACGGCTTCCGGAAATGTTTTGGCGGTCGGCTTCGACAATCGGTAGCTGACCGCAAAAAGGGCATAGCCGCGTTGCGCCAGGTATGGTCCCCATAACTGATATCGCGAGCGGGCTCCGGTTTGCCATGCGCCGCCATGCGCTGCGACGATCACCGGCGCCGGTTCAGCCATCTTGGGACGATACAGATCGCCATGAAGCGCGATGCCGTCGTGCTCGGCGAATACGATGTCTTTGTGCGTTTCTACGTCGGGCATTGCGAACCTATGTTTTCATCTATGTTTTCATGGAGCGCGCCACGCCCATCTTCTGGCTTATGTTGTGCGCACTCAAGTCACATGACATTGTCGACGAGCCGGCCATGGAAAGGCAGTTCGATGCGTATCGCTCATCTGGCTCTCGCCATAGGCTTGGCCCTTGCCCAACAGACGCCAGCGCGTGCGCAGGAGGATTGGCCGGCGCGGCCGATACGCATCGTTGTGCCCGGAGGGCCCGGTGGCGGCTTTGACACCAGCGCTCGTATCATCGCGGACAAACTCGGGCCGGCCTTGAAGGGGACGGTCATCGTTGAAAATAGGCCGGGGGCTGGAACGCTGATCGGGACGGACGCGGTCCTCAAGTCACCGGCAGATGGCTACACGTTGTTGCTGGGCGGTTTATCGAATATTGCGTTGAATGTCGGGCTGTATCCCAATCTCTCGTACGATCCTCTCAAGGATTTTGTATCCGCCGGGCTTGCCGTCAGTTGGTCCTTCACTCTGGTGTCGCGCAACGATCTGCCGCAGAAAACGCTTTCTGAAACCATCGCTTTTGCACGGTCAAACCCGGACAAGATCACCTACGGTTCAACCGGAAACGGTACGGGCCAGCACATCGCGATGGCGGTGACGGCCAACCTCGCCAACGTGAAGATGCAGCACGTGCCATATCGCAGTGCGGCCGCGGCCTATCAGGACATCCTGGGCGGGCGGGTCGACCTCATGTTCGACAACACGTCGACGGCCATGGCCTTGGTCAAAAGCGGCAAGGTTCATCCGCTCGCAGTCTCGTCTCTTGCGCGGCAGCCGGTTCACCCCGATGTCCCGACTGTCGCCGAGACAGGCGTGGCCCAACTCGACATGGAGACTTGGTTCGGCATTTTCGTTCGCGCCGAGACCCCGCCGGCGATCGTCGCGAAACTCCGTGCTGCCATGAAAATTGTGACGGATGACCCTGCGGTTGTCGCGACGTTTGATCAGACCGGAGGTCGGACGCTGCATCTGACTTCCGCGGAGACCGAAACGTTGGTTCGCAACGATATCCAGCGCTGGAAGAAGCTTCTGAACGACGCGGGAATCAGGGGCGAGTAGGCGGCCTCGCTTGTCGCATTGGCCTGGGCGCGTACTTCAGCCGTTGTCCACCGGAGGTATTGGGCGTTGGCTTGTTGGTCGAAATTGTCGGCGCTACGATCATCGCGTTGTGTGGTGTTTAGTAAGGGGTGTGCGATGAATGCGCGTGCTGGTGATCTGAGGGTGATCGAAGAAGACGCGGTTGAGGAAGTCGGGCAAAGGATTCTCGGATTAATTCAGCGGACCGCCGCAATCGCGGAGCAAAACACGCGCAATGCTCGTGACGCTGCGGATGGACTTGCTTTCCAACTCAAGGCGGCCGAGGAGAGGATCAGGGATTTGGAGACGCGCGCCAGGGATTTGGAGGGCGCTCTGAGGTTCCAATACGCTCGTGCCGATCGCGCCGAAGAATGGTTGAAGCGGATATCCAGCGAAATCGCGCAACACTTGCCCTCCAATCAGCACACAGCAGCGCCTCCCGAGACGGCGGCGCCATCGGCGGTACGACCGCACCCGCCGACAGCTCCCGTTGCGGCACCTCATCCTGACATCGAGCTTTATGTGAAGGGCCGTCGCAAGGTCAGCTGATCCACGATGCGGGGTTAGTCCCTAAGGTTCCGGACGGCGCCCGGTCGGTCGATAAGATCGCCCGGGTTTTTTTGTCGCGTGGACCAGCTGGGACCAGGCGGGAGCCGCTGAAAATAACGAGAACAAACGAGACAAGCGCAACGTGGAATTGCCGCGCTGTTTTCTCGTAAGTCGTTGAACGGTTGGCGACCCCGCCTGGATTCGAACCAGGGACCCTCAGCTTAGAAGGCTGATGCTCTATCCAACTGAGCTACGGGGCCTAACCACGCCGGCGGCCACTGCTGCTTGATTTACCCGGCCGGGGCCGCCACGCCTAGGGCGCTTGTGCATCGCCGCAGGGCTTAAGTCCAGCCGCAGCCACCCAGTCTAATTCACAATTCCTATCAAACAGATGAACCTTTCCGGTTGCGGCTGCGACAAAGCTTCGCCGGCGCCCGGCCACGACCTCGACACGATTCGGGCTTGTGATTTGATGGTCATCCCGCGGAAATTTGACCAGCCGCGGGGGAGGAGGATTCCGCCATGCTCGCGTCCGCCCGCGTCGGCCTGTTCGCCGCGCTCGTCACCCTTGTATCCATTTTCCTGAATTCCGGCGCGGCATTGGCCGCCGACAAGCCGTTCCAGCGCTCCGAGCTTGCGGACAGCGCGATCAGGCTCGAGGCCCAGATCAAGAGCGACGCGGGTTCGGCCTCGAAGCCGCTGGCGCAGCTGCGCCGCGACGTGGACGCGGCCTTCCAGAAGAACGACGTGCGCAATGCGGTGCCGCTCCTGGGTCAGATCATCGCGCAGGCGCCGAACGAGAGCGTGACCTGGCTGCGTCTCGCTCGCGCCACACTGCTCCTGCGGGCCCCCAACGACCGTGAGCGCGATGAAGTCCTCCAGCGCGCCGCGACCGCGGCCTACGTCGCCTATCAGCGGGCCGGCAATCGGAACGAGGAGGCCGACGCTCTCACGGTGATCGGTAGGAGCTTCGCCGAGCGGCGCATCTGGCGGCCTGCGCTTGATGCTTTGCGGCTGTCGCTGGAAACCCGTGAAGTCGCCGAGACGCGCGCCACCTACGAGAAAATGCGCGAGGACCATGGCTTCCGCATGCTCGACTACTCGGTCGACTCGGATGCGGCTTCGCCGCGTGCCTGCATCCAGTTCTCCGAGGAGCTGCCGGCGAAACGCACCGACTTCTCGCCATTCGTTGTGGTCGCAGGCTTAGACAAGCCGGCGCTTTCGGCCGACGACAAACAACTTTGCGTCGAAGGGCTCAAGCACGGCGAGCGTTATCAGGTGACGGTCCGTGCGGGCCTGCCGTCGACCGTCAAGGAGACGCTGTCGAAGTCCGCCGACCTTTCGATCTATGTGCGCGACCGCAAGCCGTTCGCGCGTTTTGCCAGCAAGGCCTATGTGCTGCCGCGCACCGGTCAGCGCGGCATCCCGGTGGTCAGCGTCAACACCAAGGCGGTGAACATCGCGGTCTATCGTATCAGCGACCGCAACCTGATCGAGACCGTGCTCGGCCGCGATTTCCAGCGCAATCTCGAGCAGTACGATATCGATCGTCTGACCGACAGCCGCGCCATGAAGGTGTGGAGCGGTGAGCTCGCGGTCGAGCAGACGTTGAACGTCGATGTGACGACCGCCTTTCCGGTCGATCAGGCGGTCGGCGACATGCAGCCCGGCGTCTATGTGATGACCGCCGACGTCAACGGCGCGACGAACGACACCTACGATTCGATCTCGACCCAGTGGTTCATCGTCTCCGACATGGGGCTGACGGCCTATTCGGGCAGCGACGGCATCAACGTGTTCGTCAACTCGCTCGCCTCGACCGAGCCCAAGGGCCAGATCGAGGTGCGGCTGATGTCGCGCGGCAATGAGGTGCTCGGCACCAAGCGCACTGACGCCGCCGGCCGCGTGCAGTTCGAGGCGGGGCTTAGCCGGGGCGAGGGCGCGCTTGCGCCCGCCATGCTGGTCGCGACGGACAGCAAGGGCGATTACGGCTTCCTAAATCTCAAAGGGCCGGCATTCGACCTCAGCGACCGCGGTGTCTCGGGCCGGCCGCCGGCCACGGGGCTCGATGCCTTCGTCACCACCGAGCGCGGCGTTTATCGCACCGGCGAGACCGTGCACATCACCTCGCTGCTGCGCGATCCGCAGGGCGTGGCGGCGCAGAACGTGCCGTTGACCGTGGTGGTCGAGCGGCCGGACGGCCTGGAGTATCGCCGTGTCGCGCTGAGTGACCTCGGCATGGGCGGCTATTCGCTCAGCATGCCGATCTCGACGGCGGCGACGACCGGCACCTGGCGCGTGCGCGCCTTCACCGATCCGAAGCGGCCTTCAGTGGGCGAGACCACCTTCCTGGTCGAAGACTATGTGCCGGATCGGCTCGAGTTCGATCTTGCGGCGCCCGCCGGGAAGATCACGCGGGCCAACCCGACCACGCTCACGGTCGACGGCCGTTATCTCTATGGCGCGCCGGCTTCGAACCTCGATCTCGAAGGCGAGGTGGTGATCCAGGCCGCGAAGGAGCGGCCGGGGCTCGCCGGCTATCAGTTCGGCGTCACCGACGAGGATGTCGCGACCGTCCGCCAGCCGCTGGAGGATATGCCGCAGACCGATGACAACGGCAAAGCAAGCTTCGACGTCGCGCTCGACAAGCTGCCGGAAACCTCGCGGCCGCTTGAGGCGCAAGTGATCGTGCGGCTCGCCGAATCCGGCGGTCGCGCGGTCGAACGGAAGATCACGCTGCCGATTGTTGCAGCCGGCAACATGATCGGCGTGAAGCCGCTGTTCCAGGGTAGTTCGCTCGGCGAGGGCGAAAAGGCGAACTTTGACGTCGTGCTCGTCGATCGCGACGGCAAGATGCTGGCGGCGAAAGGGCTGCGTTATGAGCTTCTCAAGATCGAGTCGCGCTATCAGTGGTACCGCCGCGACGGCCGCTGGGACTACGAGGCGATCAAGCTCACGCGCCGCGTTGCCGACGGCAGGCTCGACCTGAAGGGCGGCGAGCCCGGCCGCATTTCATCGCCGGTGCAATGGGGCCGCTATCGTCTCGAAGTATCGAGCGCTGACGCGAGCGGGCCGACGACGTCGATCAGCTTCGACGCGGGCTTCTACTCGGACGCGACGGCGGATACGCCGGACCTCCTGGAGATCGCGCTCGACAAGCCCGAATACAAGGCGGGCGAGTCGATGACGGTTGCGGTCACGGCGCGCACGGCGGGCCGCATCACGCTCAACGTGATGGGCGAGAAGCTGCTCTCGACCGTGACCCAGGACGTGCAGCCCGGCACCGCGAAAATTCCGTTGAAGGTCGGCTCCGACTGGGGCACCGGCGCCTACGTGGTCGCGACCTTGCGCCGCCCGCTCGATGCGCGCGCCCAGCGCATGCCGGGCCGCGCCATCGGCGTGCAGTGGTTCTCGATCGACAAGAAGGCGCACACGCTTGCGGTCGACATGACCTTGCCGCAACTGATCCGGCCGAACACCAAGCTCCGCATCCCGGTCAAGATCGACGGTCTTGGCTGGACCGATACGGCGCGGATCGTCGTCGCCGCGGTTGACGTCGGCATTCTCAACCTCACCAACTACAAGCCGCCGGCGCCGGACAACTATTATCTCGGCCAGCGCCAGCTTTCCGCCGAGGTCCGCGACCTCTACGGCCAGCTCATCGACGGCATGCAGGGCACCCGCGGCCAGATCAGGACCGGCGGCGACGAAGGCGGCCAGCTCAACGGCAGCCCGCCGACGCAGGCGCCGCTCGCGCTCTATTCCGGCGTGATCGACGTCAGCTCCGGCAAGGCCGAGATCGAGTTCGACATCCCGGCCTTCTCCGGCACGGTCCGCGTCATGGCGGTGGCCTGGAGCAAGGACAAGGTCGGCCGCGCCAACGGCGACGTCACGGTGCGCGACCCTGTCGTGCTGACAGCCACGCTGCCGCGTTTCCTGCTGACGGGCGACCGCGGCACCATGAACCTCGACCTGGACAACGTGGAAGGCCAGGCCGGTGCCTACAGCGTCACGACCACGGCGGAGGGCGCTGTGACCATCGGCGGTGATGCGTCGAAGACCTTGCAGCTTCGCGCCAAGCAGCGTGACCGGCTCACCATGCAGCTCAACGCACAAGGCTCGGGCGCGGGCACCGTCAAGGTTGCGATCAAAGGACCGGGCGACTTCGCCCTTGAACGCAGCTACGGCATGAACGTCAAGCCTGCGACGCAGGTGCTGACGCGGCGCACGGTGAAGACCATCGCCAAGGGCGAAAGCCTGACGGTGTCGAACGACTTGTTTGCCGATCTGGTGCCCAACACCGGCGCGGTGGCGATTTCGGTCGGCGTGCCCACCGCGCTCGATGCGGCGACTTTGCTCAAGGCGCTGGACCGCTATCCGTTCGGCTGCTCCGAGCAGATCACCAGCCGGGCGATGCCGCTGCTCTATGTCAACGACCTCGCCAGCGCCGCGCATCTGGCGCTGGACGACGCCGTCGACCAGCGCATCCGCGACGCCATCGAGCGGGTGCTGGCGCGGCAGTCATCGAACGGCTCGTTCGGCCTGTGGGGCATCGGCGGCGACGACGCCTGGCTCGACGCCTATGTCACGGACTTCCTGACACGGGCGAAGGAGAAGGGCTTTGCGGTGCCGGACACGGCCTTCAAGCTCGCGCTCGACCGGCTGCGCAACGTGGTCGCGAACGCCCAGGACGTGTCGAAGGACGGCGGCCGCAATCTCGCCTATGCGCTTTACGTGCTGGCGCGGAACGGCATCGCGCCGCTCGGCGATCTGCGCTATCTCGCCGATGCCAAGCTCGGCGATATCGGCACGCCGATCGCCAAGGCGCAGATCGCCGCGGCCCTGGGGCTGCTCGGCGATCGCACCCGCGCCGAAACGGTCTACAAGTCGGCGCTCGACGATCTCAAGCCGCCGGCGCAACCGGAGCTGTTCAGCCGCGAGGATTACGGCTCGACGCTCCGCGATGCGGCGGCGCTGGTGACGCTCGCGAGCGAAGCCGGCGGCTCGAAGCCGATGATCGTCAATGCCGTGCAGAAGATCGAGCAGGCGAGGGCGCGCACCGGCTACACCTCCACGCAGGAGAACGCCTGGATGGTGATGGCGGCGCGGGCCATGGCGAAAGAAGCGGGAGGCGTGTCGCTCGATGTTTCTGGTAGCGCGCAGAAAGGTCCGCTGTTCCGAAGCGTCAAGGCAGCGGAGCTTGGTCAGCCACTCAAAGTAACCAACACCGGCGAGGGCGAGGTGCAGGCGGTGCTGTCGGTGTCCGGCGCGCCGACCGTCGCCGAGCCTGCCGCCGAGAACGGCTTCAAGATCGAGCGGCTCTATTACACGCTCGACGGCGAAGCGTCCGACCCGAAGACGGCCAAGCAGAACCAGCGCTTCGTCGTGGTGCTGAAGGTCACCGAGCCGCAGCCGCAGTTCGGCCGCGTCATGGTCGCCGACTATCTGCCGGCGGGCTTCGAGATCGACAATCCGCGGCTGGTTTCGTCGGGTGACACCGGCACGCTGTCGTGGATCGCCGACGCCAAGGCTCCGACTTATTCGGAATTCCGCGACGAGCGCTTCAGTGCGGCGTTCGAACGGGGGCCGAAGGATGCCCCGGTGTTCACCGTGGCCTACGTGGTGCGCGCGGTTTCGCCGGGCCGCTACGTGCTGCCGCAGGCCTATGTCGAGGACATGTACCGGCCGGACCGTTTCGGCCGCACCGAGACGGGGTCGATCGAAGTCTCGGCGAAGTGACGTTTCGATGAAGCTCGGCCGCATCATCCTCTGTGTCGCCGGCGCGGCGGTCATAGCCGCGGCGCTCGGCAGCGTATGGTGGGTGCGGTCGTTGCCGCCGGCGTCGACGCTCGCCGAACTTGACGTCTCGACGCAGGTGGTCGATCGCAACGGGCATCTGCTGCGCGCCTATGCGACGCCGGACGGACGCTGGCGCTTGCCGGCGACTGTGGAGGATGTCGATCCGCGCTTCGTCGACATGCTGCTTGCCTACGAGGACCGGCGCTTCCGCGATCACGCCGGCGTCGATCCGCTGGCGATGGCGCGCGCTGCCTGGCAATGGGTCGGCAACGGTCGCGTCATTTCCGGCGGCTCGACCGTGACCATGCAGGTGGCGCGGTTGCTCGAGCCGCGTCCGGATCGGACCGTCCTCGCCAAGCTTCGTCAGCTCGCCCGAGCCATCGCGCTCGAGCGGCAGTTCAGCAAGAACGAGATTCTTTCGCTGTATCTGACGCTGGCTCCTTACGGCGGCAATCTCGAAGGCGTGCGCGCGGCGTCGCTGGCTTACTTCGGCAAGGAGCCGAAGAAGCTTTCGCTGTCCGAAGCCGCGCTGCTCGTGGCTTTGCCGCAGTCGCCTGGATCGCGCCGCCCGGATCGTGCGGCCGAGGCAGCGCAGCGCGCCCGCGATCGTGTGCTCGATCGCATCGCCGCGTCGGGCAAGATGCCGCCCGACGAGGTCGCTTACGCCAAGCGCGATCTCGTGCCAGGTGTGCGCCGCGCCATGCCGACGCTCGCGCCTCACGCGTCCGATCAGGCGGTGGCGGCTGCGCCCAAGCTGAAGCTGCACCGGCTGACCATCAACGTGGCTTTCCAGAAGAGCCTCGAAGACCTCGCCCGCGAGCGCGCCCGCGCGCTCGGCCCCGATCTGTCGGTCGCCATCGTCGCTGTCGATAACGCGACCGGTGAAGTGCTCGCCCGCGTCGCCTCGTCCGACTATTTCGACGTTCGACGCCAGGGTCAGGTCGATCTGACCGACGCGCTGCGCTCGCCCGGCTCGACGCTGAAGCCGTTCATCTACGGCCTCGCGTTCGAGGATGGCATCGCGCATCCCGAGACCATGATCGAGGACCGGCCGGTGCGTTACGGCGCGTATGCGCCGGAGAATTTCGATCAGACCTTCCAGGGCACGGTCACGGCGCGCCGCGCGCTGCAGCTCTCGCTCAACGTGCCGGCAGTGTCGCTGCTCGACAGCGTCGGCGCCAACCGATTGAACGCGCGGCTGACGCAGGCCGGCGCATCGCTGGTGCTGCCGAAGGGCGAGGCGCCGGGGCTGGCCATGGCGCTCGGCGGCTTGGGCATCAAGCTCTCCGACCTGACCATGCTCTACGTGGGGCTCGCTCGCGGCGGCGATGCCGTGCCGCTCGTCGAGCGCGTCACCAAGGCCGAACCCGCCGCACCACGGCGGCTGCTCGATCACGTCGCCGCCTGGTACATCGGCAATGTGCTGTCCGGCACGCCGCCGCCGGAGAACGCCGCCGGCGGCCGCATCGCCTACAAGACGGGCACCTCTTACGGATTCCGCGATGCGTGGTCGGTCGGCTTCGACGGCAAGCGCACCATTGGCGTCTGGGTCGGCCGCGCCGACGGCGCGCCGGTGCCGGGCCTGATCGGCCGTGCCGCCGCGGCGCCGATCCTGTTCGACGCTTTTGCGCGAATGGGGCAGGGCACCGCGCCTCTGCCTGTCGCGCCGAAGGGCGCGCTGTTTACTTCGTCCTCGAAGCTGCCGCTGCCGCTCCGGCACTTCCGGCCGAACGGCGCCGTCGCGAGCGACAACGGCGTCACACCGCTTCGCATCATGTATCCGCCGAACAACGCGCGGGTGGAGCTTGCCACGTTCGACGGCAAGCTCGATCCGTTGGCGCTGAAGGTCTCGGGCGGCGTTGAGCCGCTCACCCTGCTGGTCAACGGCCTGCCCGCAACTGCGCGCGCCGAACGCCGCACGCTGCTGGTCGATCCCGACGGGCCGGGTTTCGTCCGTCTCACCGTGATCGACGCCAAAGGCGCAGTCGACAGCGTGATGGTGCGCTTGCAATAGAAGCGCGGCTGCCATGTCGCAGCCAGCGCCGGTTTTCACCGTGGCGCCGGCCCTGTAACGTCCGTCCCCAGAAAACAGGGGAACGCTCGATGCTGCTCGATCATCGCACCTATACGCTTCGGCCTGGCACGCTGCGCAAGCAGTTGGCGCTGTACGAAAAGCACGGGCTTGCTGCGCAAAAGCGGCACTTCGGCGAACCGCTCGCCTGGCTCGTCAGCGAGACTGGCGACGTCAACAGCTACGTTCACATCTGGGTCTACGAGGACGCCGCCGACCGCACGCGACGACGCGAAGCGCTGTTCAAGGACCCGGAATGGCTCAAGTATCTCGAAATGAATGCCGAGGCCGGTTACCTGCTCAAGCAGGAAAGCAAGTTGATGTCGCCTGCCTCCTTCGCGCCGATCAAGCGCTGAGCGGGCGGGAGCTGGGAAGATCGATTCAGAGGGAGGGCGAACTTGGTGGGATCGGGATTTAGGCGTGCTGCGCTGATGGCGGCTTTCGCGGCAGCGGTCGGTTTAAGTGTGCCGGCTTCGGCGCAGGATTTTCCATCGCGGCCGGTGCGGATGATCATGGGCTTCGGCCCCGGCGGGCTCGCCGATATCGCGGGCCGCGCGATCGGCCAGGTCATGTCGCAATCGATCGGTCAGCCGGTGGTGATCGAGAACATGCCGGGCGCCGGCGCCTCGGTTGCGTCGTTGGCGCTGGCGCGGGCTCAGCCCGACGGCCACACCATCATGTGGGTGTCGAGCCAGAACGCGATCGCGCCATCGATGTTCAAGTCGTTGCCTTACGACTGGTCGCGTGACTTCGCGGCGATCGGCCCGATGGCCACGTTCGATTTCGTGCTGTTTGTGAAGAAGGACAGCCCGCTCAAAACCGTGAAGGACGTGATCGAGGCCGCCAAGGCCAATCCGGACAAGTTCAACTTCGGCTCGATCGCGGTCGGCACCGCGCAGAATCTGTCGATGCTGAAGTTCGTGTCCATGGCGGGTCTGAGTGTGCCTGTGGTCGCGCATCGCACCACCGGTGACGTCATGACGGGGGTGCTCTCGGGCACCATCCAGGCAGCCATCGAGACCATTCCGGGCGCGATCGGCCAGATCAAGGACGGCCAGATGCGTGCGATTGCCGTATCGTCGACCGAGCGGAACCCGTTCCTGCCGGATGTGCCGACCATCGCCGAAAGTGGCGTGGCGGGTTATCGGACTTACTCATGGAACGGCATGGTGGCGCCGGCCAAGACGCCACAGGCCGTCATCCAGCGCCTCAACAAGGAAATCAACGCCGCGATTGCGACCCCGGAGGTCCAGCAGCGGTTCCGTGAACTGATCATGGTGCCACGCACTGGGACGCCGGCAGACCTGCAGAAAATCTATGACGAGGACGTTCCGTTCTGGCGTCAGATCATCACAGAGGCCAAGATACAGCCCAACTGACTCGATCATTCAATCAAGGAGACCGGCATGAACACCGTTCCGAAGATCGACACCAAGCATGCGGAGTCCGCGCCGCCCCCAGGCATGGATCCGGCCGAGTGGGAGACCCGCGTCGATCTCGCGGCGTGCTACCGGCTGGTCGACATGTATGGGATGACCGATCTGCACCTCAACCACATCTCGGCGCGCGTGCCAGGCAAGGAGGAGCACTTCCTCATTAATCCGTTCGGCTTGATGTACGAAGAGATCACCGCGTCGTCGCTGATCAAGGTCGACCTCGACGGCAAGATCATCGCGAATGCCAATCCGCAGTACACGGTGAATCTGCCGGGTTACGTGATCCACAGCGCGATCCATGGCGCGCGCCACGACGTGAAGTGCGTGCTGCACACCCACACCAATGCCGGCATGGCGGTGTCGGTGCTCAAATGCGGGCTGCTGCCGCTGACCCAGACCGCGATGCGTTGGGGCAAGATCGCCTATCACGACTTCGAGGGCGTGGTGGTCGATCTCGACGAGCGGGCGCGGCTCGTCCAGAACCTCGGTGACTGCGAGGTGATGATCCTGCGCAATCATGGTCTGCTCGCCTGCGGCATCACCATCGGCCAAGCGTTCAACAGCATCTACCGGTTGGAGCGTGCCTGTCAGACCCAGTTGATGGCGATGGCCTGCAACAGCGAGATGGTGATGCCGCCGCAGGAAGTGATCACCAGGTCGAACACCCAGCTCTCGGTGATGCCGTCGCCCGACGCCTCCGGCAAGAAGCGTCCGCACGGCTCGCTGGAGTGGCCGGCGCTGAAGCGGATGCTCGACCGCCGCGATCCGTCCTACAAGACCTGAACGATTTGGATTGGAGCTACTGGCGCAGGGACGCAGCCGCGTTCCTGCGTTCTGCTGAGGCCACCGTGTTATAGAGAAGCATGGTGACGGTCATCGGCCCGACGCCGCCGGGCACGGGCGTGATGAGCGAAGCTTTCTCGGAGACGCCCGCGAAGTCGACGTCGCCGACCAGCTTGCCGTCGGGCAAGCGATTGATCCCGACATCGATGACCACCGCGCCGGTCTTGATCATCTGAGGCACGATCAGGTTGGGCTTTCCGGCCGCGACCACCAGGATATCCGCCAGGATCGTGAATTGCGCCAGATCCCGCGTCTTGGCGTGGCAGATGCAAACGGTCGCGTCGTGCTGCATCAGCATCAACGCCATCGGCTTGCCGACGATGTTGCTCGCTCCGACCACCACGACGTTCTTGCCTTCCAGGGCGACGCCTTCGTGCTCCAGCATCTTGACGACACCGTAGGGTGTGCAGGGCGGGAACACGGTGTTGCCGACGACCAGGCCGCCGACGTTGTAGAGGTGGAAGCCGTCGACGTCCTTGTCGGCCGAAATGGTGCGCAGGATTTCGGAGATCGCGAACTGCGGCGGCAGCGGTAGCTGGACGAGGATGCCGTGAACGTCTTCTCTGTCATTGAGCTCTGAGATGAGGTCCAGGACGGCGCGAGGATCAGCATCGGTGGGAAAATCGTAGCGGAACGAGTGGATGCCGACGTCGGCGCAAGCCTTGATCTTGTTTCTCACATAGACCGCCGAAGCGGGGTTGTTGCCGACGACGATCACAGCCAGTCCCGGAACCACCCGCTGCGCAGCGAGCGCTTCGACGCGAACCTTCAGGTCTTTGCGGATTTCCGCAGAAACGGCGACGCCGTTGATGATTTTTGCAGTCATGTTCTTCCAGGTCGCCGTGTCGGGGATAACGGCAGCTCGCTTGATGTCGTCTTCAAGTTCTATTCGTTAGCTGTTGGGCCTCTAAATCGCCAGCGTGGGCAGAGCCTCAAAAAGAGCGGCGCCGGCGGGGTCGCCGCCGGTCATTGCATCGGGGCAGACCCGCGTTATGAGGCCCGACCGGTT
The DNA here is from genome assembly GCF_001579845.1 of Rhodoplanes sp. Z2-YC6860. Taxonomy (GTDB): domain Bacteria; phylum Pseudomonadota; class Alphaproteobacteria; order Rhizobiales; family Xanthobacteraceae; genus Z2-YC6860. Next base: position 3,911,512 of record NZ_CP007440.1, read on the forward strand.
CTGACCGCAATTTTGCCGCAGGATTAAGGGCTTAGGTGAGACAATTAGCAGTCCAGTGTGGCTTTACGACCCTTTCCCCACCGGGGCGACTTCAATATGGTCCGGCTCGATTGTGGGATTCTGGGGATGTCGACCACCGCCACCAGCAAAAATCAGCGAGCCGTTTCGGCGGGCGGCCTGACCGCGATCGTCGATTACGCGGTGTCGTCGCACGCCCGCGCCGTCGCGGTGCTGATCGTGACTGCGCTGCTGGCCTTTCTGCCGGGCTTTTTCCAGATCCCACCGACCGACCGCGACGAAGCCCGCTTCGCCCAGGCCAGCAAGCAGATGCTGGAGACCGGCGAATATGTCGACATCCATTTCCAGGATGAGGTTCGCTACAAGAAGCCGGTCGGCATCTACTGGCTGCAAGTGGGCGTGGTCAAAACCGCCAGTGCGCTCGGGGTCCGCGACGCGCAGACCACCATCTGGCTTTATCGCATTCCGTCCCTGCTCGGCGCCATCGGCGCGGTGCTGATGACCTATTGGGCGGCGCTCGCCTTCGTGTCGCGCCGCGCCGCAGTGCTGGCCGGGCTGATGATGGCGACGTCGATTCTGCTCGGCGTCGAGGCGCGGCTCGCCAAGACCGACGCCGTGCTGCTGCTGACGACGACCGCCGCCATGGGTGCGCTGGCGCGCGCCTATCTGGCCGATCGCAGGGCTGTGCCGTCATCCGGTTGGGCGCTGCCGGCGATCTTCTGGACCGCACTCGGCATAGGGATGCTGATCAAAGGTCCGCTGATCGTGATGTTTGTTGCCCTGGCGATTCTGGCGGTCGGGATTGCGGACCGCTCGGTCAAATGGCTTTGGGCGTTGAAGCCCATTCCCGGCGTGATCTGGTTCTGCGTTCTGGTGCTGCCGTGGTTTCTCGCGATCATGGGCCGCGCCGGCAATGCGTTTCTCGCCGAGTCGGTCGGCCAGGATCTCCTCAGCAAGATCATCAGCGTGCAGGAGGCCCATGGCGCGCCGCCCGGCTACTACCTGCTGCTGTTCTGGCTGACGTTCTGGCCCGGCGCGACGCTGGGACTGATGGCGTTGCCCGGCATCTGGAATGCCAGGCATGAAAAGGGCGCGAAGTTCTTGCTGGCCTGGATCGTGCCGGCCTGGATCCTGCTCGAACTCGTCATCACCAAGCTGCCGCACTACGTGCTGCCGCTCTATCCGGCCATCGCAATCCTGATCGCAGGCGTGGTCGACACCCGTGTGCTGGCACGGCAGCCTTGGCTCGTGCGCGGCACCGGCACGTGGTTCTTCATGCCGATGCTGCTCGGTGTGGGCTTGGTGATCGCCTCGATCGTCTTCAGCCGTCAGCTCGGGTTGCTGGCCTGGCCGTTCTTCGTCGCGTCGATGATTTTCGGGCTGTGGGCGTGGCGGCTCTATGCCGCCGACGGTGCCGAATACTCGCTGATGCGTGGCTTCGTTGCCGCGTTGCTGCTCTCGTTCGGCACATATGCGTTTATCCTTCCGTCGCTCTCCACTGCGTTTCCGAGCGCGGCGGTCGCACAGATGCTGCGTGAGGCCAACTGCAAGAATCCGGTGCTGGCCGCGGCCGGCTATCACGAGCCGAGTCTGGTGTTCCTGGTGGGCACCGACACCAAGCTGGTCGACGGTTCCGACGCCGCTGACTTCCTGCGCGCCGGCGGCTGCCGCTTCGCTCTGGTCGAGAAGGGCAATGAGCGGGCTTTCCTGCGGAGAGCCGAGCAGATCGGGCTCCGCTATTCGGCGCCGCAGCGCTTCGACGGCTACAACTACTCGGCCGGTCGTGCCATTTCGATCGGCGTCTATCAGGCCGCCGAGAACGCGCCGTGAGCGCAGTCGGCGGCCTCAGCGACAGCATGCGCGCAGCGACACCGTGGTTGCGGCAAATTCAAGCCAACGCGCAGGGGACGCTGGCGACGCTGTTTCGCCCACGGCGCCGGGAGCTCGCTTGGCCGAGCATCGGACAGCTGGCGTTGTTCGTTGCCGGCGGCGCGATCCTCGTGCTTGCCGTGATGGTGCAGCTCGACGGCTGGTCGCTCGCCAATGTCCGGAGACTGCCGGTGAGCCTCATCGAGGCATTCGACCGCTTCACCGATCTGGGCTTGGGCGGTGTCTTCCTGTGGCCGCTCGGCCTCGTGCTGATCGGGCTTGCCCTGATCGACACACCGGCCATGCCGCGCTGGACGCGACTCGTGCTGGCCGCCTGGAGCGTGCGGCTCGGTTTTGTCTTCACGGCGATTGCCTTGCCGGGGCTGTTCGCCGCCATCATCAAGCGGATCATCGGCCGCGCCCGGCCGTTCGTCGGTGGCGCTGACCCGTACCTCTTCATGCCGTTTCATTGGCGGGCCGATTACGCCAGCCTGCCGTCAGGCCATGCCACGACGGCCTTTGCGGCGCTGGTGGCGATCGGGGCGGTGTTCCCGCAGGCCCGGGCCCTGATGTGGATCTACGCGGTCTTGATCGCGATCAGCCGGGTGGTGGTCTCGGCGCACCATCCGAGCGACGTGGTGGCGGGCGCCATCGTGGGCGCCGCCGGCGCCTGGCTGGTGCGGCAGTGGTTTGCGGCTCGGGGCCTGGGTTTTGCGGTCACGGCCCATGGGGCCATCAGGCCGATGCCCGGGCCCGGCCTGCCGCGGATCATCAAAGCGCTTGCCCGCCGCCTGCACGCTGCCTAGAAGCACGCGGAATGAGCCAATTTGTCTCACCTATCGCTGCGCCCACGCCCGCCATTTCCGTCGTCGTCCCGGTCCGGAACGAGGCGGGGAATGTGGCGCCTTTGGTGGCCGAGATCGCCGCGGCGCTCGCCGGCCGGAGCTTCGAGGTCATCTACGTCAATGACGGTTCGACCGACTCGACCGGCGACGAGTTGAAGAAGCTGCAGGCGCAATATCCCTGGCTGCGCCAGATCCGACACGCGCAATCCTGCGGTCAGTCGGCGGCGGTGCGCTCGGGCACGCTCGCGGCGCGCGGCGCCACTATCGTGACGCTCGACGGCGACGGCCAGAACGATCCGACATTTCTGCCGAAGCTCGTTGACGCCCTCACGCAAGGCGCGCCGAGAGTGGGCCTGATCGCCGGTCAGCGCGTCGGCCGCAAGGACACCGGCTTCAAGCGTTTCCAGTCTCGGGTCGCCAACGCGGTCCGCGGCGCGATCTTGCGCGACGGCACCCGCGACACAGGCTGCGGGCTCAAGGCCTTTCCGCGCGATATCGGTCTGGCCTTGCCTTACTTCGATGGTCTCCACCGCTTCCTGCCGGCGCTGATGCGACGCGAGGGCAAGGAGGTCGGCTATGTCGACGTGATCGACCGGCCGCGCCATTCCGGCGTCTCGAATTACGGTTTCTTCGATCGCCTGTGGGTCGGCATTCTCGATCTCGCCGGCGTGTGGTGGCTGATCCGCCGCAAGAAGCGCGTGCCCGAGTCCACGGAGATTTCTTGATGCTTATTTCGATCGGACAAGAAATCAGCGCCATCTTCTACGACGCGTTCGTCGCCAAGTTCGACTTCTGGCTGGTGTTCGGCATCGTCGCGCAGCTGTTCTTCGGCGCGCGCTTCATCGTGCAATGGATCGTCAGCGAGCGCGCCGGCAAGAGCGTGATCCCATTCGCGTTCTGGTTCTTCTCGATGGGCGGTGGCCTGATGACGCTGGTCTACGGCATCGTGAAGCGCGAGCCGGTGATCATCGTGGGGCAGGGCCTGTCGACGATCATCTACGTCCGCAACATCATGCTGATCTTCAAGGAGCGCAAGGCGGCGCAGGCCTCCGACGCCGCTCGAACCTAGCCGCCAAGCAGCGCCGGTGGGCGCTTCGCCACCCATTGCGTCGCCTGATCGTAGGCGTAAGCGAGCTGCAGGCAGGCGAAGTCGCGGTGGTTTGGCGAAACGATCTGCATGCCCATCGGCAGGCCCGCGCAGTTGAATCCGACGGGAACGCCGATCGCGGGGCAGCTCGACATGGTCACGGGGATCATCACCTCCATCCAGCGGTGATAGGTGTCCATGGTGCGGCCGCCGACCTGTTTCGGCCAGTCCGTGTTGGCGTCGAACGGGAACACTGACGCCGACGGCATGATCCAGTGGTCGTAACGGTCAAAGAACGTGCGCAGCGCATGATACCAGGCCGTGCGCACCACATCGGCGTCGTAGATGTCGTAGGCTTTGAGTTTCTCGCCGTTCTCGACCTCGAACTGCGCCTCGGGCTTCATCAGCGCGCGCTTGGCGGGATCCTTGTAGAGCGCCTTCAGCGCCGAGCCGGACTGCCAGGCGCGGAGAATCTTCCAGTTCTCCCACACCGGCTCGATCGGATAATCGGGCACGGCCTCCTCGACGATGCAGCCGAGTTGCTCCAGCACCTTGAGGGCGGCCTTGCAGAGCTCGGCGACGCCCGGATCGTAGGGAATGTGCCCGCCGAAATCGCCGGCCCAGGCGATGCGCACGCCCTTGAGGTCGTGCTTCAGCGATTCCGTATACCGAACCGGGTCCTGCCGGTTCGACAGCGGTGCGCGCGGGTCGTAGCCCGCCTGAGTCCACAGCAGCATCGCCAGATCGGACACGTTGCGCGCCATCGGGCCGGGCGTGCCCATCACGGCGTAGAAGCCGTCGAGTTGCTGCGCCGGGACGCGGCCGAACGAAGGGCGCAGGCCAAACAGATTGTTGTAGGCCGCAGGGTTGCGCAGCGAGCCGCCATGGTCGGTGCCGTCGGCGACCGGGAGCATGTGCAACGCCGTGGCGACCGCGCCGCCGCCGGTCGAGCCGCCGGCGGTCTTGCTCTGGTCGTAGGCGTTGAGTGTCCGCCCGAACACGTCGTTGTAGGTGTTGGAGCCGAGCCCGAATTCCGGCGTGTTGGTCTTGCCGATGATGATCGAGCCCGCGCGCTTGACGCGCTCGACGATGATCGCGTCGGTCGTCGGAACGAAATCCTTGAAGATGCGGGAGCCTTGGGTGGTGGTGATGCCCTTGGTCGCGGTCAGGTCCTTGATCGCCTGCGGAAAGCCGTGCATCCAGCCGCGGCCTTCGCCACGCGCAAGCTGCTCGTCACGCTCTTTCGCCCGTTGCAGCAAGGCGCCGCGATCCTGCAGCGAGACGATGGCGTTGACCTTGGGATTGATGATGTCGATGTGATCGAGATAGGCGGTCATCACCTCGACACAGGACACTTGCTTGGCGTGGATGGCGCGCGACAGCACGAGCGCATCCATCATGACGATGTCGGACGGCGTTCCCATCGGTCAGCGCACCGCAGCCATGGCGGCAAAGCCGCGCTCGAGATCGGCGATCAGATCGCCCGTGTCTTCCAGGCCGATGTGGAAGCGGATCGACGGGCCGCCGGGCTGAAATTTGGTCGCGGTCCGGTAGTCGTCCACATCGAACGGAATGGCGAGGCTTTCGAAGCCACCCCAGGACGCGCCGATGCCATAGAGCGACAGCCCGTTGAGGAATGCCATCACGGCTTTTTCGGGGATGGGCTTCAACACGATCGTGAACAATCCACAGGCGCCGGTGTAGTCGCGTTTCCAGATGGCATGGCCTGGATGGCTCGGCAGAGCAGGGTGCAGCACCTTCAGCACCTCGGGCCGCTGCTCGAACCATTTGGCGACCGTCAGGCCGGATTGATGGTGGCGCGCCAATCGCACCGCGAGTGTGCGCAATCCCCGCAAGCCCAGATTCATATCGTCCGGGCCAACGCAGAGCCCCATGCCGTAGGCGGTGTCTTTCAACCGCTGCACGGTCTTTTGGTTGGCCGACACAGTGCCGAGCATCAGGTCGGAATGACCGCCGATGTATTTGGTGCCGGACTGGATCGAGAGATCGACGCCCTTTTCCAGCGCCCGGCAGTAGAGCGGGCTTGCCCAGGTGTTGTCGGCAAGCACCACTGCGCCGCGCGCATGGGCGACTTCGGCAATCGCGGGAATGTCCTGCATCTCGAAGGTGAGCGAACCGGGCGCCTCGCAGAATACCGCCGCGGTGTTCGGCCGCATCAGCCTGGCGATATCCTTGCCGATCAGCGGATCGTAGTAGGTCGTGCTCACGCCGAACCGCGTCAATGTGCTGTCACAGAACTTCCGGGTCGGACCATAGGCGCTGTCGCTGACCAGAAGGTGATCACCGGACTTGAGCGCAGAGAGCAGTGCGGTCGAGATCGCGGCAAGCCCGGAGGGCAGGAGCGCAACGCCGGCGCAGGCCGGTCCTTCGATCTCCTGGATGGCGGTTTCCAGCGCTTCCGAAGTGGGCGTGCCACGCCGCCCATAGGAATACCGCCCGCGTCCGCGGAGGTAGTCCTCCGCCGTTTGATAGAGCAGTGTCGAGGCATGATAGACAGGCGTGTTGACGTAGCCGTGATGCGCGTGCGGGTTGCGGCCACCGACCGTCACCAGTGTTTCGAGTTTGAGATCGGCTTGCGCCAGCTTCCCGCTCTCAGGCCTGTTCATCGCTGTGAAACCTTCGTCATTCCCGACATTTACGGCCACCCGTCAGAAGATCGCAACCCCTTGACCTTGCTGCCCTGCCGTTCTGTGATGCAGCATCGAGGGGATTAGGGCGGAATCTGGCGCGGCCGCGAGGGATGCGTGGCCCGCCGCTCTGCATTGTGGGAGCTTGCGATCATGAAACGCCTGGTTTTCGCCCTTGCGCTGGCAGCCGCTCTTGGCGCTGCGGCCCAGCCGGCCTCGGCCCAGACGCTCAACACCGTGAAATCGCGAGGTACGCTGAATTGCGGTTCCAACGGCACGCTCGCGGGCTTCGGCCTGCCAGATTCGCAAGGCCGGTGGACCGGCCTCGACGTCGATCTGTGCAGAGCCATTGCGGCCGCAATTTTCAACGATCCGAGCAAGGTCAAGTTTGCACCGTTGACCGCGAAGGATCGCTTCACCGCGCTGCAGTCGGGCGAGGTCGATCTTCTGGCCCGCAACACCACCTGGTCGATGTCGCGTGACACCTCGCTCGGGCTCAATTTCACCGGCGTCAACTACTACGACGGTCAGGGCTTCATCGTGCGCAAAGCTCTGAAGGTGAACTCGGCGCTGGAGTTGAACGACGCCGCGGTCTGCGTGCAGCAAGGCACCACCACCGAGCTCAATCTCGCGGACTACTTCCGCGCCAACAAGATGAAGCTCAAGACCGTGACGTTCGCGACCGCGGACGAGGCGCTCAAATCGTATGACGCGAGCCGTTGCGATGCCTACACCACCGACGCTTCGGGGCTCGCCGGCGAGCGCCTTCGGCTTGCCAATCCCGGAGATCATGTGGTGCTGCCGGAAATCATCTCGAAGGAGCCGCTCGGACCGGCGGTCCGCCACGGCGATGACCAGTGGTTCGATATCGTGAAGTGGACGCACTTCGCCATGGTCAATGCCGAGGAGCTCGGCGTCACCAAGGCCAATGTCGACGACATGGTGAAATCCGAAAACCCGGACATCAAGCGTCTGCTCGGCACCGAAGGCAAGTTCGGCGAGGCGCTCGGGCTCACCAACGACTGGGCGGTGCGTATCATCAAGCAGGTCGGCAATTACGGCGAGGTGTTCGAGAAGAATGTGGGGCAGGGCTCGCCGCTCAAGATCGCCCGCGGTCTGAATGCGTTGTGGAACAAGGGCGGATTGCAATACGCGCCGCCGGTGCGATGAGGCTGCGGCTTCCGCAATGAGAGACGGAAGCCGATGACGAACGTCGACTCGAGCGCCAGCACCCCGCGGCCCAAACCGCCTCTGATCTATGATCCGAAAGTGCGCAGCATCGCCTATCAGGCGGTGCTGTGCGCGGTCATCGCTTTTCTCGCCTGGGGCGCGATCTACAACGCTGCTGAGAATCTCGCCCGCGCCAAGATCGCGTCGGGTTTCGGGTTCTGGGAGAACACCGCGGGCTTCGATATCAGTCAAAGCCTGATCGATTATTCGATCACTTCGACATACGGCCGCGCCTTCTGGGTCGGGCTTCTGAACACGCTTCTGGTCGCCGCGCTGGGGATCGTGTTTGCGACCATTCTTGGCTTCATCGTCGGCATCGCGCGGTTGTCCAAGAACTGGCTGGTTGCGAAGCTTGCCGGCGGCTATGTCGAGATCATCCGCAACGTACCGCTCTTGCTGCAGCTTCTGTTCTGGTACAACGCCGTGCTGAGAGCGCTGCCCGGCACCCGTGACAGCCTTGCGTTTCCCGGCGGCGCCTTCCTCAACAACCGCGGCCTGTTCCTGCCGCAACCGGTGTTCCAGCCGGCAGCGCGCTGGACGCTGGTTGCGTTCTTGGCAGGCGTCGTCGTGGCGTTCATCTATCGCGCATGGGCTCATCGCCGGCAAATGAGCACCGGCCAGCAAGCACCCGTGCTCTGGGTGGCGCTCGCGCTGGTCGTCGCGGTGCCTCTCGTGGTGTTCGCCATCACAGGCTTTCCGGTGCAGTTCACCTTCCCCGAGGCTGGGCGCTTCAACATTCGCGGCGGCATCGAGATCCTGCCGGAGTTCATGGCGTTGCTGTTCGGGCTTGTGATCTACACTGCGGCCTTTATCGCAGAAGTGGTCCGGGCCGGCATCGTGTCGGTGGCGAGAGGACAGACCGAGGCGGCCTATTCGCTGGGGCTGCGTCCCGGACCGACGCTGCGACTGGTCGTGGTGCCGCAGGCGATGCGCGTGATCGTGCCGCCGCTCACCAACCAGTATCTCAACCTCACCAAGAATTCCTCGCTCGCGGTCGCTATCGGATATCCAGATCTCGTGCAGATCTTTGCCGGCACGGTGCTCAACCAGACCGGTCAGGCCGTCGAGGTGATCGCCATCACCATGGCGGTCTATCTCGCGATCAGCCTCGTCACGTCGGGCCTGATGAATCTCTACAACCGCCGCATCGCCCTGGTGGAGCGCTGAGCCAATGAGAAACTTGGCATGAGCGAGATGGCCACGACGACCGATGCTGCAACGATGGCAGGTCCGCCGTTCTACATGCGTAAAGAGCCGATCGCGCCGCTGCCGCCGCCGCGCCGCGAGGCTGGCGCGCTCGGCTGGATGCGGCAGAACCTGTTTTCGTCGCCGCTCAATATCATGCTCACACTCCTGTGTGTGTTCCTGGTCGTCTGGATCGTGCCGCCGCTCGTCAAATTTCTAGTCGTCGATGCGGTTTGGGAGGGCGCGACCCGTGCCGACTGCCTGGTGCGACCCGACCATCCTGAGATGGGCGCGTGCTGGCCCTTCGTGGCGGACCGCATCAACTTCTTTGTCTACGGGTTCTATCCGATCGATCAGCGCTGGCGGGTCAACGGCTTCTTCGCGCTGCTCGCGTTCGGCATTGTCTGGATGGCCTGGCTTGATGCGCCGTTGCGGAAGCTCGGCGCTTTCTACTTCTTCATCGTGATGCCGGTCGCGTCGGTCATCCTGCTGCGGGGCTTTCCGATGCTTGGTCTGCCCCGTGTGTCGACCGAGCAATGGGGCGGCGTCCTGGTCACCATCGTGGTCGCGGCGGTCGGCATTGTCGCCTCGCTGCCGCTCGGCATTCTGCTCGCGCTCGGTCGCCGCTCGCACATGCCCGCGGTGCGGCTGTTCTCGGTGGTGTTCATCGAGTTCGTGCGTGGCGTGCCGCTGATCACCGTGCTGTTCATGGCGAGCGTGATGCTGCCGCTGTTCGTGCCTGAAAGCTGGTCGCCGGATAAACTGCTTCGAGCGCTGGTCGGCGTCGCCTTGTTCTCGGCGGCCTATATGGCCGAGGTGGTGCGTGCAGGCCTGCAGGCCATACCCAAAGGCCAGATCGAGGCTGCGGATGCGCTCGGCTTGGGCTACTGGCGCGCCATGCGCCTGATCGTGCTGCCGCAGGCTTTGCGCATCACCATCCCCAACATCGTCAACTCCACCGTGTCGCTGTTCAAGGACACGACCCTCGTGTTCGTCGTTGGCATCTTCGATTTCCTAAAGACGATCGAGGCCGCGCGCACCGATCCGATCTGGGCGACGCCGGTGACCAGCACCACCGGCTATGCCTTTGCGGCAATCTTCTATCTTATCTGCTGCTACGGGATGTCGCGCTACTCGCGCATGGTGGAGGCGCGGCTCGACAGAGGCGACAAGCGATGAGGCGAGCCACGATGAGGTCAGCATGGCGGTGAATTCCGAAACCGCGATCGAGATGGCCGGCGTGCACAAGTGGTACGGCGAATTCCATGTGCTTCGCGACATCAATCTCACCGTCGGCAAGGGCGAGCGCATCGTGATCTGCGGGCCGTCGGGCTCCGGCAAGTCGACCATGATCCGTTGCATCAATCGCCTCGAGGAGCACCAGAAGGGCCGGATCGTCGTCAACAGCACCGAGCTCACTGATGACCTGAAGAAGATCGACGAGGTGCGCCGCGAGGTCGGCATGGTGTTCCAGCACTTCAATCTGTTTCCGCATCTCACCGTGCTGGAGAATCTGACGCTGGCGCCGATCTGGGTGCGCAAGATGCCCAAGCGTCAGGCCGAGGAAGTGGCGATGAACTACCTCACACGAGTCAAGATCCCGGACCAGGCCGGCAAGTATCCGGGTCAGCTTTCCGGCGGCCAGCAGCAGCGCGTCGCGATTGCGCGCGCGCTCTGCATGAGCCCCAAGATCATGCTGTTCGATGAGCCAACGTCGGCGCTTGACCCGGAAATGGTCAAGGAGGTGCTCGACACCATGGTGCAACTCGCCGAGTCGGGTATGACCATGCTCGTCGTCACCCACGAGATGGGCTTTGCCCGGCAGGTTGCCAACCGCATCGTGTTCATGGATGAAGGCCAGATCGTCGAAGCGAATGCTCCGAAGGAGTTCTTCGACAACCCGCAGCACGAGCGTACGAAGCTGTTCTTGAGTCAAATTTTGCACTGAGCAAGAGGCAGTCGGGGACGGCACTTCGTCGGGGGAGGCCGGCCGGCCGCTGTTGCGGAAACAACGGGGCGCTTGTTTTTGCGGCAGCCGTCGTCGAGCGGGTGCCTTCGAGCGCATCCGGTTTTGTGTCCGAAAAATTCCCTTTCTGCGTTCGTGAAGATGTTTTGTTAAGCAGTTGATCGGGCGCGGGGTCGAGCAACCGTCGAATTAACAACGTCTTCACCGATCCTTTGTTAGCTGATGCTGGGTGCGACTGTGTCCTTTGAAAGCTGCTTTGGGACATTCATATGCGCACCGAAACAGTCCTCTCGGATATTCTGGATTCGGACCGTAACTCTTTCAACTTGGTCCGGCTTGTTGCGGCACTCAGTGTGCTCGTCTCGCATTCCTGTTCGATGCTGACGGCGGCAAAAAGTTCGGAGCCGCTTGCCGATCTGACGCACTTTTCGCTGGGACAGCACGCGGTGAACGCGTTCTTTGTCATCTCAGGCTTGACGCTCGCCCAAAGCCTGACGCGAAAGCCCGACCTCGCGCAGTTTGCAAAGGCTCGCTTCCTCAGAATCGTTCCCGGCCTCTTTGTCTATGGGCTGCTGTTCGCCTTCGTGGCCGGGCCGTTCCTCACATCCGTACGTCTGATCAGTTATTTTACCGACCTCCACACCTGGCTTTATCCGGCGGCCGTCATGTTGGAGTTTGCGAAGGCCAGTCCGCCGCCTCACATCTTTTCGGGCGCGGCGTTTTCGGAGGCCGTCAACAATCCGCTCTGGACTATCAAATACGAGATCCTGGCTTACGTCGGGTTGGCGATTCTGTATCGCGTCGGCCTTCTGCATAAGACGCCAGTCTTGCTGGTTGTCTTGGGCTTGGCCTTCACCATGCTCGTGGTCCTGGGACCTGCTCCGGACGATGGTCCCGCATCGTTCAACCATGCCGCCCGCTACGGGTTTTGCTTTCTGCTTGGCGTGGTCGCTCACCATTTTCGGGATCGTGTTCCCGTCTCGCCATGGCTTTTGATCGCATCGGCGGGTTTAGCGTATGTGTGTGCTGAGACGAGGTTTGAGGGCGCAGCCTATATGATCCTGGCGGCGCATTTGGTTCTCGTCGCCGGCGCCCGAGACTATGGAGTGCTGACTGCGTTCTGCCGCAAGACCGACCTTTCATACGGCGTGTACATCTACGGCTGGCCGGTTCAGCAATCTCTGGTCGCGCTTATCCCAGGCATCGGAGTGGCAAGCCTAATGGTTCTGGCGCTTGCGATCGTGCCGGTCTTCGCTGCGGCGTCGTGGCGTTGGGTTGAGAAGCCTGCGCTACGGCTCAAGCGGGTCGAGACGCGAGGGCTGTTGTCCCGGGTCAGGCTCGCCTTCTAGTCTCCGCCAACTGGCGGGGAGTGGGCCAATCGAGTAGCCTCGCTCGAAAGCAAGTCTGTTTCGGGGAGGCGACGATGATGCGCAGGCTTTGGCTTGCTGCCACACTGCTGGTCGCAGCAACGTCTTTGGCGACTGCGCAAACCTATCCCACGCGGCCGATCAACATGGTCGTGCCGTTTCCGCCCGGCGGCAACACCGACTTGATGGCGCGCGCGCTGCAAACCGAACTGGCAAAAGCGCTGGGTGGCTCGGTGATCATCAGCAACAAGGGTGGTGCGGCCGGCACCATCGGGCTGCTCGATATCGTGAAGGCCGAGCCGGACGGCTACACCATCGCGCTCACGCCGAACAACCCGGTCACCGCGCAGCCGCACATGCAGGCGAATCTGCGCTTCGGTCTCGACACCTTCCGTTACATTTGCCTGACCTATTACACGCCCTATGTGCTGATGGCGGGGCCGCAGGCGCCGTTCAAGACCTTCGCCGAGTTTGTGGCATTCGCAAAGGCCAAGCCCGAGAACCTGGTCTATGGCCATCCGGGTGTCGCGAGCCAGCCGCACCTCGTGATGCTCGGCGTGCTGAAGGCGGTGGGAGTCGATGGTCTCGGCGTGCCATTCCAGGGCGCAGGGCCGATGTCGCACGCGCTTCTGGGCGGCACCATCATGGCGATCACAGAAAGTCCGGCGGTGGCGAAGGCCAGCAATCTGCCGGTGTTGGCCGCGGTCTCGGCGGAACGCATTGCGAGCCTGCCCGATGTGCCGACGATGAAAGAGCTCGGCTACCCCACGATCGGCTTCACGGCCGGCGGGCTGATCGCGCCGGCTAAGACCTCCGATGCCGCCGCAAGCGTTCTGGAAAAGGCCTGCGCCACCGCGGCGGCCGCGCCCGAATACAAAGCGATCGTCGAGCGCCTCGGCGCCGAACCGCGTTATCTGCCGGGCCATGAATTCCGCAAAATGTTCGAGGAGGATTCGCGCGCGAGCGCCGAAGCAATCCGCGGCGCGGGCCTTGGAGTGAAGTGAACGAGGCGCACTTGCACCATGCGGACTTCGTCTGTACGCAGCCGTCATGTCCGATGTGATTGCTGTCGAGCTTCATCCCCATTCACCGCGCAGGGCCGAGATGGCGCGAGCCGAAACCGTGCGCCTCCACGGCGCGCTGGGGAGCGTGCTGACGACGGTGCATCACATCGGCTCGACGTCCATTCCCGGTATCATGGCCAAGCCGATCGTCGATCTCATTCCGGTCGCCTCGGACCTGGCGAGCCTCGATCGGGCCATGCCGCGCGTCGAAGCGCTTGGCTATGAATGTCTCGGTGAGTTCGGGCTGGCCGGACGGCGCTACTGCCGGCGCAACGATCCCGTCACCGGCAAGCGCGCGTACCAATTGCACTGTTACGCGGAGGGGTGGCCCGACATCGATCGGCATGTCGCCTTCGCGGACTACCTCCGCCTCCATCCGCTGATTGCGAAAGAATACGAGGCCGAGAAGGTCCGGGCTGCCGCGCTGCATCCAGACAACATGTTCGACTACAACGATGCCAAGAACGATTGGATCAAGCGGACCGAGCAGGACGCGCTTCGCTGGTGGCGGGCGCGGGGCTGATGGTTTCGGTCAATCCTTGCCGATCCTGGTCATTCAATGAGCCAGCGCGCCGTTGGCCTGTTTCCAGGCATTGATGCCGCCCTCGATATGGCAGGCGCTGGTGAGGCCGGCATCCTGCGCGGCCTGGACCGCCATGGCTGAGCGTTCTCCGAATGCGCAGTAGAACAGGAGCCGTTTGTTGGTCGACACGGCGAGCTCGTGAAGCGTGCCGCCGGCGCTGATGTTTTCCTGCAGGCTCGGATAGGGCACGTGCAGCGAGCCTGGAATGGTGCCATGCCGCTCGCGCTCGCTCTTCTCGCGCAGGTCGATCATGGCAACGCTGGGGCTGCCGATCAGGCCCAGCGCCTGCGCGGCGCTGACCGCCCAGCCGCGGCGCGCGACCTCTTCCTGATGCAGGCCGACCTTCATGTTGGCAGGGATCGCCACGTCCATCATCTTGGGGTTGGCGAGCTTCAGGTTGTTCATCACCGCGACGTATTCGTCGATCGATTTCACCTGCAGGCGCGGGTTGAACGCCTTTTCCTCGCCGATGGTCGAGACGGTATCGCCTTTGTAGTCGTGGGCCGGGTAGACCAGCGTCGTCTCCGGCAGTTTCAGAAGCCGGCCGAAGATCGACTCGTATTGCGCGCGCGGATCGCCGTTCTGGAAATCGGTGCGGCCGGTGCCGCGAATGAGCAACGTGTCGCCGGTGAACACCCGATCCGGCATCACGAAGCTGTAGGAGTCGTCGGTGTGGCCTGGTGTGTAGAGCACGTCGAGGGCCATCCCCTCGATGGTCAGCTTGTCGCCGTCGGCAAGCCGCATCGAGACGACGTCGGCCTTGGTCTGCTCGCCCATCACGGTGATGCAGTGGGTCTTGTCGCGCAGCGCACCGAGCCCCGTGATGTGGTCGGCGTGCATGTGGGTGTCGACCGCTTTGACGAGTTTCAGATCGAGCTCTTTGACGAGCGAGAGATAGCGGTCGACCTTCTCGATCACCGGATCGATGATCAGCGCCTCGCCGCCGCGACGGCTCGCCATCAGATAGGAGTAAGTGCCGGACGTCTGGTCGAACAACTGGCGAAAGATCATAGCCCATTCTCCCGCTCGATATCGCAGTAGAATAGCGCGCCTGCGTCTATCAGGCTATGTAGATCATCTTTCTCGTCATGCCACCATCAACAGTGAAATTTGCTCCGGTAATGAAGCCGGATTTCTCCCGATCGAGCAGGAAAGCAACCGTTTCGGCGACGTCCTGCGGCCTGCCGACGCGGCCGGCCGGGTGCTGCAGATGGTCGCGGCGCTTGAGCTTGTTGTAGTCGTTGGTGGCGATCCAGCCGGGGCTCACGCAATTGACGCGCACGTCGGGACCGAGGCTGATGGCGAGGGCATGCGTGAGGGCCACCAGCCCGCCCTTGGACGCCGCATAGGACTCCGTGTTCGGCTCCGACATCAGCGCGCGGCTCGATGCCACCGTGACGATCGAGCCTTTCGCGGCGCGAAGCGCGCGTTGCGCCTCGCGGGCGAGCAGGAAGGTCGAGGTGAGGTTGGTGTCGATCACATACCGCCAGTCGTCGAGCGTCATCCGTCGCAGCGGCCGGCGAACCATGACACCCGCATTCGCCACCACCGCGTCGAGCCGGCCGAAGCGCTCGATCCCAAGCCGCACCGCGTCGCGCACCGCGTCTTCATCGGCTGCGTCGCCTTCGATCGTGGCCGCCGAGCGCGCCCAGCCGCGGAATTGCTGGGCCAGCCGCGACTTCGGCAGGTCGAACGCGGTCACGCACCAGCCGGCTTCCAGCAGGTGCAACGCAATGGTGCGGCCGATGCCCCTGGCCGCTCCGGTGACCAGCGCAACAGGGCGGACCGCCCGGGCCGGCGCGCGCGTTCGTGATCGCGCCATCGCTACTCTTTCGTCGTGATCGGCAAGTCCGGCCGTCCGCCCCATTCGGTCCAGGAGCCGTCATAGAGCGCTTTCGGCGCCTTACCGATGGCATCGAGCGCGAACCACAGCGTGGCCGCCGTGACCCCGGATCCGCAGCTTGTGATGATCGGCTTGTCGAGATCGACGCCGCCCGCGGTGAAGCGCTCGGTGATCTTGTCGGGCGCGATCAGCCGGCCGTTCTCGACGAGTTCGCTCGACGGCACGTTCTTGGCGCCGGGCATATGGCCGGAGCGGATGCCCGGCCGCGGCTCGATGTCCTCGCCGCGGAAGCGCCCGGCCGGCCGCGCATCGACCACCTGGGCGGTGCTGTCGAGCAGCGCCATCTGCACGTCGGGGACGCCGGCGACGACCCTGGTGTTCAGCTCCGCGTCGAATTTGCGCGGCGTCCGCTTCACCGCGCCGGATTCGGTCGGCCGGCCTTCGGCCTTCCATTTCGGCAGGCCGCCGTCGAGGATGTAGACGTTCTTGGCGCCGAAGATGCGGAAGGTCCACCACACCCGCGGCGAGCCGCCGAGCCCCGACCCGTCATAGACCACGATGGTGTCGTCGCGGCCCACGCCGAGCGCGCCGACGTCCTTGGAGAACTGTTTCGCTCCCGGCAGCATATGGGGCAGGTCGGTCGAGTGATCGGCGATGGCGTCGATGTCAAAGAACACCGCGCCCGGGATATGGGCGGCGAGGAATTCGGCCTTGGCGTCGCGTTTCAGCGCCGGCAGGTAGAACGAGCCATCGACGATCGAGACCTCGGGCTCGCCCAGGCGGGCGGCGAGCCAGTCGGTGGTGACCAGGTTCTTGCTTGAAGGCGGGCGGGTCTCGGCCATGTTCTCTCCGTCGCGGGCTCCCCTGCGTCTTGAGGGACCAGCATATCGC
This sequence comes from Rhodoplanes sp. Z2-YC6860, assembly GCF_001579845.1. Taxonomy (GTDB): domain Bacteria; phylum Pseudomonadota; class Alphaproteobacteria; order Rhizobiales; family Xanthobacteraceae; genus Z2-YC6860. The sequence continues at coordinate 3,928,108 of NZ_CP007440.1, forward strand.
TAACCGGCAGGGAGGGTGCAACCCGGGAAGTTGGTCGCGGACGCCAGCCTACACCAACGCAATCCGGACCCGGCGGTTCGGTGCTCTTCTTCTCAACCTGGGTGACCCGCACGGGCCGGGCTCGCCGGTGGACCGCTCTTGTCTGGATCTGGCAGGCCGAGCCCGCAATGTCGATGAACTGCGCCCGGCGGGTGGCTACACCTTCTCGAACGGAATCTCGACGTCCGGCGTCTTCTCGATCCAGGCCGGCACTGGCAGGTTCTTCGAGCGCAGGAAAGCCGGGTTGAACAGCTTCGACTGGTAACGCGTACCGCTGTCGCAAAGGATCGTCACGATCGTGTGGCCCGGTCCAAGCTCCTTGGCGAGCCGGATCGCGCCGACCACGTTGACGCCCGACGAGCCGCCAAGGCAGAGGCCCTCGTGCTCCAGCAGATCGAAGATCACCGGCACGGCCTCTTCGTCGGGAATGAGATAGGCCTTGTCGACCGTAATGTCGTTGATGATCGGCGTGACGCGGCCGAGTCCGATGCCCTCGGTGATCGAGCCGCCTTCGGTGGCCTTGGCCTCGCCACTGGTGAACAGGTTGTACATCGCGGCACCCCGCGGGTCGGCGCAGCCAATGACGATGTCGCGCTTCTTCTCGCGCAGGAAGATCGAGGTGCCGGCGAGCGTGCCGCCGGTGCCGACGGAGCAGATGAAGCCGTCGACCTTGCCTTGGGTCTGCTCCCAGATTTCGGGGCCGGTCGACAGATAATGCGCCAGACGGTTGTCGCGGTTGTTCCACTGGTCGGCGAAAAGCACGCCGTTCGGCTCGGTCTTGCGCAGTTGATCGGCGAGGCGGCGGGCCACGTGTTGATAGTTGTTCGGATTGCTGTAGGGCAGCGCCGGCACCTCGACCAGTTCGGCGCCGCAGAGCCGCAGCATGTCCTTCTTTTCCTGGCTCTGAGTGTTGGGGATGACGATGAGCGTGCGATAGCCGCGCGCTGCCGCCACCACCGCAAGGCCAATGCCGGTGTTGCCTGCGGTGCCTTCGACCACAAGCCCGCCGGGCTTGAGGTCGCCGCGCTTCTCGGCCTCCAGGATCATCTGCTTGCCGGGCCGGTCCTTCACCGAACCGCCAGGATTCATGAACTCGGCCTTGCCCAGGATGGTGCAGCCGGTCGCGGCCGAAGCGCGCTCAAGCTTGATCAGCGGGGTGTGACCGATCGCGTCGACGACGCCGTTACGGATTTGCATGATGATTCCGGGCGGTTCGCAGAGACTGAGAACCTAGTGGACGCCCGGTTCCGGGACAAGGCCGGGCGACTCGTGAGAAAAATCTGCTTCGGTTGGGGAGGGACGCGATGCCGATCACGCGGCGGACGTTGCTCGACGCGGTGGCCCGTCTTGGCGGCGCCGCCGCGGTCTACGAAGCGCTGGTGGCCTGGGACTTCCTGCGTGCCCCGCCGGCGATGGCCGCGCCCCTCGAGCTTGCGAAAGCGTCGGGTACCGGCAGAACCGTCGCGATCTTGGGAGCGGGGGTCGCGGGGCTTTGTGCCGCCTATGAGCTCGACCGCGCGGGCTATGTTTGCACCGTACTCGAGGCGAGCAAGCGGCCCGGCGGGCGGAGCCTGACGCTGCGTCGTGGCGACACCTTCCAGGAGATGGGCGGGCCGGTGCAGGAATGCCGCTTCGACGAAGGGCTCTGGCTGAATGCGGGGCCTGGCCGCATCCCGCATCAACACACGCATCTGATCGACTACTGCCGACGCTTCGGCGTCGCGCTGCAGCCTTACATCTTCGCAAGCCGCGCCAACCTCTTTCATAGCGGCACGCTCGGCAACGGCCGCACCATGCAGGTGCGCCGGGCCTACTACGATCTGCAGGGCCAGATCGCCGAGCTGCTCGACAAATGCGTCGTGAAGCCGGACATGGACCTGCCGATCTCGCGCGACGATCTCGCGACGTTTCGCGACATGCTGGCCAGGTTCGGCGATCTGACCAAGATCGAGCATGACGGCAAGATCGAATACGTCTATCGCAACCGCTTCGGCCGTGCCGGCTATGACGTGCTGCCAGGCGGCGCGGACGAAGCCGGCCGGCCGGTGAGCCCGATGGCGCTCGACGAGATTTTGCGCTCGAACGTCTGGAACGACTACATGTTCCGCGAGCACGAGTTCTTCTGGCAGACCTCGCTGCTTGAGCCGGTCGGCGGCATGGACAATTTCTTCAAGGGCTTCCTGCGGCAGCCGGCGCGAAGCGGCGGCACCATTGCCAGACTCGTTCGCACCAATGCGAAGGTCACGGCGCTCGATATCGCAGCCGACAGCGTGACGGTGAGCTATTGGCAGGACGGCAAGCCGCGCACGCTTGCGGCCGACTTCTGTATCTCGACGATTCCGGCGCCAATCTTTGCGACTTTGAAGACCAATCTGCCCGCTGCTTACATGAGTGCCGCGGAAAAGCTTCCGGTGCAGGCCGCAGGCAAGGTCGGCTGGCAGGCCGAGCGCTTCTGGGAGACCAGAGACCAGATCTACGGCGGCATCTCCTGGACCACCGATCCGATCACCCAGGTCTGGTATCCATCGAGTGGCTTCCTCGGTCGCAAGGGTGTGCTCACCGGCGCCTACATGTACGGCGTTTCGGCGGAGCGTTTCAACGCTCAGACACTTGCCGAACGCCTGCGTCAGGCAGAAGAGCAGGGCGACAAGTTACACGACGGCTATTCGACCTACGTCGAGCGCGGGCTCGCCATTGGCTGGAACAACATGGAGTTCGAGCGCATGGGCTGGGCCGATGAAGGCGATCCCGCATTTGCGCCAAACGCGAAGCTTTTGTCGGAGCCTCAGGGCCGCTTCCATATGGCAGGCGACCAGCTCACCTATTGGAGCGGCTGGCAGGAAGGTGCGCTGATCAGCGCGCATGCCGCTGTGAGCTCGATCGACCGCATGACGAAAGCCCCTGCAAATCGTTGATTTTTTCGACGGTATTTTTTGCAGCTTTGCACGGGCTCGCACGCCAAATCGATGGCGGGGAATGCCGCAAACCCGCCTTACATCCGACGCATCGGGATTGAAACTGCGCTTCGTCGGGGATCAAACGTGGGGGCGGGGGCATGGCGTTCATGCACTTCTATTGTGCGGACCATCAGCGTGAAATCGCCGGCGGATTTGACTTGGACGTCGACGCATTGCGGCGCCTGCGCCGCGAGCCCGTCCATGTCTATTGTCCGCTGTGTTCAATGACGCATCGTTATCTGCTCGCGGATGCCATCGAAGCGACGTTCGATCGTCGCGAATTGCGGGCCCGCGCTGAGGTGCGGAGCTGACGGTTACGACCTCAAGCTGGCAAAGGCTTGCAGGGCGCGCTCACGCGCAGCGCGATGATCGACGATCGGCTCCGGATAGCTCTTGCCGAACAGGCCGCCGGCACCATTCGCCTCCGGTACGAAGGTGCGGACGTAGTCGTCCCTGGGATCGAATTTTTCGGCCTGAAGCATGGGGTTGAACACGCGAAAGTAGGGCGCCGCATCGGCGCCGCAGCCCGCGACCCATTGCCAGCTCGCCGGATTGTTGGCCGGATCGGCATCGACCAGCGTGTCCCAAAACCACTGCTCGCCGAGTCGCCAGTCGATCAAAAGATGTTTCACCAGAAATGAGGCGACCACCATGCGAACGCGGTTGTGCATCCAACCGGTGCGCCAAAGTTGCCGCATGCCGGCATCGACGATGGGATAGCCGGTTTCCCCTTTCTGCCAGGCGTCCAGGGCTTTGACGTCCTTGCGCCAGGGAAAGCGGTCGAAGCGGCGGTCGATATTGCGTGCGGCGATGTCGGGATAGCGCTGCAGCAGGTGATAGCAGAACTCGCGCCAGCCGAGCTCGGAGAGGAATTTCTCGGCGTCCGACGCGCGAGGGCGTTTGCCGCGATCGGCATGGGCCGCGAGCTGCGCTGCATGCCAGACCTGGAACGGGCTTACTTCGCCGAAGCGAAGGTGCGGTGAGAGTCGCGACGTGCCGGGCAGATCGGGACGGTCGCGTTGTGTCGCATATCCGGAAAGCTCCTCATCCAGGAATTCGCCGAGGCGTTGTTGCGCGCCGATCTCGCCGCGCGTCCAGGTTTCATCCATCTCGGTGGCCCAGTCGGGCGCGGTGGGTTCGAGCTCCCAGTCGTCGAGATTGTCCGACGCGATGCCGCTTACACTTTCGATCTTGCGCGGTGCAGACAGCGGCGTGCGCGGCGCGCCTTTCGCCTGTGCGGTGCGCCAGAACGGCGTGAACACCGACAGCGGCTGTCCGCTTTTGCCCAGCACCGGCGGTTCGTGCAGCAGCGTGGCCTGGAAGGTGCGAACCGCGATGTTCTTCTGCGCGAGTCGCTCGGCCAGAGCATCGTCATGCGCTGCGCCTGCATCGTATCGGCGGTTCCAATGCACGGCCGACACCTTGTGCTCATCTGCCAGTTTCGCGACGATGTCGGCAGCATTCCCGCGGCGCAGCACTAGGCTCGCACCACGTTCTTTCAACGATTTCGCAAGCGCCCGTAACGAGCCCGCAAGCCACCAGCGTGCGGCACCGCCCAGCGGGCGCAGCCCGGACGTGTCGTCGAGCACGTAGAGCGCGATCACCGGCCGCTTGGAACGCACCGCTTCGGCCAGAGCCGGATGATCGGCGACGCGCAAATCGTCACGGAACCAGACCAGGATCGAGGCCGAAGCAGCGGATTCGCGGGATTTTTCAGACATCGGGTCGCTTTGCGTGTGCGGTTTGGATTCCATTAACGACGCTGCGGCGCAATGCGATCATTTGTGCGCGATTTCGCAACACCACCGAAACCATAGGCCGGAATGACGGTGCGCTTCTCCGATCCTTCATGACTTCTTTTCCGTGGAAACGGTAGATGGGTAACGACCAGCCGGGGCTGGCAGGCAACAATAAAAGTGGGCCGGGGGATCGATGGGCCTCGACGTCAATACGCTTTTTCTCGTCACGGTCTATGTCGAGGCCATGCTGGGCCTGCTGCTCTTGTTCACGTGGGTCCAGAACTCATCCATTCTGGCCGTGGCATGGTGGGGGTCGGCGCATATCTTGCGCGCCGGTTCGGTGATGCTGTTCGGCATGTATGGCAGCGTGTCCGACGCAATCTCCATCGATCTCGCCAATGCCGTGCTGTTCACGGCTTTCGCCGCGACCTGGACCGGCGCGCGGGTGTTCGACGGTCGGCCGGTGCAGCCGGCGCTCCTCCTCGGTGGCGGCGTATTCTGGGTTCTCGTGAGCCGCACGCCCTGGGTTGCGGGGTCGATGGACGTCAAGGTGCTGCTGTCTTCCGGCATCATCACGGCCTATACCTGGGCCGCCGCCTACGAATTCTGGCAGGGCCGCAGCGAGCCGCTGGTGTCGCGCTGGCCTGCGATTTTCATGCTGTTCGCCCACGGCGCGCTGTTCCTGCTGCGCACGCCGCTGTCGCAAGTGCTGCCCTGGACGCCGGGCAACATGGTGTTCGAAAGCGTCTGGCTCACGGTGCTGAGCTTCGAGGCGTTGCTGTTCACCATCGCCATCGCCTTCATCCTGCTGGCTATGGCCAAGGAGCGCGCCGAACTGCGCCACAAGACGGCGGCGCTGATCGATCCTTTGACCGGTATTGCCAACCGTCGCGCCTTTCTCGATGGGGTCCATGCCATCAGTCGCCGACAGGGCGCCGAGGCGCGGCCCGTCGCAATGCTTGTTGCGGACCTCGACCACTTCAAGTCGATCAACGACAAGCACGGTCACGCAGTGGGCGACAGCGCGCTTCGGATGTTCGCGGATGTGGCGGGGGCCAAGCTCGGTCCTTGCGATCTCGTCGGACGGCTGGGCGGCGAGGAGTTCGCGATCCTGCTTCATGACACTGGACGCGAGAAGGCACTCGCCACGGGCGAACGCATCCGGCTCGCTTTCGAGCATGCGGCAGCCATGGTCGATGGCCGGCCGGTGCGTGGCACGGTCAGCATCGGCATGGTGACCGCGGAGGCGGGGCTGTTCGATGCTCCGGCGCTGCTGGTGCGCGCCGACGAGGCACTCTACTGCGCCAAGGAACGCGGCCGAAACCGTGTCGAGATTGCGCAGCCGCAGCTTGCATCCGAGCGGCCGCGCGAGCTGCGCGCGCGGCCCCGTGCCGCTGCACAAGGCGCGGCCTAAGCCTCCGGTCAAGCCGTGTTCTGCGGGACGGACACTCCCGCGCATCTGCCATGCCGTGCACGACGTCATGCAAGGCCGGCTGCGCCCAAGCCGGGCATTTGCTATGAAACGGCATGATCGAGAATATCGAATTGGAAAAATGTACGGGTTGCGGCATTTGCGATGTCGTCTGCCCGGCTGATGTCATCCACATGGAGCCACAGCCGGTCGCAACCGAGATCAAGGGGCTCCGCCAGACCAGGCTTCTGCCGGTCATCAAGTTTCGCGAGCACTGCATCACCTGCTTCAGCTGCGAGATTTTCTGCCCGGAGCACATCGTCGATGTGCATCCCTCGGTCAAAAACCGGCCGCGGCCGTGGTGAGCGCTATGGATCAGCTCGACGGCAATCTGATCGACACCGATGTCCTGGTGGTGGGCGGCGGCTCAGGCGGCCTCATGGCGGCGCTGTCGGCCAAGCGTCACGGTCCGCCGGGCACCCGCGTCACGCTGGTGGATTCCTGGCTGATCGGCCGCACCGGCCACACGGCGTTTTCCAATGCCTGGACCATCGTGGCGTTGCCGGGCGACGACATCGACGGCATCCTCCACGAGATCGTCGCCGGGAATGACGGCATCGCCGATCAGGAGCTCGTGCGTCAGTCGCTGATCGACTCGCATGCCCGCCTCAAGGACTTCGAGGCGATGGGAATGCATTTCGGTCGCGACGAGGCGGGCCGCTACAAGCGCCGTCCGACCCGCGGGCTCGATCTCGCGCGCGTGCTCTATCCGGAAGGCGGTGGGCTGGAATTCGCCTGGAAGCAGCGGCTCGCGCTGGAAGCCGAAGGCGTGCAACTCATCGACCGGCTGTTCATCACTGGGCTGATGCGTGGCGCAAGCGGCGACCGCATCATCGGCGCGGTCGGCATCAACAGCCGCACCGGCGAGTTCAACGTCATCAAGGCGCGCTCCACGATCGTTGCGACCAACGCCATCACGTTCCGCTCGGGTTTCGTGCGCGACATCACCGGCACCGGCACATTGCTGGCCTATCGGGCGGGTGCGACGCTGCGCAACGCCGAGTTCTCCTACGTGCGGCCCGGCACCCCGAAGTTCTACTTCGAGGGCATCACGTTTGCGATCCAGGAGGGCGCGAGCTGGGTGAATGCCAAGGGCGAGTCGTTCATGCAGTCGTACGAGCCCGAATGGGGCGACGAAGCCGACGTGCCGCGCATCGCGCGCGCCATGGCGATGGAAAACCGCAAGGGCAACACGCCGCTTTATCTCGACATGTCGGCGATCCCCGAGCAGCTGCGCGAATACTTCATCCAAAGCAAGGTGCGCTGGATGGACAACTTCTTCCGCAAGCTCGGCGACGAAGCCAAGACCGATATGTTCGGCAAGACGCCGTATTACGCGCTCAACCAGATGACCAAGATGGGCATCCGCACCGGCGCCGACTGCCGCTCCGACGTGCCGGGGCTTTTGTCGGCGGGGCTCGCGCAGGCCGGTTGCGCCAATCATTTTGCGGGCTTCCACATCGGGCTTTGCGTCGGCAACGGCTGGATTGCGGGGCGGAGCGCGGTCGAAGACCTCGACACCGCACCACAGCCTTCGCTCGACGCGGCCGAGGTCCGGGCGCTGCACGCGGAAACCCACCAGCCGTTGAACGAGCAGGGCAAGGCGGAATCCGATCGCATCCTGCGCGACCTTCAGGCCGTGATGTTCGCCTACGACATCGGCATTCTGAAGCGCGAGGACCGCTTGCAGAACGCGTTGGAGCGCGTCTCGACGCTGTCCGACGAATTCAAGACTATAGCCGCACCGCATACCCATGAACTGGTGAGGATGAAGGAGACCGAGGCGATGCTGCTTGCGGCGCGCTTCATCCTCGGCGCCTCGCTCTACCGGACCGAGTCGCGCTTAAGCCATTTCCGCGAGGACCACGACCAGCGCGACGACAACAACTGGCTGGTCTGGGTCGATTTGGCCGAAGGCGGCAACGGCCCGGCCTTCAGCAAGACACCCATACCGACGCCTTATTGCTCGGTGGTGCTGCCGCGACGAAAGCCATCGCGGCTCGCCGCACGGCAGTCGGTCGCCGGAGTGTGAGTCACTTCGTCTCGACGATGAAGTCGGTGGTGTTGCCGGTCTCGCCGCTGAGCTTGTTGTCGGAGACGATCAGCGAGGCGCCGGGCGTGATCAGGTCGGCGATCCGGTCCACGGCATCCTGCGGCATGGTGATGCGATCGAGCGCCGCGCGCGGGTCCTGCAGCGGCGCGTGGATGTACTCAAGGTTTCGCGGCTTCCTGTTGTCCGCGGCCTTGACGGGCTTGTAGCTGCTCGGGATCGACACCACGGTCCAGCGCAGAGCGTCGCCTCCAGCCTTGGGCCCCATGGCGGTGTAGACGTGCGTGCCGATCGGCTCGCCAGGGCGTTCGATCGTAACCGGTGTGCTGAACAGCGGCTCCATGTTCTGACGCACGTAGAGCCGCTGCTCCTTGAGACTGATGAACATCGACACGACGCCCTTGCGGCGGATCGGCTCTTTTGCGGCGACGGGCGGGACCACGGGCGGCGACATTGCGACGACAGGCGGCGCCTCCCTGGCCGGCAGCGCCGGAGCCGAGGGCTGAGGCGCTTCGATCTTCGCTCCAGCCATCGGCGCGGCCACGACGTCAGCCTTGGCCATCGCCTCGGCGGCGACAGCCGGCGCTCCCGGCATGGACAGTTCGTCCTGCTCTTCGGTTCGCTGCAGCTTGGTCGGCTGCTCGGATGCCATGGTGTTGCGGACCGGAGTGGGCGCCAGCGGCTTCACCATGTCGGGTGTGATGCCGCGGAGCGTCGGCGAGGCATCTGCCGTTTTCAAAAGCGCCGCGGGCCGTGTGACCACCGGCTCGCTATCGCGCACCGGCGGGGTCTTGGATTCTGAAACGAGCGCAGGCTTCAGGTCGAGCTTGGGAACGGCGTCAGGCTGCGGCGGAGGGGCGGGTAGGTCCTCACCCTTGGCCTTCGCGAAGATCAGTCGGTCATGCTCGATCGCGACCGGAGCGACCTCGTCGCGGGTAATGACCACGCGGGCGCCAAGCTTGGTGCTCTTCCAGAGCAACTGTGCGAAGTCGTTCGGCAGCCGGACGCAGCCATGTGATGCCGGATAACCGGGCAGGGGACCTTCATGCAGTGCCGAGCCTGACCAGGTGATGCGCTGCATGAATGGCATCGGCGCATAATAGAGGTTGGACACGTGATGGCGGCTCTTCTGCAGGATGCTGAAGATGCCCAGCGGCGTCGGGTGTTCGGCCGTGCCCGAGGAAATCTTGCTTTGCGCGACGGCGACGCCGTCGGCGAACAGCGTGGCGCGCTGCTTGTCCAGCGAGACGATGATATGAAGGAGCCCCTTCGGAACGGGCTGCGACTTGTCAGCGTCTGGCTTGGGCTTCCTATCAGCCTTGTTCTCTAACCGCCTTGCCGGTCCGACAGGCCGCTCACTAAAAAACCCGAAAAGGCCGCCCGACGCGCCAGGCGCTGCGGCCGCGCTGGCGGTCCACACGCAGAGCAAGGCCACAACCGACACGCCTGCGACCGTCGCAGTGCGCTTCATTGTCCGTTCTCCCAAGGAAAGACGCAGAATCGCACTGCATTAATGACAAGTTATCTCGCCTTTTAGAATGTTCCATAGCAGTTATTGTTAATTCCCAGGCTTTTGAAGCCCGGACAGAGCCTGTCAGGCTGTCTCTTCGACCAGATCCGGTGCGGTGAACTTGGCTTCGTTGGTGCCGCGCTCGGCCGCCGCCGACCCAAACAGCAGACCTTCCTTCACCTTGGGCATGGTCTTGGCGACGTCGGTGATGACGAGCCCGTGCGTCGGGCAGACGGTCTTGACCTGGAGACGCTCCATCAAGAGATCGAGCCGCGCGCAGTAATTCCGCATGTCGGCCCACTTGGTCCACCACAGCGCCAGATCGGAGAACACCGCGGTGGTGTCCTGAAGGTCGAGCGAGGTCGCTTCCTCGGCAACCAGGCCGCAGTGATGGTCCTCGTGATAGTGGCTGTAGGCGAAGCCGTCGCCGGGGAACAGCACGCGCTCCCGGGTCTCGAAGCCCCACCACGTGGTGCGCATGTCGCGGACCACGGGCTCGACGGCGCGGAAGCTTCGCCCGCCGAGATCGATCTCGTCGTGCTCCTTCATCATCCGCATGCGGTGCTCATGCTGCGGGAAGGCGAGGTGGTAGTCGCTGACGTCGCCCACGAGAATGGCATCGGGAAACCGCGTCAGCACGCGGCCGAGGCCGCCGCAATGTGGTGTCTCCTGGTGGGTGACGAACAGATATTTCAGCGGCGGCCGGCCGGGCAGAAGCTTGTTGAGCTGGCCTTCGGTGATCGGGAAGTCCTTGGGATGGCCGGTCTCGACCAGCATCGAGGCGGTCTCGCCGACGATCAGGAACGAGGCGTTGCAGCCGTGATAGATCTTGCCCTGCTGGCGCTGCTCGAGGCATTCGCCGAGCCAGAAGATGCCCGGTGCGACCTCGCGCGGCAGCGGGTTGGGACGGTTGAGCGTGCCCTGATGACGCATCGCCATGTCGATCACCTTTCCTCGTCGCGGCTGACGTAGCGCGACGTCGCGACGGATTTGTCCAGCGACCTGAGCACGTCATCGAGCAGCTTGATGTGTTTCTCGACGGTCTTCTTGCCGCGCAGGATGCAGCCATAGCCCGGCGCCAGCGTCTCGATGTCGTGCTTGCTCAGGATCTTGTCGATGCCCTTCCTGAGCTTCGCGGTGTCGACACCCTCGAGCCACCAGTAGCGGGTGTTGAGCAGGAACGAGCGCACCTTGTCGAAGTCAGTTGGATCGTCGTCGCCGTCCTCGATGATCCACGGACCTTCCGGCTTGTCCCGCCAACTGTGCGTCCACATGTCCGAGGTAAGCAATGTCTTGGTCGCCTCGTCGTAGATCCAGCGCGTCGCGATCAGGCGGATCGGCGCCTGATAGACCACGACGGGACGGCCGAGCGCGCCAATGGGGATCGTCTCCTCACGGCCGATGGTGGTGATGTTCAGTGTATCGAGCGTGTCCTTGCCGGAATCGGAACCGGCGCCGAAATCGAACCAGAACGCCGCGTCCGGGTTGCCGGTGAAGCATTCCTTGACGTTGAAGTAGAGCGTGAACGGGTCGATGTTCTGGATCGACATGAACTCGTTCAGCCGCAGCGGCAGGAGCGACAGCGGCAGCTTCCGGTCGATCAGCGACTCGATCTGGGCGCGGAGCTTGGGCTCATCGCCGCCGAAGCCTGTGTCGATCAGCCAGGCGGCGTCGGGCTGGCGCAGCACGTAGCAGTTCGTCACCGAGTAGCCGCGGGCGCTGGCCGGATAGGAACTGACCCGGCCGTCGAGCTTCATGGGGTTTTGAAGGGCAAACAGCTTGTCTTTGAAAAGCTCGCGGATGTTGTCGTTCCTGGTGCGATCGAGCACGTCGGTTCCTTCCAGCGTTTCGCAGTCCCACCGGATTTTAGTTTGATTTTGGGGCGCTCCGGTCCGCCACTTCTATCAAGAGTCCTGGCCCCGCGCCACGCAGGGCCAGGCGCCAGTCGACGCATACCGCGCTTGGGCTAGGGGCTGCGGGCTACCACCATTTGGCGCGCTTGCGCAGCGCCGCGTTGGCGTCATTGGCCTCCTGCACGATGCGGTCGGCGTTGAGGTGGGTCAGTTTGCCGCCTTTCTTGAGGATGCGGCCGTCGACCATCACCGTGTCGACATTGCCGGGCTGGGCCGCGGTCACCATCATCACGGCCGGATGGCCGAACACGCCGAGGTTCGGCACCCTGGTGTTGACCATGATCAGGTCGGCGCGCTTGCCGGGCTTCAGCGATCCGACCTTGTCATCGATGCCCATCGAGCGCGCGCCCTCGATGGTGGCAAGCTCGAGCACCCGGCGCGCCGAGATCTTGAACTCGTTCTCGGCCCGGCCGTTCTCGATGCCCTGCGCGGTCTTCATGATGGCGAACATGTCGGCGTTGCCGACCAGCTCGACGGTGTCGACCGAGAGCCCAACCGGGATATCGGCGTCGATAAAGGCGGAGATCGGAGCCAGGCCGAACCCGATGCGAAGCTCGGACGTCGGCGAGACGCTGATGGTCGCACCCGCTGCCTTCATGGCGCTGATCTCGTCGGGCGTCGCATAAACCGCGTGGATGACCTGCACGTTCTTCAGCATGCCGGCCTTGTCGAGGCCCGCGATCTGTCCGACGGCGGTTTTCGAGCCGCTGGAATGCACCGACACCGGCAGCCCGAGCCGCTGCGCGGCCTCGAACTCCGCGCGCCAGACCGCCTCTGGCACCGCATTGGCCGGCTGGTTTCCGCCTTGGCCGCGCCACGCCATGCCAAGCGTGAGCAGCTGGCCGTTGGAGTACTGAGTCCAGTCGTCCTTGAGTTTCTCAAGATCGGCAAGGTCGATGGTCTGCTTGAGATCATGGCCTTGCATCGGCCCGTAGGAAAAGCGACCGCGGATGCCGGCCTCCTTGAGGGCGCGCAGGTCGGCGCGGGCGAAATCTGGATTGCGGATGTTGTGCGCCCAGTTGTGAACGGAGGTGATGCCGGAGCTGATCGCCTCAAGAGCCGCAAGCCGCGTGCCTTGATAGATGTCGTCGGGCGTGAACTGCGCGCCAAGCTGCGCCGTGGTGCGGAAATAGCCGTAGTCGGGTTTCTCGCCGGACATGCCGCGCAGCAGCGAATTCCACATGTGCCAGTGGGTCTCGACGAAACCCGGCAACACGATCATGCCGCGGCCGTCGATGACGGTGGCGCCGCCGGCGGTATTGACCTTCTCGTCGACCGCGACGATTTCGCCGTTGCGGACTTGGACATGGCCATCGGGAATGTCGCCGATGCCCTTTTCCATCGACATCACGTAGGCGTTGCGGATGATGTAGTTGCCGCGCGGCGGCAGACTGGGGCCCTCGAGAGGCGGCACCGCGTTTGCCGCTGCGATGTTCCTTTTGGGCTGAGGCCTCCTTGGCGCCGTGTTTCTCTCTTGGGCGTTGGCTGCACCCAGCGCGAGCCCTGTCACGCCGAATGCTGTCGCACCTGCGAGCAGGCGGCGCCTGGTCCAACTCCCACGGTCGTCGAAATCCGTCATGACTTTTTCCCCGGCGAAATCGGTATCGAATTGGTTTGGGCGGCTCTTTTGGCATCGGCCGTTCGGGGGCAGAGGCTATTTGAGCGCGCCGTAAGGTCAATGGATGGGCACGAATTCTCCCGGACTGTGACTTGGGATCGAGTTGTTGTCGGGAACGGCCGCGGTGACCGATTGTTGGTCACACATGCTGTTGAAGACCATCGCATTTCTGGCCGTCATTCTGAGCGCGCTGGCGCTCATCCCCTACGGCGCGCATCTGTTCTCGCTGCCCAACAAGATCGGTATGACGCGGGAGCAATATTTTGTCGCGCAGTCGATCTATCGTGGCTGGGCGCTGCTGTCGTTCATTCTGATCCCGGCGATGCTGGTCAACGTTGTGCTGGCCGTGATGCTGTGGGGCAGGGCAGGCTTTGGGTTCGCGGTCGCAGGCTGCATCTGCATGGCGGCAACTCTCGCGGTGTTTTTCGCCTTCACCTATCCGGTCAATGTCGTGACGCAGAACTGGACCGTGGCGCAACCCGATTGGGAAATGCTGCGTCGAAACTGGGAATACTCCCACGCGGCGAACGCCGTGCTGGCCTTTGCTGCGTTCTGTCTGATCGTGCTCGCGTCGCTTGCGCCGCGGCGCTAATCGCGGCCGAAGGCGTGGCGCAGTTCATCCTTGGCGCGCTGCAAGACCTTCTTTCGCGACGCAGGAAGGTTCTTGCCGGCACGATTGATGTAGAACGTCAGCATCGACAGCGCCGAGCGATACGGATTGGCCTTGCGACGCGAGCTATGTTCCGCCGAACGCTTCAGCGAGCGGGCAATGGCCTTGGGATCCTTCTTCTCGAACACGCCTTTCTGCAGGTCGAGCGCGTCGCTCTCGCGGGTCACCCGCGCCGACCAGCGCCGGCCGCCGCGTTTGGTTGTGGAGCGCCGTGCGCTTGACGTCCGGGACTTGCGTTTTTTGGCCATGGCCTTGCTCCGAAACGGTTCGCAGGGACAATCGCAAGTGCGTGGCTTCGTTCCCGGGGACGGTTTGGCGCGTTGACAACCGCGCCAAAGGCAGCGCGATATGACGGCTCGCCGCATCACGGCCAGGATGTTGCGGCCGCAGGGAGGTGTGCATGGTCGGGAAATCACGGGCAGCCTTGGTCGCCGCGGTTGTCGTGCTTTCGATGGGTTGCGTTCTGTCTGCACAGGCGCAAGCTCCGACCCAGGGCTATCCAAACCGGCTGATCCGCATCCTCCAAGGCTTCCCGCCGGGCGGCAATGTGGACATCATCGCCCGTATCCTGGGCGCCGAGATGGAGAAAACCCTCGGCCAGTCGATCGTCGTCGAGGCGAAACCGGGACTCGCCGGTGCGCTTGCGGCTGAAACCGTCGCCCGCTCCGACCCCGACGGCTACACGCTGCTTGTGTTGCCGAGCGCACACCCGGCCTATGGCGCGCTCGCCAAGAACGTGAAGTTCAAAGTCGTCGACGACTTCACCTGGATATCGGTCGCGAGCTTCTATCCGTTCATGATCGCCGTGAAAGCGGACTCGCGTTTCAAGACCATCAAGCAACTCCTCGACGAGGCGAAGGCCAGGCCGGGCGAATTGAAATACGGTTCGGCCGGCGTCGGCTCGATCCTGCACACCACGGTCGAACTCCTCGGCAACCAGACCAAGACCAAGTTCCTGCACGTGCCCTATCGGGGGGAGGCGCCGGCGATCACCGGCGTGCTCACCGGGGATGTCGACTTCATCGCGGCCACCACCGGTCCGATCAGCTCGCGCATCAAGTCCGGCGAATTCCGCGCGCTCGCGGTCACCGGCAAGACGCGCTGGCCGGATTTCCCCGATGTGCCGACGGTCGACGAAACGGTGGCGCCGGGCTTCGAGGTGATTTCCTGGACCGGCGTGGCCGGTCCGGCCAACATGCCGAAGCCGATCGTCGACCGGCTCAATGGCGAAGTGAGGAAGGCGCTCGCGGTGCCTGACGTGAAGCAGAAGCTTCAGGCCATGGGTGGCGATCCGCGCGGCACGACGCCTGACGAGATGAAGGATCTGGTCTCGCGCCAATACGAGACCTGGAAGAAGCTCGCAGCCGAGGCCAACATCTCGATCAACTAGGGCGGCGAGGCGGGGGGAGGGGGCTGGGGCGCGTCCACCCTGAGTCGTGGTTATGGATTCCGGATCGCCGCTACGCGCCGTCCGGAATGACGGCGGTGGATACGGCTCACACCGCGTCTTCTTCGATTCACATTTCAAACAGCCCGCGCTTTTCAGCGCATCATTCAGCAGCAGCATTTCAGCAGCATTGGTACAGGCGTGATTCATCGGCCCCTTCAGATCAGGCGCGGGGCCAGCGCCTCTCTCTTTTTCCTTCCCCTCACAGAGTGAGGGAGCGGAGCGCCGAGACGGCGCAGATATCTGGGCGCTTTGCGAAGGCGCCCGCGGACCTTTGCGATCAGGTCCGCTCGCCTCCCGGCGCTCCACTGTGGCGATTTATTACGAGGCCACCGTTCGAGTTTCGATCGGACCGGCTGGGCTTTCACCCACCATGCTCCAGGGGCATTTGCGCCCGCTTTCACCCGATCGCGCCCTGCCACTGAAGGCGGCCCCCTCATCGGGGACGGACAATGACCTCGCACCCTGGGACGTGGTCACGAACCACGCCTGCAGGCGCCACACCCCGCTCCGCCAAATAGACGTCTCTAGATGACGCCCTCAGCGAACGAGGCAAATTCGCGTCTACATCTGAATCGCGAAAATGCAAAATCGGAAAAAGCATCCACGCCGATGTTGGGCTTCTTGCATCAGTGCCAACCGGTTATGGCGCGAACGTTTCTGCCGATCGTATCCTACTGCCGCGAGCCAGTGGTTGGCGGCGGCGATGCGGGCGTTGCGTTGCCGGGCTTGGCTCCGGTGTAGGCGACGCGCCAGATCGTGCCGCCGGTGTCGTCGGCGACCAGCAGAGCGCCATCCTTGGCGACAGCGAGCGCCGCCGGCCGGCCCCAGACTTCGGCGCGGTGCAGGCCCGAGACCCAGAAGCCGGTCATGAAGTTCTGATAGAAGCCCTGCGGTTTGCCATCCTTGAACGGCACGCGCACGACCTTATAACCGGTCGGCTCGGAGCGGTTCCACGAGCCTTTCAGTGCGACGAAGGCGTCGCCCTTGTACTCACTCGGGAACTGCGAGCCGGTGTAGAACACGATGTCCAGCGCGGATGAATGCGCCTGGAACAACACATCGGGCGTGACGGCCGCTTTGACCTTGTCAGGCCGAAGCTGCGCAAAACCCGGTTGCGGATGGTGGCCGATATAAGAATAGGGCCAGCCGTAGAACGCACCTTGCTTCACGTGGATCATGTAGTCGGGGGCGAGATTGTCGCCGAGGCCATCGCGCTCCTGGACCACGGCATAGAGTTCGCCGGTGTCGGGCTGGAAGGCGAGGGCAGTCGGATTGCGCGTGCCTGACGCGTAAGTGGTCTGGTTGCCGCCGTCGGCATCGAAGCGCTGGATCGAGGCCTTCACCGCCGGCTCGACGCCGATATTGCCGGACGAGCCGACGCCGACGAACAGACCGCCGGTCTTCGGATCGATGGCAAGGTGACGGTTGGCATGACCCATGACGATGCCGAACACGCCCTTCTTGGTCAGCATCTTTTCTCCGACCAGGGCCGGCGTGGGCTTGCGCTGATCGAGCGGCACGTCGGCGGCCTTGGTGTCGCCGCCGCCTGCGCCGGGGCGCAGCGCACCGAGCCGATGCGGCACCTCCCAGATGCCGTCCTGATCGGCGACCAGGATCTTGCCGTCGCGCCAGGCGAGGCCGTACGGGCCGTTCAGGCCTTCGATGTGGCGGTCGATCCAATCGGCTTTGCCGTCGCCATCGTCGTCGCGCAGCAGCGTGACGTAGCCAACCTTCTGTTCGGCGACGAGCACATCGCCATTCGGCAGCACCAGCAGGCGGCGCGGATGCTCGAGCCCGGTGACGAAAGGCGTTGCGGTGAAACCCTCCGGCACGTTCGGCGCCTGACCGGTGAAAGGCACGGTCATCGAGCGGCTCGCCGCGATCGGTCCGGTCTTTGGTGGTGGCAGGTCGTCGGCCTTGATCGTGATGCGCCGGCCGATCTCCTGATCGGGCAGCGCGGCCGGACTGTCGGGCGCGGCTTGAGGCTTCGGCGAAGCCGCAGGCGCGCTCTGCGCCCGGGCCGTCGAGGCAAGGGGAATGGACAGGGCGGCGATGCCAAGCGCCAAACCTGTCGCCCTTAACAAGCCTGCCGCGGTCAACATGAGATGAATTCTAAGATGTCGCATTGGACTCTCCATGTGCTCCGACCAAGGACGATGAGATCAATTCGGTTGGATCGCCGGCTGTTCCCTCCGCCTCATCAGGCGGCGGCATTGCCGGACCGGGCATGTCCCGTGGCTACGACGTGGACTTATTAACCCGCCGCCATGGTCTGATCGACGCAACAAAGCGTGAGAGGAGCTTATCCGGAGCGAACGAAGCGAACCCGCAGCTGCCGAAACGATTAATCAGGATTCTGCGCGATCTGTAGAATATCGTCCGGCAGCACCACCCAGTGATGTTTGTTTTGCGTCCATACCGCCCGGCTGGGCTTTGGAAATGTCGGATCGGCGAACGAACCGACAGATATGCCGATCAGGTCTGCGGGCATCTCGCGCTCCCAGTATACGGTGCTGCCGCAGACCGGGCAAAAATGATTGGTGACCGAGTAGCCGCGCTCGCCGGTCCGGCTGAATTTTGTGGAGCGCCCGCCGGTCTCGATGATGTTTGCGCGTTTGTAGAATGCGGCGTTACCCAATACGCTGCCGGTGCGATGCTGACATTTGAAGCAATGGCAAATTGCGACAATTAAAGGTTCACCGCGGCATCGGATGAAGAGTTGTCCGCACATGCAAGTCGACTTGCGTTCCTCCATATTCGTTACCTCTCCGCGAGCCATCGCGAGAACTTCCAATCCAGGAACTCAGCCTATCGCGGTTGCATTGCAGACGCGAGCGTTGGGAAAGCGTCAGGCCGTGGCGGGGCCGGCGAGTTTCGCCTAAGCTTACGGACGCCATCGCATCGCGCCTTTCAAGGAGTTGTGATTATGCCGAACGCCGCCATTCCATTCGACGCCGCCCGTCTCGACAGATTGATGGACGAAGCCGGTATGGATGTCCTGATCGCCACGTCGAAGCACAATGTGCAGTACTTGCTCGGCGGTCACCGCGCGTTTTTCTTTGACTACATGGATGCGATGGGCTTGAGCCGTTATCTGCCGGTGATGGTCTATGCCAAGGGCGCGCCGGACAAGGCGGCTTATTTCGGCCATCGCCTCGAGAACTTCCAGCGCGAGAACCATCCGTTCTGGACCAGCGTGCAGCAGTGCAATTCGTCTGGTTCGGTCGACACCATGCAGAAGGCGATCGAGTACATCAAAAAGTCCGGGATCAAGACCGCCGGCGTCGGCGCCGAACTGTCGTTCCTGCCGGTCGACGCCGGCAAGGCCTTGCAAGATGCATTCGCCGGCACGCCGGTGAAGGACGCGCTGTTCGTGCTGGAGCGCATGCGCTCCATCAAGACCAAGGACGAGCTTGCGAAGCTCAAGATCGCCTCAGAGGCTGTGATCGAATCCATGAAGGCCGTGATCGCGGGTCACAAGCCCGGCGCCAGCAAGGACGAGCTCACCGAAGCGCTGCGCCGCGAGGAGACCAATCGCGGTCTCACGTTCGAATATTGCCTGATCACCGCGGGCACGTCGCTGAACCGTGCGCCGTCCGAGCAGGTCTGGGGCGAGGGCGATATCCTGTCGCTCGACTCCGGCGGCAACTACCACGGCTACATCGGCGACGTCTGCCGCATGGCAATCCACGGCGAGCCGGATGCCGAGCTTCAGGACATGCTGGCCGACATCGAGGAGGTCCAGCGCGCTTCGATGAAGCCGATCAAGGCCGGCGCCATGGGCAGCGAAGTCTATCGCGTGGCCGAGGAACGCCTCGCCAAGTCGAAGTATCACAACAACATGCATTTCCTGGCGCACGGCATGGGGCTGGTCAGCCACGAGGCGCCGCGGCTGACCAACACCGGCCCGGTGCCATACGACGACTACGATGCCCACCGGCCGCTCGAAGCCGGCATGGTGATCTCGGTCGAGACCACGCTCGCCCATCCAAAGCGCGGCTTCATCAAGCTCGAGGACACCGCGATCGTGACGCCGTCCGGCTGCGACATCTATGGCGAAGGCGCACGCGGCTGGAATCGGGGCGGTACGGCCGCCCGCTGAGGTGCGATGGTGGTGTTGGCGTCGGCCTCCGCCATTGCGGCCGAAGCCGGAGTTTTCGGATTCCGAACGGCTGATGCGCTCCGAATCCTCTTGAATTGACCACCCGGTTCAGAGGATCATTTCCAAACAAGAAACGATTGAGACAGCCGGATTGCGCCTCCGCGAGGAGGGCCGGGGACTCTCACGACGGTCAGTCACGTCGTGTGGTCCGGAGGGGTGGGCGACTTATGATCGGATTGGTGCGCTTGGCGCTGCGCCGGCCATACACGATGGCTATCGCAGGCCTGCTGATTCTGTTGATGGGCTTCCTGTCGGCCCAGCGCATGGTCGTCGACATCTTTCCCAACATCGACATCCCGGTCGTCTACGTCGCCTGGAACTATCCCGGCCTGTCCGCCGAGGACATGGAACGGCGCGTGGTGCTGATCAGCGAGCGCGCCTACTCGACCACGGTCAATGGCATCGAGCGCATTGAATCGTTGTCGATCCCGGGTTTGGGCATCCTCAAGGTCTATTTCACGCAAGGCACCGACATCGGCGGCGCCATCGCGCAGATCAACGCGCAGAACAATTCGATCCTGCGCATCGCGCCGCCCGGCATCACGCCGCCGAATATGATCCGGTTCAATGCCTCGAACGTGCCGGTGGTGCAGGTCACGCTCAACAGCCGATCTCTCCCGGAGCAGCAGATCTTCGACTATGGTTTGAACTTCCTGCGCACCCGGCTGTTCACCATCCCGGGCCTGTCGATTCCAGCGCCCTATGGCGGCAAGCAGCGGCAGATCATCGTCGACGTCGATCCGGCGCGGTTGTCCTCCAAGGGCCTGTCGCAGATGGACGTGGTCAGCGCCTTGCAGACCACCAATGTGATCGTGCCGGCAGGGATCGCCCGGATCGGCGAGCGTGAATTCAACGTCAAGCTCAATTCCAGCCCGCAGTTTGTCGAGCAGTTCCAGGCCTTGCCGGTCGGCGTGCGCGACGGCATCGCCGTCATGCTGGGCGACGTCGCCAATGTCAGCGACAGCTTCGCAACCCAGCAGAATGCTGTCCGCATCAACGGTCAGCGCGCGAGCTATATGAGCATCCTGAAGAACTCGGATGCCTCGACCATTGCTGTGGTGCAGGCGATCCGCGACGTCCTGCCCGATATTCAGGCCACGGCGCCCGAAGGCCTCGACCTCAAGCTCGATTTCGATCAGTCGGTGTTCGTGCAGGGCGCGGTCGATAACATCGTCCACGAGGCCATTCTGTCGTCGATCCTGGTCTCGCTGATGATCCTGATCTTCCTCGGCAGCTGGCGGAATACGGTCATCGTCTCGCTGTCGATTCCGCTGTCGATCGCCGCGGGCGTCGCCGGGCTCTTCCTGACCGGACAGACCATCAATCTGATGACCCTCGGCGGGCTTGCCCTCGCCATTGGCCTCCTGGTCGACAACGCCACGGTGACGATCGAGAACATCCACCGCAACCAGACCCTCGGCAAGCCGCTGACCGTCGCGATCCTCGATGGCTCCAGCGAAGTGATCCAGCCATTGACGGTCGCGACGCTTGCGATCTGCATCGTGTTCTTCCCGGTGCTGCTGCTCACCGGCCCGTCGCGCTTCCTGTTCATTCCGCTTGCCATCACGGTGGTGCTGGCGATGCTGGCGTCCTACGTGCTGTCGTTCACCGTCATTCCCGCACTGGCGCGCTATCTGCTCAAGGATCACGACGATCACGCGCCGAAGGGCATCGGCGGCCGGTTCTCGGCGGCCTTCGACCGCGGCTTCGAGCGGGTGAAGAACGGCTACGGAAATCTGCTTGCGGTGGTGCTGGCGCGGCGTGGCTTCGTGCTTGGCTGCTTCGGCCTCGTGATCGTCATGACCGGCATGCTGGCTCCGGTGATCGGCACCGACTTCTTCCCGACCTCCGACGTCGGCATTCTCAAGATGCACATCCGCGCGGCGCGCGGCATGAGGCTCGAGGAAACCGAGAAGATCGTGGCGCGGGTCGAGGAGAGCATCCGCCAGATGATTCCGGCCAAGGAGCTCCGCACCATCAACGCCACCATCGGCCTGCCGTTCTCGCTCAATCTCGCCTTCGTGCCGAGCGACAACACCAGCGGCATGGATGCCGAGCTGCTCATCTCGCTCAACCATGGCCACAAGCCGACTGTGGAGTACCAGCGGCTCCTCCGCGACAAGCTCAACGCCGAGTTTCCGGGCAATCTGTTCTATTTCCAAACCGCCGATATCGTCAGCCAGGTGCTCAACTTCGGCCTGTCGGCGCCGATCGACATCCAGATCCAGGATTCCAACTTCGTGCGCGCCTATGCGACGGCACAGCGCATTCTGCGCTCCATCCAGAAGGTGCCGGGCGTGGTCGACCCGCGCATCGCGCAGGTGCTGGATTTCCCGACCATCCAGATCGACGTCGACCGCCAGCGCGCGGCACGGCTCGGTGTCGCGCAGCGCGACGTCGCCAACAACATGCTGACGTCGCTTGCGGGCAGCGCGCTGGTCGGGCCGACCTATTATTTGAACCCGCAGACCGGCGTGAACTACATCGTTGCGGTGCAGACGCCGGCCGACAAGATCAGCACCGTGCAGGACGTGATGAACCTGCCGGCCAACCCGGCGGCGCCGAACATCAATCCCAACATCCAGCCGACCACGCTGACCACGGTGCCGGCCTCGCCGGTGACACGCATTTCGGACATCGCATCGATGCGTCCGACCACCAGCATGCAGTCGATCAATCATTACACGGTGCAGCGGGTGGTCGACGTGCTGGCCAATGTCGACAGCCGCGACCTCGGCGGCACCGCCGCCGACATCAAGAAGATCATCGAGGAAGAGCAGAAGAACCTGCCGTCGACCGTGAAGCTCTTCCTGCGCGGTCAGAACGAGGTGATGGAAACCTCGTTCAAGAATCTCGGTTTCGGCCTGATCCTCGCGATCCTGCTGGTCTATGCGCTTCTGGTCGTGCTGTTCCAGTCCTGGGTCGATCCGTTCATCATCATGATGGCCGTGCCGGGCGCGCTGGTCGGCATCCTGTGGACGCTGGCGATGACCGGCACCACGATCAATGTCGCCTCGCTGATGGGCTCGATCATGTCGGTCGGCATCGCGGTGTCGAACTCGATCCTGGTGGTGAGCTTTGCCAATGACCTGCGCAGCCGCAATGACAGCCTCACCCCGATCGAGGCCGTGATCGAAGCGGGCAAGACCAGGCTTCGCCCGATCCTGATGACGGCGCTCGCCATGATCATCGGCATGATCCCGATGGCGCTGGCGCTTGGCGAGGCCGGCGAGCAGAACGCGCCGCTCGGCCGCGCCGTGATCGGCGGGCTCGCCTTCGCAACCATTGCCACGCTGGTTCTGGTGCCGGTGTTCTACACGCTGCTGCGGCGTCAGCCGCCGAGCTTGCACATGCTGGACAAGCGCTTCGAGGCGGAAGCCTCGGGCGCGTCGACTGGGGGATCCGCTCATGCCTGATGTTCAACCGGCGTCCGGCAAGGCGCGCGCGACGCGGCTCTACATCGCCGGCGGCGCCACCGTGCTGATCGCGGCCCTGGCGGTCGGCTATTTCCACTTCAGTCGCAGTTCCAGTGTCGCCACAGCCCGCGAGGCGCGGGGCAACGTCGTCAACCGCGGGCCACGGGTCGAGGTCGTCACACCGGTCCAGGGGCCGAAGGAGCGGACCGTGACGCTGCTCGCGGACGTGCGCTCGAATCAGTCGGCGACGCTCTACGCGAAGGTCAGCGGCTATGTGAAAACGCTGGAGGTGGATCGCGGCGACCGGGTCCAGGCCAATCAGATCGTCGCGGTGATCGAATCCCCCGAGATCGACCAGCAATACGCTGCCGCCGTCACCGACCTCGAACACAAGCGGCGCAATCTCGCGCGGTCGCAGGACCTGTTCGCCAAGGGCAACACCACCCAGGTGGCGATGCTGCAGTACGAGACCGACGCGCGCGTCGCCGAGGCCAACGTCAAAGGCCTCGAGACCATGAAGGGCTATCAGGTGATCCGAGCGCCGTTCGCCGGCCGCGTCACCCAGCGCTTCGTCGATCAGGGCGCGCTGGTCACCAACGCGCAGACCAACATGGTGAGCGCGCTGCCGCTTATGACGGTCTCAGACGACAGCCGGCTACGCGTCTATTGTTACGTCCAGCAGGCGGACGTGCCTTACGTCAACGTGGGCGACGTCGCCGAGGTGGTCGACGCCAGCAATCCGGAACGGAAGATGCAGGCCAAGATCAGCCGTATGACGGGCGAGCTCGAGACGCGGACTCGCACCATGCAGATCGAGGTCAACATCGACAACACCGAAGGCTTCCTGGTGGCTGGCAGCTTCGCCAACGTGACGCTGCACATCCCCATTCAGAGCTATCCGCAGATTCCGGTGAGCGGACTCCTGGTCCGCGGCAGCGAGACGCTGGTGGCGATGGTGGAAAATGACACCCTTCGCTACAAGCCGGTCCGGGTGGCCTCGACCGACGGCAACACCGTGACGGTGGCGGAGGGACTTCGGCAGGATGACCGCATTGCGATCAACCTGCCGGACGAGGTGACGGACGGCAGCAGGGTGCAGCCAGTCCTGAGGAAGCAGTAGGCGGCTGAGGCTT
The DNA here is from genome assembly GCF_001579845.1 of Rhodoplanes sp. Z2-YC6860. Taxonomy (GTDB): domain Bacteria; phylum Pseudomonadota; class Alphaproteobacteria; order Rhizobiales; family Xanthobacteraceae; genus Z2-YC6860. The sequence goes on from NZ_CP007440.1 coordinate 3,952,236, forward strand.
TGGTTTGGCGTTCAGCTCAGCCGCGGTTGCGCCACATCGCGCGACGCTGGCCGGTCGCGGCGGTGGTCGGCTGCGCCGACTTGTGGCGGAAGATGATGCGCCCGCGCGCCAGATCGTAGGGCGACATCTCGACGGTCACCCGATCGCCGACGCCGGTGCGGATGCGGAATTTGCGCATCTTGCCCGCCGTGTAGGCGAGGATCATGTGCTCGTTGTCGAGCTTCACCCGGAAATTGCCGTCCGGCAATTCCTCGGTCACTTCACCTTCAAATTCGAGCAGTTCTTCTTTGGCCATTGGGGACCTACTCCTCAGCGCGTCTGCATGAATGCCACATTTTGAAAATCGCTGCCAATGGGCTGCGTTGGCGCGATAGGACGTGGCGTCGCGCCGGGGTTGCCGGACCCGCCATTGTGCTGCGGGCGGTTCTGGCCTTGATGCGGCTTCTGGCCGTTGTTCGGCCGGTGGCCATTGGGGTTGGCGCCATGCGGCTTGTTGCCGTGATGCTTCTGCCCGTTGCGGCGGTTGCGGTTCTGACCCTCGCCCTGGGCCTGCTGGCCGTGGCCTTGGCGATGCCCGTTCTGCGAACGATGCCCGCCATTGTTGCCGTTGCGGCCCTGGTGCTGCTGCGGCCGCTGCTGTTGGGCGGGCTTGCCTTGCGCGGTGCTGCCGGTCGCGGGGATCGCCATGCGGATCAGCTTCTCGATGTCGCGCAGGTAGGGCAGTTCGTCATGCGAGCAGAGCGAGATCGCGACGCCATCGGCGCCGGCGCGCGCGGTGCGGCCGATGCGGTGGACGTAGCTCTCCGGCACGTTCGGCAGGTCGAAGTTGATGACGTGGCTCACGCCTTCGACGTCGATGCCGCGGGCCGCGATGTCGGTCGCCACCAGCGTGCGGATGCGGCCGTCGCGGAAGTCCTTGAGCGCGCGCGTCCGCTGGTTCTGCGACTTGTTGCCGTGAATCGCATCGGATGCGATGCCGTCCTTTTCGAGCCCACGGACCACCTTGTCGGCGCCGTGTTTGGTGCGGGTGAACACCAGCACGCGGTCGATCGGCTCCGCGCGCAGAAGATCGCTCAATGTCTTCTGCTTGGCGCCGCGGTCGAGATGGATGATGCGTTGCGCGATGCGCTCGACCGTGGTGGCGGCCGGCGTGACTGCGACTTTGGCCGGGTCTTTCAGCATGTGCCGGGCGAGCTCGGCGATGTCCGACGGCATGGTGGCGGAGAACAGCAGCGTCTGCCGCTCCTTGGGAAGCTTGGCGACAATCTTCCGGATGTCGTGGATGAAGCCCATGTCGAGCATGCGGTCGGCTTCGTCGAGAACGAAGAACTCGACCTTGTCGAGGATGATCGCGCGGCTCTTCGCGAGATCGAGCAGGCGGCCGGGCGTGGCGACCAGCACGTCGGTGCCGTGCGCCAGCTGGCGGACCTGCGGCCCCATGTTGACGCCGCCGATGGCGAGCGAGGTGTGCAGCCGCAGATGCCGGCCGTAGGTGCGGAAGCTGTCGAGGATCTGGCCCGAAAGCTCGCGCGTCGGGCTCAAGACCAGCACGCGGCAGGTCTTCGGCTGCGGACGGACGCGGTTGGCGGCGAGGTGATGGATGATCGGGAGCGCGAAGGCTGCGGTCTTGCCGGTGCCGGTCTGCGCGATGCCGATGACGTCGCGCTTGGCGAGCAGCAGCGGGATGGTCTGCGCCTGGATCGGAGTGGGGGTGACGTAGCCTTCTTCGATAAGGGAGCGGAGGATCGGCTCTGCGAGGCCGAATTCGTTAAAAGAGGTCAATCAATCGTCTTTCATATGCGGCCGCTCCGCCTAGCAAGACTTTGCGGGCGGACGCGAAACGCGGTGTCAAAAGACATCCCGCGTGGTCAGGGCTGCCGGTTCAAGAAATGTCGTGAAACAGGGCTGAAAATCGAAGCGCGGTTTGGTGCCAAGCACCTTGCGCCGTGATCATCTGACACGCGGCCCGGGGTCGATCCGAATCCGGATCGATGTTCCGACGGCCCCTAGATGGCAAATCGCTGTGTTGAATTCAAGGCGTAATTGGGCCGTCTGCTTAACGGAGCCTTGGCTGCCCAGGTCCCGGCCATGCGTGGAACATGCCTGGAAATTGAGTCCTGAGCGCAACACGGCGGAGCCGAATAATGCCTGAAACCCAACTTTTGTTGACATAACAGCGGTCTACGCCAAGCATCCTCACACGACTCTGGATGATTCGTAATTGCGTGCGTGCTGGCCGCTCCCATTGTGAGTGGCATCAGCTTGGTTCTGCGTACGCCGGAGAAAACCCAATCTCCCTATCAACTCCCCCCGGAGGAGACACCCGAATGCGACTTGTGATTTCCGCGATTCATCAGAAAGGCGGCGTCGGCAAAACCACTCTGTCGGTGAGCCTCGCTGGAGAGCTTGCCAAGCGCGGCTACGACACCTTGCTGGTCGACGCCGATCCAACGGAATCCGCGCAGGCCTGGGCCAAGGCCGGCAAGCTTGATTTCAACGTGGTCGGATATCCGGTGATGCCCGGGCAGACCGAGGCTTGGGCGGAATCGATCAGCAAGCTTGAATCGGAAGTTTTCGTCATCGATTGCGGCCCGAACGACTATTCGCTCGCCGCGGCTTGCGCCCTGACCGACGTGGCGCTGCTGCCGTGCAGCGCTTCCGGTCTCGACCTTGACGGCACGGTGCGGGCGCTGCGCCAGATCGAGGCCTTGCGTGCGCAACGCCGCACGCCGCTGAACGTGCTGGTGGTGCCGACCCGCGTCGACGGCCGCACCATCGAAGGGCGGCAGCTCGTCGAGCAATTGCGGTCGCTGGGCGAAATCGTCACCCGTCCGCTGACCAGCCGCGTCGACTATGTGCGGGCCTTCACGGCCGGCCTCGCGGTCCACGCCTTTGCATCGAACGGCGAAGCCGATCAGGAGATCAGGGCGCTGGCCGATCAGGTGCTCGACAGCGTGGCGATGCGCAGTGCGGCCTGACGGCAGCGGCGAGCATCCCAGAAAATCGAAACGGCGCCGTGTCATGACACGGCGCCGTTTGTTTTTACGACAGAGCGCCGGTCGTTATTGAGGGGTTCCCATCGAACGGGGGGCAGATGAAAGCGAAAACGTCGACTTGGTGGACGCCGTGCGTTCGTTCATCGCGGCCCGCATGCGGTCGACGGCTTGCCGGCACTCACGGACCATCGGGTCGCGCGTGCTCAGCTTATACAATTTCACCTTGGCCTTGATCGCCTGATACCGGTTCTCGATGACGGTCGGCACGCCCTCGCGGTTGGCTAATTCCATGCACTCTGGAGGAACCGAGACTGGAAAGATGCTTTCGGCGGCGGCGGGTAGGCTCAAGCTCAATGTCAGGGCCGCAGCAGTCATCAGTCGCATTTCATCTCCGTATCGACCGTTGAAAGGCACGCTCTCCATGCGAGCCGCTTGCCTAATCACGGTGCGTGAATCGAGGGGGATGCCAGCGTGTAGCACGGAACTGTGGTCGCATCGCGACCTGGATGTGGCGTGGTTACTTTGTCTGGCTCAGTGTCTTTGCAGCAACTTTGAGCGAAACCGCTCACCTGTTGAGGACCGCCTCGAACAGCGCGCCGACGTCGGGCGCCACCGCCTCCGCTCCGGCCCTGACCAGATCTGCCTGGCCAAAGCCGCCGGTCAGCAGGCCGACGGCCCGTGTGCCAACTTGGCACGCTGCGGACATGTCGTAGGGCGTATCGCCGATCATGACGGCGTCGCGCGGTGCCGCACCAAGCTCCTTCAGCGCCAGATCGATGACGTCGGGATGCGGCTTGCCGTGACGCACCTCATCACCGGAGCCGCATGCATCGACCATCCCGCGGATGCCCGTGAGCGCGACATACCGGTCGACCTCGTCACGGCTGGAGTCGGTCGCGAGCCCGATCGATTTGCCGGCGCTGCGGAGCCATCTGAAAAGCTCGGCTACCCGGGGGAAGGGCTGCACCTGCTGGAGATATTGCGATCGATAGCGCTCGCCCTGGCTTTTCAGAATCCGGCTTTTGACATCGTCGGTGAGGTCGGGAAACAAACGGGAGAGAAGGTCGCCCCCATCCATGCCAGACAGCGGCTGGAGGGTTTCCACGGTGACCTTGCGCCCGAATTCAGCGAGCGTCTCCGTCCAGCACTTCAATGTCAGGGGAACGGCGTCGACCAGCGTGCCTTCGATATCGAACAGAACGACCTGCGCCTCGATCAGCGGCCGCGCTGCCTGGGCCGGTGCGTCGGGTGTTGGGAATACGGCCAGATCGTCGGCTTGCGGCTTCATTGCATCCAACAAAACCTTCCATGGTCAGCGCGAGTTCCGTGGAAGCGCGCCGCAATTGGAATCGCGGCGCCGCTTGACTATCTCGGCCTTGATCCGGCGCTATCAACGCCGGACGTTCGGGATTCGCATGACGAGACGGACGGGAAGCGCCGATCTGCCGCTGCATGGCGGCCGCGTGCCACCTTGGCTTGCGGCGCGCATGGCCGCGCTCGGCGCGGTGATCTGTCAGGCGATCATCCATCACTACGGCCGCGACGAATTTCTGCGGCGGCTCTCGCATCCGTTCTGGTTCCAGTCGTTCGGCGCCGTCATGGGCATGGACTGGCACTCGTCGGGCATCACGACGAGCGTCATCGGCGCGCTGAAGCGTGGGCTCGGCCCGCTGTCCCATGAACTGGGCCTGCATGTCTGCGGCGGTCGCGGCAACCAATCGCGGCGCACGCCGGCAGAGCTGACGGCGCTCGGCGAACGCATCGGCTTCGACGGCGAAGCGCTGACCCGCACCAGCCGCCTCGTGGCCAAGGTCGACAGCGCCGCCGTGCAGGACGGCTTCGATCTCTACCTGCATGGCTTCATTGTTGCCGATGACGGCAAATGGACCGTGGTGCAGCAGGGCATGAACGGCGAGCGGCGGCAGGCGCGCCGCTATCACTGGCATTCCGAAGGACTCGACAGCTTCGTCGAAGAGCCCCACGCGGCCATCGACGGGCCGGAGCAGGGCGAGATCATCAACCTGACCGACCGGCGAGCAGCACCTTCGCGCAGTGCGCAGCTCGATCTGCTGGCTGGCTTGGGGCCGGATCGCATCGTCTCGGAGCTGGCGCGACTGGAGGATCCGCCCGCGCAGGGATTTCTGCCGCATCTCATCATGCCCGCGCATCACGATGTCCGCGCCAAGGACGTGGTGCTTCGCAGGCTCCACGGCACGCTCGCGGCCGCCGCCGACCGCGGGCCTGCCGATTTCGCCGAGCTTCTGCTGGTGCCCGGCGTCGGCGCCCGCACCGTGGAATCGCTCGCCATGGTGGCCGAGGTGGTGCATGGCGCGCCGTGCCGGTTCAGCGATCCGGCGCGGTTCTCACTCGCCCACGGCGGCAAGGACCGGCATCCCTATCCGGTGCCGCTGCGCGTCTATGACGAAACCATCAGCGTTCTGAAATCGGCGGTGCACAAAGCGAGGCTCGGCCGCGAGGAGGAACTCGCGGCCCTTAAGCGGCTGGACGACCAGGCCCGGCAGCTGGAGACGTTCGCCAGCGGGCCGTCGTTCGATGCCCATGTGGCGCGGGAGCGCGACCGCTCGCCGGATTACGACGGGCGCTCGGTGTTCGGCTGGGAGGCCAACTTGAGGGGAGCAAAAGACCGGAGCGCCTGAAGCGAGAACAGCGCGGCCGCGCCGCCTTTGGCATCGGGCTTCGATGGACTTCCCAAAAAGAGGTGGACCGCCGCGAGTTGCCTCAAAATCCGCTCGGAGGGCAGCTCCACGCGGCGCGACGGCCCGAGCGGTATTTAGGAAGCCTTCGATGGTTTGGCAGCCCTCTCGGCTTGCAAACATTTGGGCGAAAAGCCGCGGAACGTGAGGCCAAACGTCATGGCCGTGTCGCATTCCCGGAGGAGGGCTCGCGGGCAGTTCCGGCAGGGCCGGGCTTCGATCCGGACCGCGTGGCAGCCATGGCCGCACGTCGATTCGCAACCGTTCCAGCCGGTTCTGAAAGCGGCAGTCCCGAACGAGCCGGCGGCGGCTGGCGCTCACAGAGCTGATCGCCGAGACTGGCCGCGCAGCGGCGAGGTTTCGGCTCATGGCATCACGCAGGAAATTGGATTTCGTCAGGCGGACAATCTCCCGCCGCGGCGCTGCGCGGCTGGCGGTCGGCGCTTTGGCGCTGCCGGCGATTTTGCGCTGCGCGCGAGCCAACACTTATCCGGTGCGGCCCGTACGCATCATCATCGGCTTTGCTGCCGGCGGCTCGACCGACGTCACAGGCCGGTTGATCGCGCAGTGGTTGTCGGAGCGGCTCGGCCAGCCCTTCGTGGTTGAGAACCGGCCAGGTGCAGGAACCAACATCGGCACCGAAGCGGTGATCAACGCGCCGGCCGACGGCACAACGCTGCTGTTCGTCACACCGGCGAACGCCATCAACGCCACGCTCTATGACAAGCTGCCGTTCAACTTCATCCGCGACATCGAGCCGGTCTGCGGCATCATGCGGGTGCCGAACGTGATGCAGGTGCATCCGACGTTTCCGGCAAAGACAGTGGCGGAATTGATCGCATATGCGAAAGCCAATCCGGGCAAGATCAGTCACGCCTCGGCAGGCATCGGCAGCAGCAGTCATCTGGCGGGCGAGTTGTTCAAGGTGATGACCGGCATCGAAGCCGTTCACGTGCCGTATCGCGGCAACGCGCCGGCGCTCACCGACCTGCTGGCCGGGCAAGTGCAACTCGGCTTCGAGAGCATGCCATCGTCGGTCGAATACATCCGCTCCGGCCGGATGCGTGCGCTGGGGCTGAGCACGGCGAAGCGCTCGCAGGCGCTGCCGGATGTCCCGACGATTGGCGAGACTGTGCCGGGCTATGAGTCGAGCCCGTTCTATGGCATCGGCGCGCCGAAGGGCACGCCATCGGAAATCGTCACGCTGCTCAACCGTGAGATCAATGCCGGCCTCGCAGATCCGAACCTCAACGCACGGTTCGCCGACCTCGGCGGCATGATGTTGCCGGGCTCGGCTGCGGACTTCGGCAGGCTCATTGCCGACGAGACCGAGAAGTGGGCCGGGGTGATCCGGACCGCCAACATCAAGACGCAATAGCGCCGCGCGCCGCACACGCCGTCCGGAGCCGCTTTTTGCAACGCAGGCATGACAACATCGCCACGCGACATTGTTCCCTGGTTATATTCAATGGTATATAGCGATCCCAGAAACATATCGTTCCAGGGAGCAGGTCATGAGCGAGAACGACACTAAGTTTTATATCGACGGCGCCTGGGTCGAGCCGGCCGTTCCCGAGCTCTTCGATGTGATCAACCCGGCAACCGAAGAGGTCGCGGGGCAGATCAGCCTCGGCTCGGGCAAAGACGTCAATCGCGCGGTCATGGCCGCGCGCAAGGCCTTTCCGGCCTTCTCGGCGACCAGCCGCGACGAGCGGCTCGACCTGCTGCAGCGGATCATCAAGCGCTATGAGGAGCGCAGCAGCGAGCTTTCGCAGGCGATGACGGCCGAGATGGGCTCGCCGATCACCTTTTCCAACGAGGTGCAGACCGTCAACGCGCTCGGCCACTTCAAGGAGATGGTCGACGTCCTGAAATCTTACGAATTCGAACGCTTCATGGGCGGCACGCTGATCCGCCGCGAGGCGATCGGCGTCTGCGGCTTGATCACGCCATGGAACTGGCCGCTGAACCAGGTGACCTCGAAGCTCGCGCCGGCGCTGGCGGCCGGCTGCACCGTGGTGTTGAAGCCGAGCGAAATCGCGCCGCTCAGCACCATTCTGCTGATGGAGGTCCTGCATGATGCGGGCGTGCCGAAGGGCGTGGTCAACCTCGTCAACGGCGACGGTCCGGGTGTCGGCGCCGCCATCTCCAAACACCCGGACATCGACATGGTGTCGTTCACCGGCTCGACCCGCGCCGGCATTCTGATCGCGAAGGCCGCGGCGAAGACGGTGAAGCGCGTGACGCAGGAGCTCGGCGGCAAGTCGCCGAACATCATTCTCGGTGGCGTCGATCTCGCCAAGGCGGTGCCGGCCGGTGTGCTGCGCTGCTACACCAACACCGGGCAGTCGTGTCAGGCGCCGACCCGCATGCTGATCCACAAGTCGCAGCGCGACGAAGCGGTGGCGCTCGCCAAGAAGACCGCCGAGCAGGTCAAGCTCGGCGATCCGCTCGATCCGGCGACCCAGATGGGACCGCTGGTCAGCAAAGCGCAGTTCGACAAGGTGCAGGGCCTGATCGAGAAGGGCATCCAGGAGGGCGCAACGCTCGTGACCGGCGGGCCGGGGCGACCTGCGGGCTTCAACCGCGGTTACTTCGTCCGGCCGACCGTATTCGCCGACGTCACGCCGAACATGACCATCGCCAAGGAGGAAATCTTCGGCCCGGTGCTGTCGATGATGACCTATGGCACCGAGGATCAGGCCATCAAGATGGCCAACAAGACGAGCTACGGTCTTGCCGGCTACGTCCAGGCTGGCGATATCGCCGACGCGCGCCGGGTCGCGACGAAAATTCGCGCAGGCCGCATCTATCTCAATGGCGCGCCGGCGAACCAGAGCGTGCCGTTCGGCGGTTACAAACAGTCAGGAAACGGCCGCGAGCACGGCGTGTTCGGCCTCGAAGAGTATCTCGAGGTGAAGGCCGTGCTGGGCTACCAGACGGCGTGAGACACGGACGCAAGGGCGGGGCTACTCACCGGAGATGACGCGCACGATCATCAGCAGCGGTCTGACGACGTGCGACGCGACGGAAGACGGCCAGATCATCCGTCTGGATTTTCTGGACAAGGCCGGAGAGCCGGTGTCCGTCGCGTTGCCGTTCCGGCAGGCCGCATCAGTGATGATGACGCTGCCGGGGCTGTTATCGAAAGCGCTCCGGCAGCAGACCCGGAACGACATATCGCGCTACGTCTTTTCGCTCGGCCGATGGTCGATCGAGAGCAGCGAACAGTCTTGTCTGATCATGACGCTTGCCACCGACGACGGTTTCGAGGTGTCGTTCGGCATTCCGTTCGAGACCTGCCGCGCGATGGGCTGGGCGCTGAAGGATGAGGGCCGCAAAGCGCTGTCCGATGGCGCGGGCGACGACCCGTCCGCGCTCAATTGAACCAAGCGCTGCGCGTTACTCGGCCGCCTGCGGTGCGGCGTTCGGGAATTCGCTCTTCGGCCAGCTCAGGCCGTAGTGCTCGCGCAGTGTCTTGCCCTCGTAAGCGGTGCGGAACAGTCCCCGTTTCTGCAGGATCGGCACCACCTCGGCGCTGAACACGTCGAGCTGCGCCGGCAGGATCGGCGGCATGATGTTGAAGCCGTCGGCTGCGCCGTCGGTGAACCAGTCTTCAAGAAGGTCGGCGGCCTGCTCGGGCGTGCCCGCGAAAGTGAAGTGCCCGCGTGCGCCGGCAAGATAGGCGAGGAGCTGCCGCAGCGTCGGCTGTTCGCGTTTAACGAACCCCAGGATCACTTCGGTGCGGCTGCGTGCCGCCTGCACGGTGGCGGGATCGGGGAAGTCCGCCGGCGTCAGCGGCCGGTCGAGCGGCAGATGCGTGAAGTCGTGGCCGCCGAAGCGGCCGGACAAACGCTTGCGCCCCACCTCCACATCGGAAAGCTCGTTGATCTCCTGCGACATCCGCCGCGCCTCTGCTTCGGTCGAGGCAATCATTGGGCTGAAGCCCGGCAGGATGTGCACCTGGTTCGGATCGCGGCCTTCTTCCTTCACCAGCGATTTGAGATCGGCGTAGAACGCCTGCGCCGTCGTCTTCTCCATATGCGCGGTGAACACCGCCTCGGCGTGACGCGCGGCGAATCTTCGCCCGACATCGGACGATCCGGCCTGCACCAGCACCGGGCGTCCTTGAGGCGTGCGCGGCAGGTTGAGCGGCCCCGCCACTTCGTAATGCTCGCCCTTGTGGTTGATCGGCCGGATGCGGTTCGCCTTGGCGTAGAGCCCGCCGGCGCGGTCGTCGACCACCGCGTCCTCGGCCCAGCTGTCCCACAGGCCCTTGACCACCGTCATGAACTCTTCGCCTTGCTCGTAGCGATCCGAATGGCTCACCTGGCCCGAGCCGCCGTAGTTGCGAGCTGCGGTCGCGAGCCACGACGTCACGATGTTCCAGCCGACGCGGCCGTTGCTGATGTGGTCGAGCGCGCCGAACTGCCGCGCCAGGTTGAACGGCTCGGTGTAGGTCGTGGAGCAGGTGGCGATCAGGCCGATGCGGGTCGTGACCGGCGCGATCGCGGCAAGCACCGTGATCGGCTCGAGCCAGGAGCGCGCCGCCTGCGAGGCGTCGTCGCCGAGCGCCAACTGATCGGCGAGGAAGATGGAATCGAACAGGGCCTTTTCGGCGCGCTGTGCCAGGTCCTGGTAATAGCGGATGTCGGTCAGCGGCAGCGGCGAGGCGAGGGGGTGCCGCCACGACGCTTCGTGATGGCCGCGGCTGTGGATGAACAGATTGAGATGCATTTGCCGCTTCGTCATGGTGTCGTCCTCGACTTGCAGTCGTTTCTTTTGATCCGGTCGCACAGCATAGCAAACCTCACGCTTCCTCTCATGCGCCCGACGGCGCATGCAGCGCGACGCTGCTCGCCTTCGCGAAGTGTTCGTAACCGACCGTGTGGGCGACAAGCGCATCGGTGTCGATGGCCGGCCGGAAGCCCGCAGGCACCATCAGCTGGCCGTCGACGAACCGCAGTGGCTCGGCAAACAGCCGCACCTTCGGCTTGAGGAATCCGTTGAACTCGCCGGCGTTGTGAATGGTCACGCGGGCGACGCAGGCCTCCATCCAGCAGCCAAGCTCGGCGCCAAGGCCGTCGCCCAGCACCGACTCCATGCCGTTCCGGCTCACCGCGTCGAGCGCCTCGCGCAGCAGATCGAGGCCGCCGAAGCGCTTCAGTTTGAGCTTGCACAGTCCGACGTTCGGGATGGCGGCGGCGCGCTCGACGTCGGCAAGCTCGCAGATCGGCTCGTCGAGCATGACCGGAACCGTGGACACCTTGGCGACATTGGCGTTGGCGTCCCAGTCTTCGGCGAGGCATGGCTGTTCGAACAATTCGATACCCGAAGGATCGAGCGCTGCCGCAAAGCGGCAGGCGTCGCTCTCGGAAAAGGCGCGGTTGGCATCGATCCGCATGGTGGCGCGGCCGTTGATCGCGCGCTGGATCGCCTTGACGCGGCGAATGTCGTCGTCGGCATCCTTGCCGACCTTGATCTTGAAGGTGCGGAAGCCTTCGCCGAGCCGCCGTTCAACCTCGTCCTCGATGTCTTTTGGAGCCGAGCCGTTGAACGGTGTCAGCAGCGGCAGGCGGACGTCGCGATCGATCTTGAGCAGCGGATGATCTTCGAGCATCTCGATGGCAGTCAGAAGGGCGGTGGCCGCGACCTTGCTTGCGCCCATATGGGCCGCAATGATCGCCTTGGCCTCGCGGGTGTCCTTGCCGATCACAGCCGCAGCGTGTTCCCGGCAAAACGCCCAGCCGCCGTCGCGGGTCTCGCGGCTCGATCCCGGAGAGATATGGCCTTCGCCCCAGCCGATCCGGCCGTCGGCATCGCGCACCTCGACGATGATCGGCTCGAACTCGGTGAAGGTCCGGTACGACAGCACGTAAGGCCGGATGAGGGGCAGGCGGACCGTGCGCAGCGTCAGCGTGTGGAGCTTCATCGATCGACCTCAACGTCCGCTCGGGTCATGTCCCGCCTCAAAGCTGCACGCCGCTCGCCTTGATCGGTCCGGACCACTTCTTGATTTCCTCGGCGACGAATTTGGCGAGATATTCCGGTGTCATGCGATCGGGCCCGACGAGGTCGGAGCCGATCGCCTTCAGCCGCTCCTGCATGGCGGGCGTGCTGACCGCGGCGACGGCTGCGGCGTTGAGCTTGCGCACGATCGCATCCGGCGTGGCCCGGGGCAGGAACAGCGCGTACCAGCTCGGAATGTCGAAGCCGGTCAGGCCTTGCTCGTCGGCGGTCGGCACATCCGGCAGGCCAGGCGAGCGCTTCTTGCTCAAGGTCGCGATCGCTGTCACGGATTGCCCGGTGATCTGCGGGATCGCAGTCGGCACGCTCGGGCATTGGTAATCGATGCGGCCGGCGATCAGGTCCTGCATGGCCTGGCCGCCGCCTCGATAGGGCACGTGCGTGACGTTGATGCCGATCGCCATGTTCAGCAGCACGCAGGCCAGATGATTGGAACCGCCGAGACCTGCCGAGGCGTATTGCAGCTTCGTCTGGTTCGCTTTGGTGTAGGCGATGAACTCCTGCAGGTTGTTTGCCGGGAAGTCCTTGCGCGTCACCAGGACCAGCGCCTGGTCCATGATCAGCGCCACCGGCGCGAAATCGTTGAGCGCATCATAGAGCGGGGCCTTGTAGAGCGTCTGGTTCTGCGCGTGCGTGCCGACATTGCCGAGCACGAACTGGTAGCCGTCGGGAGGAGCCTTGGCGACGCGGTTCGTGCCCGTCATGCCGCCGGCGCCGCCGACATTTTCCACGATCACCGACTGGCGCAGCTGTGCACCCAGCCCCTCGGCGACAATTCGCGCGATGGCGTCGGTCGAGCCGCCGGCCGCAAATGGTGCAACCATGGTCAAAGGCCGGTTCGGCCAGTCCTCGGCCTACAGCGGCGTCGCGAGCGCCGCGAAAGAAGCGAGCGCGCTGACGAACTTCGCGATGAATGCAACAGCAGACGTATCAAGTCGCAACATGGTCATTCATTCCCGGCGCACCACTGTAGCTCCACCACGCCTGCGTGGAAACGGACCGGCTGCCATGCAAACGGACGAAATTCGCGTGTTCAATCGTGAATCCGGAATGTGTGCTTGCTCGCCGCCGCAAATTGCGGTGCACTTGCCGTGATCGAGGCCAGCCGTTGACCTGAACAACAGCGGCGTCCTTGGGTCGGTAGGAAAACACCCATGGTGGCAGACGCGAGCGGACTCGCGGCCCGGCTGGGCCGTGCATTGGCGAGCTGGTGGCGCATCGGCGCGGTCACGACAGCTCTCGTCGCTCTGCTGCTGCCACGCGACGGCCTCGCCGAAACCTATCCGGACCGCACCATCAACTACATCGTCCCGAGCTCCCCCGGCAGTTCGCCCGATATCGTCGGACGGATCATGGCGGAGGCGCTCGGCAAGATTCTCGGCCAGCCGGTCGTGGTGCTCAACCGCGCAGGAGCGGGCGGAACGATCGCCGCGGCGGCGACAGCCAAGGCACCGGCCGACGGCTACACGCTGCTGCAGGCCAACACCAATCATTCGTTCAGCCAGACCCTCTACAAAAACCTCAGCTACAATCTGGAAAAGGACTTCAGCCCGATCGGGCGCTTCGCGTCGGCCTTCTATATTATCCTTGCGCACCCAAAGCTCGGCGTCAGGACGCTGAAAGAGCTGATGGCCAAAGCAAAGGCCGAGCCCGGCAAGTTGAACTACGCGTCGGGCGGTGTCGGAGCCGCGACCTTCATTGTCGCCGAGGTGTTCAAGGCGCAGGCGCAGCTCGACATGGTGCATGTACCCTACAACGGCGGCGGGCCGGCGCTCGCTTCGATCCTCTCAGGCGTCACCGACATCTACGGATCGCCCTATGCGACCGCGAAGCCTTTCGTCGACGATGGCAAGCTCATAGGCCTTGCGATCACCTCGGCACATCGGATTCCGTATCTTCCGGACATTCCAACCGTCGCCGAAACGCTTCCGGGCTACGACGTGACGACGTGGTACGGCGTGATGGTTCCGGCTGACACGCCGCGCACGGTTCGCGACCGGCTGCAGGCCGCCGTCCGCGAGGCCGTCAATGCGCCGGAGACGAAAAAGCGTTTCGAGGAGCTCGGCTATGTCGGGATCACGGATACGCCCGATACATTCGCCAAGTTCCTCCATGAAGACATTGCCAACATGGCCAACCTGATCCGGCAATATAATCTCAAGCCCGAGTGAGACTTTCGCTTCGCACTCCCATCAATTCTGGAATCTCATGGACAAGAAAATCGCGGTTCTCGGCACCGGCGCGAATGGCAGCTGCGTCGCCGCAGACCTCACCAACGCCGGCCTCGATGTCGTGCTGATCGACCAATGGCCGGCTCACGTCGAAGCGATGCGCGCCAATGGTCTCCACGTTACGCTCCGGCAAGGTGAGATCCACGCCAAGGTGCGGGCTTATCATCTCTGCGAGCTGGCCTCGATGCGCCAGGCGTTCGATCTCGTGCTGCTCGTGACCAAGGCCTACGACACACGCTGGCATGCCGAGCTGATCAAGCCTTATCTCAAGCCTGACGGCTTCCTGATTGGACTGCAGAACGCGATGACAGCCGGGATCATCGCCGATGTGGTTGGCTCGTCGCGTACGCTCGGCTGCGTGCCGGAGCTGTCGTCCTATTGCTTCGTGCCGGGCGAAATCAAACGCAACACGGCGCCCGACCGGACGTGGTTTGCGCTCGGAAGCTTCCATCCTTCGACCGATGGCCGCGTCGAGGAGGTGGCGTCCGTGCTTCGCCACGCCGGGAAGGTCGAAGTCACGCCGCACATCCTTGCGGCGAAATACATGAAGCTCGTGCTGAACTCGATGACGCTCGGCACCATCGCCATGACCGGCGGGGAGCTCGCCGACAAGCAGCCCGAGGGCATGCAGGACCTGATGATGCAGCTTGGTTCTGAAGCCTTGAAGATCGGCGAGGCGCTCGGCCATCCCGTCGTGCCGATCTTCGGCCTGACCCAGGCCGAGATCGAGGGCACCAACAACCTGCTGATGAAGCTCGTCGACAAGGTCAATCACGACATCGGCCCGGGCCGCGGCGCCAACACCACGCTGCAGGACCACATGAAAGGCAGGCTCAGCGAGATCGACCTGATCAATGGCTTCGTGGTCGAGGAGGGGAGAAAGCGCGGGATCGCCACGCCCGCGAACGAGACGCTGGTCGAGATGACGCGGCGGATCTACGCAGGAGAGCTCAAGCCCGATCGCGCCAATCTTGCTGCAGCGCTTGCACTGCTGAAATCGAAATTGCCCCCGACGTAGCCCGGGCTTGTCGGATATTAGGTTTAAGTTCTTGGGCTAGGTCCAAACGTCGCATGGAATGTTCTGAGCGGCCCGTTTCGCTTGTGTTCATCCGACCTTAGGTACCTTGATCGGAACCAAAACAGGGGTGCTCACAATGACTCGCGTGGCTTTGTTTTCTGTGTGCGCTGCGGCGGCCGTCGTGGCGTCATCGCCGGCGGAAGCCCGCGATGGTTGCGGCCGTGGCTGGTATTTCAATGGCGCGGTTTGCGTCCAGCAAGGAGCCGGCCCCAGGCCAAGCTACGGCTATCTGCCGCAGCA
The DNA here is from genome assembly GCF_001579845.1 of Rhodoplanes sp. Z2-YC6860. Classification (GTDB taxonomy): domain Bacteria; phylum Pseudomonadota; class Alphaproteobacteria; order Rhizobiales; family Xanthobacteraceae; genus Z2-YC6860. Next base: position 3,967,522 of record NZ_CP007440.1, read on the forward strand.
GCCGCGGCGCTACGACGTCGGTCCCGGCATGTACCGTGGCAGCGGTGAGGTGTACCGCGGCCGCGACAGGCAGATGCATTGCTCCAATCCGAGATTCACGGTGCAAGACGGCATATGCAAGCCGTATCGGGGCGGCTGACAACGGGGTCTTTCCGATCTGAGAATTTCGGCGATTGGATCGGGTGTCGTTCAATCGAACGAAGACGCCCGGTCCACGGGTGTGAGATGATCGTCGCGCCGCTCGGGCCTCAGGACTTCGGCGGATTCAAAAGGCGACAGGCGAAAGCTCGAACAGCGATCGTCCCGCACGCAACAAGGGCGCATCTTGACCAGGTCCCAAGCGATGGAATTCGCCCAGCGTTGGGTCGCTGCCTGGAATCGACGGGATGTCGATGCCGTGCTGGCGCACTACGTCGAGGACGCGACCTTCATCAGCCCCAAAGCGCAGAACTTCGTCGGCACCACGACGATCCGCGGCAAGAAGGCCCTCGAGCATTATTGGCGAACGGCTTCGGCAAAACTCCACACCTTGGAGTTCACCCTCGAACGGATCGCCTGGGACGGCGAGAGCAGGGAGCTCGTCGTCTTCTACGAAGCCAATCTGAATGGCACCAAAACCCGCACTTGCGAGGCCATGAGGTTTGACGATCGCGGCCGGCAGGTTTCGGGAGAGGCGCTGTACGGCGCGACCGTTTAGCGCGCCGGCCAGCCGAGGTGCGGGCTATTTGGCCGCTGATGCTGAAGACGTGACCGTTGGCGCGCCAACGCGCACAGTCGACACCGCAACGGATTTGCGGTTAGCTTCGCCAGTCGGAAATTTGTGTCGTCACGCAAGCCAACCGAACCTCCTGGTGGTTTTTCATGCTGGCTCCTCGCTTTTCGTTCGCAACGATCCTGGCCGTCGTTTCGCTCGGCGTTGCGGCAGTCCTTCCCGGTCAGGCGCTCGCGCAAGACCTCATCAAGGTCGGTGCGCCGCTTCCTCTCACAGGACCGCTCTCTCCTGAGGGGTTGAAACAGAAGCGTGGATACGACCTGTGGGCCGAGGCCGCCAATGCCAAGGGCATCAAGGCCGGCGGCAAGACCTACAAGGTCGAGATCGTCTACGCCGACTATGCGTCGAACACGCCGCGGGCCGTGCAGACCGCCGAGCGGATGATCACCGAAGACAAGGTGCAGTTCCTGTTCGCGCCGTTCGGTTCGGGAGCCACCAAGGCGGTGAGTGCGATCTCCGAGAAGTATCAAATCCCGATGCTGGCGCCCTCGGCATCGTCGCAGGAGATTTTCGACCAGCATTTCAAATACATTTTTGCGACGCTCACCGGCAACGAGACCGTTTCGGTGCCGATCGCAAAGCTCGTCGCCGCCAAGAACAAGGACATCAAAAAGGTCGCCGTGCTGGCCCGCAACGATCTGTTTCCGCTCGCCGTCGCGCAGGAGTTCGAGAAGGCCGTGAAGGCGGAAGGCATGGAGGTCGTCGTGTCGGAGCGCTACGCGATTGGCGCGATGGATCACTCCGCCGCGATCACCAAGATGCGTGCGGCGAATCCCGACTGGGTCTATGCCTCCGGCTACATCAACGATCTGATGCTGATCCGGCGGCAGATGAATGATCTGGGGCTGAAAGCCCCGGTGATCACCGAGATTGCCGGTCCGGCTTATGGCGAATTCGCCAAGACCATGGGTCCGCTGGCCGAGAACATCACCAGCATGTCCTGGTGGCATCCGGCCGTGCGCTACAAGGGCCCGGACGTTTTCGGCTCCACCGAAGCCTTCAACGCGGCGTTCGCAAAAAAGAACAACGGCGCCGAGGCCGACTACGTCGAAGCGGGCTCGGCAGCATGCGGCGCGATCCTGCAGATGGCGATCGAAAAGGCCGGCACGGTCGATCCGGTCAAGGTGCGAGACGCGATTGCCGCAACCGACGTCGAGACCTTCTACGGACGTGTCCGGTTCAACGCGGACGGGCAGATCAACTCGCTTGAGCCGCCGGTCTTCCAGCTCGTTGGCGGCAAGCCGGTCATCCTGTGGCCCGATGCCATCAAGTCCGGCGAAATCCGCTTCATGCCCAAATGATCTGCAGAGGCGATTTTCGGCATGAGCGTTGAGGTTTCCCGTTCGGCAGCGAGGCCGTCGGGCCGTTCAGGGTCATGATCTACCTCCAGATCGCCGCGAATGGACTGGTGCTCGGCGGCCTCTACGCCTGCATCGCGGTTGGCTTTTCGCTGGTCTGGGGCGTGCTCAACGTCATCAACATCCTGCACGGCTCGTTCATCGTGCTGGGCTCTTACGTGGCTTACTTCGGCTATGTTCATCTCGGCATTCACCCGTTCGTGTCGACGGTGATCGCCGGCGTGGTTCTGTATGCGTTGGGCTATCTGCTGCAGGCCGGCATCATCAATCGGGTCATTGCCGCGCCGGTTCTCATCACGCTGACGCTGACATTCGGCCTGGATCTCGTCCTGAACAATGCGATGCTGCTCGCGTTCACCGCCGACTACCAGGCGGTCAATCTGGAGCATCCGCTTGGCACGCTTCAGCTTGGCCCCATATTCCTGCCCGGCGACCGCGTTGCCGCGATGGTGCTGGCACTCCTGCTGACCTTGCTGCTCTACCGGCTGCTGCGCGACAGCCGCATCGGCCGCGCCATCGTTGCGGTGCGGATGGACCGCGAGGCGGCGGCGTTGATGGGGGTCCATGTGCCGCGCATCAACGCGGTGACCTTTGCCATCGGCGCGTTCATGGCGGGCGCGGCCGGCGCGTTGCTCAGCATCATCTTTCCGATCTCGCCGCTCAACGGCCCGTTGTTTCTCGGCAAGGCGTTCGTTGTCTGCGTGCTCGGCGGCCTCGGCAGCGTGCCGGGCGCCATGCTGGGCGGGCTGCTCCTCGGGATCATCGAAAGCTTCACGTCGTTCTGGTTCGGCCCCGAGCGCGCGGTCACGATTTCGTTCGCGCTGCTTCTGGTGCTGCTGTTCGTGCGCCCGAGCGGTCTGATGGGCAGGCGGGGTTACGAATGAGGGCCTGGCTCATCCTGGCCGCGATCGTCCTGGCAGTTGCACTGCTGCCTCTTGCGGGCAGCAATTACTTTCTGCGCCTCGCGACCACGGTCTGCATGTACGCGGTGCTGGCGCAATCCTGGAATTTCATCGGCGGTCTTGCCGGCTATCCGTCGTTCGCGACGGCGGCATTCTTCGGGCTGGGAGCCTACGCGTCGGCGATCCTGCTGGCGAACGGCGCACCGCTGCCGGTCGCCTGGGCCGGAGCCGGATTGGTGGCGGTGGCGTTTGCCGCGCTGATCGGCGGAGCCATCCTGCACCTGCGCGGGCATTACTTCGCCATTGCGAGTCTGATCGTCGCCGAGATGCTGCGCGAGCTCGTCAACAGCATGCCGGATTTCACCGGCGGCGGGAAAGGCATGAACCTTCCGATCCTGCGCATCTCGGTGGCAGCGGAAGCGCAATTCTTTTTCTACGCCATGCTGGGATTGGCGGCGGTCTGCGCCGCGACCGCCATCGTCGTTCACCGCAACAAGCTCGGTTTTGGTCTGCGCTGCATTCAACAGAACGAAGATGCCGCCAACATGCTCGGCGTGAACACCTACGCCTACAAAACCGCGGCACTGTCGTTGTCGGCGGTCTATGTCGGCATCGCCGGTGCGATCTATGCGTCGTGGGTGAAGTACATCGAGCCGCCGGATGTGTTCGACGTTCTGCTTGCGCTCAAACCGATGGTGATGGTGCTGCTCGGCGGGCTCGGCACGATTTTCGGTCCGGCCATCGGAGCGGTGCTTCTTCTCGCTTTCGAAGAGCTGGTGTCGCGCAACTTCCTCACCATCCATGCCGCGGCGCTCGGCATCATCATCGTGGTGCTGATCCTGTTCCTGCCGAATGGGCTTCTCTCCACGTTGCGCAGCTGGATGCCCCACAAGGAGCAGGCCACGTGACGGCGCTGCTCACCCTCGACAACGTGTCCCGGCGGTTCGGCGGGCTGAAGGCCGTCGATGACGTCAGCTTCTCGGTAGACAAAGGCGAGATCGTCGGACTGATCGGCCCCAACGGCGCGGGCAAGACCACGCTGATCAACATTATCACCGGCGTTCACCCGGCAACGTCGGGCCGGGTGCATTTCGAAGATGCCGATATCACCCGCGCCAAGCCCCATCAGATCGCGCAGCGCGGTCTCGCGCGCACGTTCCAGATCGTGCAGCCGTTTCCCCGCATGACGGTGGTCGAGAATGTCGCGGCTGGCGCGTTGTTTTGCGGGCATGCCCATGGCGTCCGCGAGGCGCAGGAGATCGCCCGCGAACATCTCGCCTTCACCGGGCTGACCGACGTGGCCGACCGTCCGGCGTCGTCGCTGACGCTGGCGCGGCGCAAGCGGCTGGAGCTCGCCAAGGGGCTCGCCATGCGGCCGCGCCTCCTGATGCTCGACGAGGTCAATGCCGGCCTCAACCAGACCGAGGTCGACGACGCCCTGGCGATCATCCGCAAGATCGCCGAGCAGGGCGTCACCATCCTGGTGATCGAGCACCTGATGAAGGTCGTGCTGTCGGTCTCGCATCGGCTGCTGGTGCTTCACCACGGTCAGTTGATCGCGCAGGGCACGCCGCGTGAGGTGGTGAGCGATCAGCGCGTGATCGAGGCCTATCTCGGCGCCAAGTACGCCGCGCAGCGGGGAGCGGTGCATTGAGCGACATGCAGCAGAAGCTTTCGGTGACGGCTCTCCAGGCCGGCTACGGCGACGTGCGCGTGCTGTGGGATATCAGCCTCGATGTCGGACCGGCGGAGCTTGTCTGCATCGTCGGCTCCAACGGCGCCGGCAAGACCACGCTGATGCGCTGCCTTTCGGGGCTGCTCAAGGTCTCTGCCGGCAGCATCGTCGTGGACGGCAAGCCGATGCAGGGGGCGTCACCCGCCGATTTCGTGCGCGCCGGCATCGCCCACGTGCCGGAGGGGCGCCGCCTGTTCTCGGCGATGAGCGTTCGCGACAACCTTCTGATGGGCGCCTATCTGCGGACCGACAAGGCGGCGATCGCCGCCGACCTCGAGCGCGTCTATGCGATGTTTCCGATCCTCGCCACGCGCCGCAACCAGGACGCCGGCACGATGTCCGGCGGCGAGCAGCAGATGTGCGCGATCGGGCGTGGCCTGATGGCTGCGCCGAGCCTGCTTCTGGTCGACGAACTCTCGCTCGGGCTCGCGCCGCGCGCCGTGGAGCTGCTCACCGAAAGCCTGCGCGCGGTCAACAAGTCCGGCGTGGCCGTCCTGCTCGTGGAGCAGGACGTCATGAACGCGCTGGAGCTTGCTGACCGGGCCTATGTGGTCGATCATGGGCGCGTCGTGAAATCGGGGCCGGCCATGAGCCTCGTCAACGATCCCGCCATCCGCGAGGCCTATATGGGCCTGTCTTAAAGCCAAGAGCCTGTCTTAAAGCCAAGAGTGCGCCGTCCATGTCCGTACTTCCCTTCAAATCCGGTGGCTACCGCTTCGTCGAAGGCGTGTTCCAATACTCAGCCGGTGTCGCGGCCGAGCCGGGCTATCGCATCGTGCGCGTGCAGTTTCGCGCTCCGGTGCCGCTGGAGGAGGGCTTTCGCCGGATCGAGCGGATCGTCACTGCCGCGGGCCGGCCGCTGACCGCCTTCTGCGCTTGCGAGCTGCGTTCGCCCGCGCCATTCACCGAGGCGGGGTTCACGGCTTTCAACAAGATCTACGTCGGCACGCTGGAGCGCTGGAACATCTTCGACGGGAAGACCAATCCGATCGCGCGCAGCAACGTCTGTCCCGCGATCGCCCCGCCGCCCGAGCCCTCGTTCCATGCCTTCAGCTATACGGAAGCAGCAACCGACGCCGAGCCGTCCTTCGTCATCGCCGGCAGCGGCGAGGCGCCGGAAGGCCGAGGCAATTACCGTGACCACATCGTCAGCCTCGGCGATGTTTCGCCCGCAGGCATCCGCGAGAAGGCGCGCTTCGTGCTGGGCGAGATGGAGCGGCGCATGGGCGCGCTCGGCTTCGGCTGGAAGGACACCACCGCCGCTCAGCTCTACACGATCCACGATATCCATCCGTTCCTGGCGGATGAGATCGTCCGCCGCGGTGCGGCGCGCGCCGGACTGACCTGGCACTACAACCGCCCGCCGGTGGTGGACCTGGAGTACGAGATGGACTGCCGCGGTGTCAGTGTCGAGCGGGTTGTCTGAACACGCGGAGTCATCCGACGCTCAGGCGACTGCCTCTGGAGGCCCGGTGTTGATGAGCGACTCTATCAAAGTTTAGTGACGACTCCCCGCGGCTCGTTTTAGCAGCCACGCACCAGTCGTGAGGGAATGATGGAAGAAGTGAAGTGCCCGAAGTGCGGGGCGCCGATGCGCCCGTTGAGAGACAGCAAAGAGCCGTCCGGAGTCAGCGCTTCTCGTTTTCAATGCTCATTCTGTGGCACTGAGGTGGTCAGCAATTCGAAGCGATGAAACTTATCTCCCTGGCTCGTCCAGATGCTTCGCAATCCGCTCCCAGGTCTCCGCGATGTGGTACAGCATGATCTGAAGCTCGCGCTCGTTGGTGCGCATGGCCATCTCGCGGCACTCAGCCGCCTTCTCTTTGGAAGCCTGCGTTGACAGTGCCATGCCCTACAATGTCGGCTGACGCACGTTGGTTCACTTCGCAACCGATTTTTTGCTCCCATCACGGAAAGTCGACCGGCGAGACCTTCAAGAAACGAGACATTCAAGAAATAAGCCCGCCGAAGCGGGCGGGCCGATGCTCCGTGCTCGTCCTAAGCGTTATCGAAAATCGGACATCAATTTCGAGCCGGGGCTGTAATCCTCTGCATGGGTGTCGGAGCTTTTGTGCATTCCAATCCCGCCGCGCAACGCGCGGCACCAGCCGAGCGTTGCGCGATGCTCGCCGCGCCGGAGCTCCGCGCGTTTTCTGCGATGACCGCGAAAAGGATGAGGGTGCCCATCACCATCACCACCCAGTTCCGTGTAATCCTGCGGGCCTTGCCATGAGGCAGTTTTTTCGCGATCGACCGGCGTGCGGCATGCGGCATCTGAAATTCGGTCTCAGTTTCTCAATGGTTCCAGAGCAATTGCACCCACGGCAGCGCAAAGCCTACGACCATGCCGATCGCGGCTTGCGCGAAGTACAGGACAATGGCCGCACGGCCTAGGACGCTTGCGCTCATGGATGGAGCTTAGCGCTGATTTTGCCGGACGGACCACGGACATCCACAAGTAACCTGACCAAGTAACGTTAAAAGCGCATCCCGCTCGAATTTCCGCGCTGGCAGGCGTTTGCGTGGGCGGGCCTCGCACCTCCGGCCGGCAATTGAAAAGCACCGATAGCTGACGTGAAACTCTTGCAGGATGTTCAGTGACTTGACGCTTGGGCGTCGTCGTCGCCATTGAAGTGTTGAAGCGATTCAGTCGTCAACACCGGGCAGGCGCTGCGGAACCGCCATCGCGCTCAATGCCATGCCTGAACCGACCAGGAATGTGTGTGAAACATGGCCTGCCATGCACAGTCGAATCTCCAGAAGATCGCCGATGCGGCCGATTTCGGCCGCGAAGAACTTACTGAGATTATCGAGCGATATTTCGGCTCTGTTCCTTTCAACAATCCGCGACTCTGGGAGTTCGCGAGTGCGTTCCACGCCCTGGACTCCCGAGGCTTCCTCGACGGCTCGAAACGTGGGCTTGCAATGGGGGCTGGCCGAGAGCCACTAATTTTTCCAGTGTCCGAACGCTCGAATGGCCTGATCGTCACCGACCTGTACGACAAGAAATCCATCTGGACCGAAGCCCGAACCTCTGATCCCGCCGATTTCGTATTGAGTGAGGCGCCGGCTGGTTTTGACGCCAGGAGGATCAGCGTGCGGTCCATGGATATGCGGCAGCTCGATGTCGCGACCGGATCGATAGACTTTGCGTATTCGATATCCTCTTTTGAGCATATTGGTCGCGATGCGGACTTTGTGGCTCACCTCAAGGAAGTGGCTCGTGTTCTGAATAGCCAAGGCGTTTATGTCTTGACCACAGAATTAAGGATCGGGGGGCCGACCCATGACATTGCTGGAAATTACGCCTTCGCAATCGACCATCTGCTTGCACTGATCGAACAGTCCGGGCTTAACCCGGATCCGGTCATCGACCTTTCGCTTACATCTCTTGGAGCCAACCAGCCAAAAGAATTGAGCCGCGTTCGCGGCGTCGAACCTCCGTCGAAATTTGAAGAACTTATAGTGCGCGAGACGGGCGGCATCATGTCGCTGCCTGTGCTTCTGATATTGCGCCCTGGGCGCTACGTCGCGCCGCAAATCGTTGGTCTCGACGAAACCGCTCAATGGCTAAACGACGGGCTCCGGCGCAGGAGCCTCGAACGCAACTCGGATTGGCGGGCGCTGAATCCGTTTGCCGCGCTGCCCACGGGGCGATCGCCTTATGTGGAGCCATGGCCTGCCGACGCTGGCGGCAGCAACATCGTTTTCTCGACTTCTTATCAGCACTTCGCGGAACTCGACATGGAGGCGCGCATCACGTTGGCGGCAGCCGGCGAATCCAATGGAACGACGGCCGTGGCAATCATGTCGTGGAGCACCGTGAACACTTCGGATATGTCGCCGCTCGAAACGCAAACGATCTCGATCGGAGGTTCGCATCCGGTGCAAACAATCGGCTTCCGATTCTCCGCCAAACCTCACCGCTGCTACTCGATCTACGGTCTGGCTGTTGCTGGCGCAGTCCGGCTTGCCTCCATCACGGTCATGGTGCGCAAAGCAATCGAGAGTTAGCGCTTGAACAGGATATCCCAGTGCTGACCATCCGCAGGCAACAAATCCTGCGCCAGCTCGACTGAGGAGTCCGGCAGTACTCGAAATACTTTGAATTGAAGCCGCTTCATGAAGTCGATGAGCTCGACGGGATCGGCTCCTGCAGAACGCAATAAAACCGGCGAGAATTCCATGAATATTCGGATATGAGGGGATTCCGTGAAGACGCGCCGGGCGCCTTTTAGAATTCCTGCTTCCGCGCCTTCGGCATCGATTTTGATGACATCGACGACCGTGCCCGATGGCAGGTATTCGTCCAAACTGACCGTCCTGATTGATACCGGTTCAACTTCATCGAGAAAGGAAGCGGCTAGCTGCGAACCGTCGACCAAGCTGGAACCCGCCATATGGCGTTTCCATCGGTATAATGTCGACTCCCCGCTACGCGAAGTCACCGCGAAGGGTTCGATTTTGGCGCGTCCAAGAAACCCGTTGACGCTGAGGCTTGAGTGAACGAGTTCCGCCAGCTCGCGATGCGGTTCAAAAGCGAGCACGCGTCCCGCATCGCCGACCCAATCGGCTGCCAGAACCGTGAAATATCCGACATTTGCGCCGATATCGATAAAGAACGAGCCCGGCATTATTTCCCGGCGGAGCGCTTGCGTGATCCATAGTTCCCAGTAGCCATCGAGGAGAATGTGCGGAGCAAGGGAAATGTCCCTGGTATCGACAAAAATCTTCTGACCGAATGCTGTCGTCGTGAGGGCTCGATTGTTTCCGAGGTAAATCGACGATCGTGTTTTCGCCGCTTCGACCGATTTGATGGCGCTGAGTTGTCCTACAGCACGGTGAAAGGCTACGAGATGAACGGAAGAGTCCGGTATCGCGGGCGCCAGGCCCGGACGAACGAACACGACGAAGACCTCGTTGGCAAATCCTGGAATAAAGGCGGGCGACAGTACGTTGTTGATAAACTGCGGCGAGCCAATTCTGTCCAGTTCGCCTTTATGCAGGACGATCGCATCTGGGATTGCAGAGCCCGCCCAGCTTTCAATGGCGACCGAGCCTGGGATGTCTTGCACGAGCAAGGATGGGCATACGATCAACGCGTCGCGAACGGGCAATCGCAGAACGAAATCCGCTACAGCGCTCCAGTGTTGATCCCTATGCATCGCCTGCTCGGCCATACGATGGCTGCGACCTCTCAATGCTTGGATGTGCTGAAGTAGCGGCCGCAAAGATATCGCCGGCATAGTCGTCCCACGTTTTCAACCGCGTTCGATCTATGCCCGATCTTCGTGCGTTCACGAAGTCAGGTTCGAACAATGCGCGGGCTAACAATGTTTCGAGTTCGCCGGATGCGCGCGGGTCGAAATAGTCGACCATCGTCCCACCTGCTTCCGGAATGGAAGCCGCGGAACTGGCTAAACAAGGGGTTCCGAACCACAGGCTCTCGCCAACAGGCATTCCCCAACCTTCATACAAGCTAGGAAATACGGTGAAAGCTGCGTTTTTGTAGAGATTGGCGAGAAAAGTGTCGGAGGGGCGCTCGATAATCTGAAGACGCGGCACGCTGCCATAACGCGCCAGGATTTCGGAACGTGGAGTGGCGCCCGCCAGAACCAAGTCTGCTTCGAGCGGATAGATCAAGCTCAGCCCCAACCACGCCTCGATCAAGCGCCGGGCATTTTTGTGGTTGAACACATGAGCCACGCAAAGAACATAAGAGCGTTGCGGCCGAGGAATTTCTCCGGATTGCGCGGAGAATGGAGGGTCCGAGGAGAATTCGTGTGCAGGCGTGACCACCGCTGCGTGAGTGTCCTGCGCGAGACCGAACTTTCCACCGTTACGGAGAAAGTCATCGCGCGTGTGCTTCGACAAGCAGATGAAAGAATCGGAAATCATCACGGCATGACGAAGCCATCGTCGGAATTGCCGCGCACCGCGCCGATCATGATAGATGTCCGGGAAGAGGGGGATGAGATCGAAAATTTCCGACACGACACGAATACGCGCGGCACGTCGGAGCGATTCAGCAGCGTTCAAGGTCGGATAGCAATCCCATCCTGCTCCCGCGAGATAGAGAACGTCTCCGTCGCACGGTCGGTATGTCGGCCCAAGGCAGTCCAAGGGATTGTCGTATTGTCGCTTGAACAACTCGCTTGCTCTACGCCGCATCGTGGAGGTGACGTGACGGTACATCCCATGAGCATAGGGGCTCGGTACGGGAAATTTCCCACGGACTGATGGTTGCCGCCGTTGCGAGAAATCTTGCGAAAGAAATTCTGTCTCTACCAACCGGTGTGCGCGAGTTTTCTCATCGTAGCGAATGATCTTGAAAGGCAAGCCTTGCTTCGCAAGCGACCGCAAAAGATTGAGCGTGACACGTTGAATTCCCGATATGGCGCTTCCACCAGCAAGAAACGCGTTCCAATCGGTGATGTCGACGACCAGCCTGTGATAGACCTCGTTCTTATTTTCCAAGATCCCTCACTCGGGTTGCTGGACAACCTGCATTTGAACGATCCACTGACTCGCGTGTAGCACAGAAAAAATTATTTCATCACACGATTAGACAGATTGAAGCGCCCCAATTCTCACAGACGTCTTGCGTATAAGGCCTGAAGACGTGCGCTGACCCGTCGAGAGGCGGGGGCGCATAGCCGTCGCCGGTCCGGAAGTGGGAGACAATATTTCCACGGCGCGGCTAACCCGGCGCGATAGCGTCCTCTAGCGGGATTGCGAGGTTGATCAACGGCGGCGGTTGGTTTCACGATCAGCGCGATATGGCGAACTCGCTGCATTGCACATTCCCCGGCTGGCGCGAGGCGGCAGCAGTGCGATTGGCGGAGCAGGGTGCATGCCGCACGAGATTGCCGTCGTTACCGAGGATGCAAGCTTGAAAGAGATCGTGCGCTGTACGGCGACTTCAGATCGAACGCGGGCAAATTGGCAATTGGCTCCCCGGGCCGGATTCGAACCAGCGACCAACCGGTTAACAGCCGGTTGCTCTACCACTGAGCTACCGGGGAACGGCGCCACGTTGGTAATGACGGAGGGCGTATAACAAAAGCCTGAACGAATTGCCAAGCATTCCGAGGCGCGCTCGCCAAATCTTTGCGCTGGCGGAGGCAAGGAACAAAAGCACGACTGGCAAAGAGGTTAACTGGAGGCCACGCCCGGAATTGAACCGGGGTACACGGTTTTGCAGACCGTTGCGTAACCACTCCGCCACGTGGCCGTCCGGGGCATGGCTATATAGGACCCGTCGTTCCCCGACAACACGCGGCAAAGCGCCTTCGCAAACCAGATGTCGAGAACCGCGGCTGCGCGTGCCGTCGTGCCGCCCAACTCCTTGTCTTTTGCCGGGGCTTGCCGCAAAAAGCCCGATATCGGGAAGCTTCGAGGCCCTTCATGATCGACTTTGTCGCCGCGCGCCGCATGATGGTTGACGGCCAGGTCCGGACCGCGGACGTGACCGATCCGCGCCTGATCTCTGCCATGCTCGAGTTGCCGCGGGAGCAGTTTTTCCCGGAGGAGAAGGCGTCGCTTGCCTATCTCGATATCGACGTGCCGGTGAGCAGCGGGCAGCCGGTCCGCCGCCTGCTCAAGCCGATGGTGCTCGCCAAACTCATCCAAGCCGCCGAGATCGCTGAAACCAGCCACGTGCTCGATGTCGGCTGCGCCACCGGATATGCGACGGCGCTGCTCGCGCAGCTTGCGGCGTCGGTGGTCGGACTCGAGGAAGATGCGAGCCTAGCGCGGCAAGCGGCCGCGACGGTGAGCGGGGCGAAGGCCAAGAACGCCAAAATTGTCACCGGACCGCTCGCCGCTGGCTGGGCGGCCGAGGCACCTTATGACGTGATCCTGCTGGAAGGCGCGACCGAAGTGGTTCCAGCCGCGCTGATGAAGCAGCTCAAGGTGGGCGGGCGGCTCGCCTGCATATTGGGGCACGGCCCAGGAAAAGCCACAATATATGAACGGACCGAGACCGACATCAGCGGCCGGGCGATCTTCGATGCAGCCGCTTCGGTGTTGCCGGGCTTTGTGAAGCCCCCGGAGTTCGTGTTTTAGCGCTTGGGCGTAGTGTCCGGCCCCGGACAGCCCGCCATCCGTGTTCTGGCCGCAACACCCGCCGTCTTTGTGCTGTGCGGGTCAAAACCTGACATGATCCTGTGTATGAGTACTGGCCCGGGGATATCAAAGGGTTACATTGTTCCCTAGTGTCGGCGTCGCGTCGTCATGTGGCCGAGTTTGACAGCGTTGCGTCCGTATTCTCGTGTTGCAAGAGTACGTGATCTTGCGCGTTTGGGGACCTGAGTGGCGAATGTGGCGAACTAGCGTCGGGGCGGGAGTTGTTGGGGTGGCGGCGTTGGCGCTGGCAGTTGGGCCGGCCTCAGGCGACACCATCCGCTGGGCGCTGACCCAGGCCTATATCAACAATCCGAACATCAACGCGCAGCGCGCGGCCGTTCGCGCGACGGACGAAGGTGTTCCCAAGGCGCTGTCCGGTTATCGGCCCCGCATCAGCCTGTCGGCTGCGGCCGGCGAAGCGTTTCTCGATTCCACCGCTCGCGTGCAAGGCGTGACCGGACCCAACTATCCGCGGACGATTGGCAACAACGCCATCCAGACCTATGGCGCCACCTATTCGCAGACACTGCTGAACGGCAACCAGACGGCGAACCAGACGCGGCAAGCCGAGCAGCAGGTTTCGGCGGCGCGCGAGACGCTGCGCAACACCGAACAGACGATTTTGCTGCAGGCGGCCACCGCCTACATGAACCTGATCCGTGACGCCGCGACGCTGAGCCTGCAGCGCAGCAACGTCGAAGTGCTTCAGGAGCAGCTCCGCCAGACCCGCGACCGCTACGACGTCGGCGAGGTGACGCGCACTGACGTCGCCCAGGCTGAATCGCGTTTGGCCCAAGCGCGCGCCACGATGTTGCAGGCGGAGTCGAATTACACGAGTTCGCGTTCGACCTATCGCCAGGTCATCGGCGTCGAGCCGGGACGACTCGATCCGGCAAGCCCGGTCGACCGGCTGTCGCCGGCCAAGCTCGAGCAGGGCATCGTGATGGCCCGGTCGCAGCACCCTGCGGTGACGACCTCGATGTTCAACGTCGATTCCGCTGTGTTCGCGGTCAAGGTGGCCGAGGCTTCGCTCTATCCGACGCTGACCGCGGTCGGGTCGGTTCAGAAGTCGTACGGTTCGACCTCGGTGCTGTCGAACCTCGAAACCTTCTCCGCCATCGGGCAGGCGCAGCTCAACGTGCCGATCTATCAGGGTGGCACTGAGTACGCGAACATTCGCCAGGCCAAGGAGCTGCTGCAGCAGCAACGCGTCAACCTCGACAACCAGCGCGACATTCAGCAGCAGAACCTGGTGCAGACCTGGGGCGCGCTGGACGCCGCCAAGGCCGCGGTGCTGGCGAACCAGACCGCGGTGAACGCCGCCGAGATCGCGCTCAACGGCGTGCGCGAAGAGGCCCGCGTTGGCCAGCGCACCACGCTCGACGTGCTCAACGCTCAGCAGGAGCTGGTGAATGCGCGTGTGGCTCTCGTCAGCGCGCAGCGCGATCGCGTGGTGAATTCTTACGGTGTGCTCGCGGCCGTCGGCGGGCTTTCGCCGCAAACGCTGCGCCTCGACGTGCCGATCTACGATCCGGTCGTGCACTACCATCAGGTCCGCGACACCTGGGCCGGCGTGCGTACGCCTGACGGCAAGTAAGCGCACGCTTCTCTGCAGCCTCACGTGCATCGGCGATTCGTCCACAAACAACGATCGCACTTGCCCGATCGGCTGCCACAGTTGAGCCGTTCCGTGCCAATATCGCAGTAAGGCAGTGATTCGCCGCATGTCCGCCTTGGTGCCGGCATCGTGCGGCGGGCACGGGGAATTCGTTGCGGGGAAATGAACAATGAATCAACCGGCGAAGGCGCAAGAGCCGTCGATGGAGGAGATTCTTGCCTCCATCCGCCGCATCATCGCTGACGACGATTCCAAGCCGGCGCCGCGGCCCCAGGCAGCGGCAGCGCCCAAGCCTGCGGCGCCGCCACCCCGGCCGGTGCAGCCGCCGCCCAAGGTGATGATGCCGCCGCCCGAGCCGGTGCCGCAGCACGATCTGATGGCGCGGATGGAGCCACCATCTCCGGAACCGCAGGACATTCTCGATCTCACCGAGCAGATGGCCGATATCGCGGCGGAATCGCCGAGCTTCCAAACGATCGATGGCCAGTCGGACGTGGTCTTCGCCGACCCTCAGCCGGAGCCGCCTGCGCCGCCGCCGCGTCCGGCTCAAGCGCCGCCGCAATCCTACGCGCCGCCGCCGCGTTCCGCAGACCAGTTGTTGTCATCGTCCACGACGGCCGCGGTCGATTCCGCTTTCAATACGCTGGCGCAGACCGTGCTGGTGCAGAACGCCCGCACTCTTGAAGATCTGGTGCGCGAGATGCTGCGGCCGATGTTGAAGTCATGGCTCGACGACAATCTGCCGGGCATGGTCGAACGGATCGTCAAGGCCGAGATCGAGCGCGTCGCGCGCGGCCGCTGAAATCTTCTGGTTCAGATCGCGCGGCGCTTCAGCTGCGCGGTGAAGAAGAACGCCAACGCCGGCAGCGCCAAAGCCGCGACAACGAAGATCGGCGGCGCGCCGAAGCGATCCATCACCGGTGCTCCCAGCGCCACGCCGAGTGTCTGACCGAGAAAATACATCGATGCGAACAGCGTAACGCCGGTGCCGCGGGCCTGCGGTACCATTTGCGTCGCCTCGGTCTGCAGCGTGTTGTGCAGCATGTAGAAGCCGAGCCCCAGCCCGAGCGTCGCGAGCGGCGCGAAGTACCAGACCGGCTGAACCGCGAGCGTCAGAAACGCGAGCCCGAGCACGATGCCGCCGGTCTTGGCGATGCCGGTCTGGCCGAGCCTCCTCATCATGGGCTTCACCGTGGCGGCATAGATCAGCCCGCCGAGCGCGAAGATGCCGATGATGACGCCAACGCCTGCGAAACTCACACCGAAGCGCAGATGCAGGTCTGCGCCGATGTAAGAGAACACACCCTGGAAGAACGTGCCCTCGAGGCCGACCGATAGCAGCATGATGCGCGCCCACGGCGTCCCGAGCACGATCCGGTAGCTCTCGATCATGCCGCGGCGCTCCTGCATGCCCGACGCGGGGCGCGTGATCGGATTGGAAAAGAGCTGCCAGGTCAGCGCGGCGGCGGCCGCCGCCAGCATCGCGGCGAGCGCAAAGAAGGTGACGCGCCAGCCGAAATAGTCGCCGATCACGCCGCCTGCGGCTTGCCCGAACAACTGACCGAGCACCTGGCCCGCCAGGAACCGGCCGAGCACCTGTTGGCGCTGATCGTAAGGCACCACGTCGCCGATATAGGCCAGGCTGATCGGCAGGATCCAGGCGACCGTAAGACCCGAGAAGAAGCGGGCGAGGGTGAGGCCGTCGAGCGAGCGGGCCAGTCCGCAGGCCGCGACCGTCAGCGCCGACAGCCCGCAGGCCACAGCCACCGTGCGGTATTTGCCGAAGCGGTCGGCGATCGGCCCGGTGATGAACTGGGTCGTGCCATGGGTCAGCGCATAGGCGGTGATCACGATCGAGGCGACGCCGACCGTGACGGCGAAATCGGTGGCGATCTGCGGCAGAAGCGTGTCGGCGCTGCGGACCAACGCCTGGCTCGCAAAGCTCGCCACGGCGAGCGACAGGATGGCCGCCATCGGATTGCCGGGGCGGGGCGCTGCGGGTGGCGGCGGGGTGGGTGAGGTGGTTGACGTTGACAGCATCGGGGGTGGCGGGCTTTCTACCGCGCCACCAGATTCAATGCCAATTGACCCTATAGATTCGTCAGTAAAATCGCGATGATCGACAAGACTTACCTGCCGTCCGAGGTTGAAGGCCG
Organism: Rhodoplanes sp. Z2-YC6860; assembly: GCF_001579845.1. Taxonomy (GTDB): domain Bacteria; phylum Pseudomonadota; class Alphaproteobacteria; order Rhizobiales; family Xanthobacteraceae; genus Z2-YC6860. The sequence continues at coordinate 3,984,190 of NZ_CP007440.1, forward strand.
CATTTATGCCGCCTGGGAGAACGCGCAGGCGTTCCGGGCCGGCCGGCCTGAGCGGAAATCCGCCGCGCCCTACAGCATCGTGATCCCGCCGCCGAACGTGACGGGCTCGCTGCACATGGGTCACGCGCTCAACAACACGCTGCAGGACATCCTGGCGCGGTTCGAGCGCATGCGCGGCAAGGATGTGCTGTGGCAGCCCGGCACCGATCACGCCGGCATCGCGACGCAGATGGTGGTCGAGCGGCAATTGATGGAGCGCCAGGAGCCGGGCCGCCGCGACATGGGCCGGCAGAAGTTCCTGGAGCGGGTCTGGGCCTGGAAGGCGGAGTCCGGCGGCACCATCGTCAACCAGCTCAAGCGGCTCGGCGCGTCCTGCGACTGGTCGCGCGAGCGCTTCACCATGGACGAAGGCCTGTCCAAGGCCGTGCTCAAGGTGTTCGTCACGCTCTACAACGAGGGCCTGATCTACAAGGACAAGCGGCTGGTCAACTGGGACCCGAAGCTGCTCACGGCGATCTCCGATCTCGAGGTGCAGCAGGTCGAGATCAAGGGCCACCTCTGGCACATCAAGTATCCGATCGAAGGCACCGATGAGCAGATCATCGTTGCCACCACGCGGCCCGAGACCATGCTGGGGGACACCGCGGTCGCGGTGCATCCGGACAACGAGCGGCTGAAGCACCTGATCGGCAAGACCGCGGTGCTGCCGCTGGTCGGCCGGCGGATTACCATCGTCGGCGACGACTACGCCGATCCGGAGAAGGGCACCGGCGCGGTGAAGATCACGCCGGCGCACGACTTCAACGACTTCGAGGTCGGCAAGCGGCACAACCTGCCGCAGGTCAGCGTGCTCGACATCGAAGGCAAGATGGCGCTTGCGGACAACGAGGCGTTTCTGGACGGCGTGCCGTCGACGCCCGCGCTCGACGAGACCATGAAGCTTCATGGCGTCGATCGCTTCAAGGCGCGCAAGCTGATCGTCGAGCGGCTGGAGACGGCCGGCTTCCTCGACAAGATCGAGCCGCATACGCACATGGTGCCGCACGGCGACCGCTCCAACGTGGTGATCGAGCCGTTCCTGACCGACCAGTGGTACGTCAACGCCAAGGCGCTGGCCGTCGAAGCCACGGCCGCCGTGCGCGATGGCCGCACGACGTTCGTGCCGAAGAACTGGGAGAAGACCTATTTCGACTGGATGGAGAACATCCAGCCGTGGTGCATCTCGCGTCAGCTCTGGTGGGGGCATCAGATCCCGGCGTGGTACGGCCAGGACGGCAAGGTGTTCGTCGCCGAGACCGAAGAGGAAGCGGTGTCGCGGGCGCTGGCCTACTATCAGGAGACCGGCGCGATCACGGCGCACGATGCGCGCGAAATGGCGGTCCATCCCGAGAAGCGCGCGCCGTTCCTGACTCGCGACGAGGACGTGCTCGACACCTGGTTCTCGTCGGCGCTGTGGCCGTTCTCCACGTTGGGATGGCCCGACGAGACGCCGGAGCTTGAGCGCTTCTATCCGACCTCGGCGCTGGTGACCGGTTTCGACATCATCTTCTTCTGGGTCGCCCGCATGATGATGATGGGACTGCACTTCAAGAAAGAGGTGCCGTTCAAGGACGTCTACATCCACGCCCTCGTCCGCGACGAGAAGGGCGCCAAGATGTCGAAGTCCAAGGGCAACGTCATCGATCCGCTGGCGCTGATCGACGAGTACGGCGCCGATGCGCTGCGCTTCACGCTCGCCGCCATGGCGGCGCAAGGCCGCGACATCAAGCTCTCGACCCAGCGCGTCGAAGGCTATCGCAACTTCGCGACCAAGCTCTGGAATGCGGCGCGCTTCGTCGAGTTCAACGGCGCCGGCCGCGTCGCGGGCTTCGATCCGAAGTCGGTGAAAGAAACGCTGAACCGCTGGATTGCCCACGAGACCGCGAAGGCCACTCGCGAGATCAGCGAAGCGATCGAAGCCTACAAGTTCAACGAGGCGGCGGGCGCGGCCTATCGCTTCGTCTGGAACGTTTACTGCGACTGGTATGTGGAGCTGTCGAAACCCTTGCTGACGGGCCCTGACGGTGCGGCCAAGGACGAGACTCGCGCGACGGCCGCCTGGGCGCTCGACGAGATATTGAAGCTGCTGCATCCGTTCATGCCGTTCATCACCGAGGAACTCTGGCGCGTCACCGCCGAGACGGGGCCTGCGCGCGACACGCCGCTGGTGCTGGCGTCGTGGCCCGCGCTCGAAGGCCTCGACAACGCCGAGGCCGAAGCCGAGATCGGCTGGTTCATCGATCTCGTCACGTCGATCCGCTCGGTGCGCGTGGAAATGAACATTCCGGCCTCGACGGCGATCCCGGTGGTGCTCGCCCGCGCCTCCGCCGAAACGAAAGCCCGTGCCGAGCGCTGGGCGGAGTTCGCCAAGCGGCTCGCTCGCGTCGCCGACATCAGCTTTGCCGATACGCCGCCGCAGGGCTCGGTGCAGCTTCTGATCCGCGGCGACGTCGCGGCGCTGCCGCTCAAGGGTGTGATCGACTTCTCAGCCGAGCGCGCCCGGCTGCAGAAGGAGATGCAGAAGGCCGAAGCCGACATCCAGCACGTCGATCGCAAGCTCAACAATCCGAAGTTCGTCGCCAACGCCGACGAAGAGGTCGTCGAGGGCGAGCGCGAGAAGCGCGAAGAGGCCGTGGGCCGCCGCCAGAAAATCATCGAGGCGCTGGAACGGCTGCAAAGCGCGACCTGAGCCCCGAGGTGAGCGAGCGACGGCCATTCCAGGAGCGGGTGATCGGAGCGATCATCCGCAGGCCGTATCATGATGAAACCGGCCACAAGGGTCCGTTCGGCCGTTTCGCCCATGCCCAGCCGCATGTGGTGCGCCGCTACGAGCTGACGTTGCCGGGCTGGCCGCGCTTCGCACGGCCGTTGCGGATCGCGTTCCTGTCCGACTTTCATGTCGGTTCGCACACCGGCGATCTCGCGCGGCTTGCAGCCATTGCCAAGGAGGCTGAGGCCTATTCGCCGGATCTGGTGCTCTACGGCGGCGATTACATGAACATGCATCTGCTCGGCCGCGGTCGTGTGCCGCCGCGCAGCATCGCATCCGTGTTGTCGCGGCTCACCGGCCGCTGCGGTCGCTTCGCCGTGCTCGGCAACCACGATTACATCTACGGCAGGCTTGAAGTCGATCGGGCGCTGCGCGCGGCCGGCATCGTGGTGATCGAGCATGGCCAGCAGGCGTTCACCTACGAACAGCACAGCATCGACGTGGTCGGCGTCCCCGACGCGCATGTGCAATGGCAGGCCGCGAAGGGATTCCTCGCGGGTCTCCCGCGCAACAAGCCAGCGATCATCCTTACCCACGATCCGGCGCGGTTTGCCGAAATGCCCGATGGGCCGTTCCTGACGCTCGCCGGCCACACCCACGGCGGTCAGATCAAATTCCCGGTGCTGGGCGTGCTCATGAACGCGAGCCGCGCGCCGCTGCGCTGGAGTCACGGCCATGTGGCCGAGGGTGGCCGGCATCTGATCGTGACCGCGGGGCTCGGCACCAGCACCGTGCCGCTGCGGATCGGCGTGCCGCCGGAATACGCCATCATCGACGTGACCGGGCCATGAAATGGCGGATCGCCGGCTGGGCGGTCGCCGCCATCGTCGCATTCGTCGTTGCGTTGACTGTGCTGACGGCCCGTCCGGCCGACCCAGCGCTATGGCCGCCCGCTGCAGGCGCGCCGAACATCGAGATCGATGTGGTGAGCCACGGCTATCACTCAGGCTTGGTCATCGCTCGTGCCGCCATAGCGGAGGCAGCAGAGCGCAGCGGCGACGTGGCTCTCACCGCGGTGGCGCAGCGCTTTGCAAACTATCAATGGCTCGAGATCGGCTGGGGTGACGAAGGCTTTTACCGCAGCGTTCCGGACGTCACCTCGCTGACCGTCCGTCTCGCGCTGCGCGCGCTGTTTGCGCCGGGCAATGCGTCGGTCGTTCATGTGGTGGGTTTGAGCCTTCCGGCGCGTGAGACATTTCCGAATGCCGACATCATCCGCATCCCGCTATCGGATGAAGGCTTTGTGCGAATACTCATGGGCCTCGATGCAAGCTTCGGACGCGATCCGAACGGTGCGCCACTCGAGCCGCTTGGGCCCGGACTCTACGGGCCAAGCCTGTTCTATCGCGGCATTGGTGCATTTCACGCGTTTAATGTGTGCAATCATTGGGTCGCGCGATTGCTCTCGGGGGCGGGCTTGCCGACCGCGCCGGTGCTGGCGACCCTGCCGCTGGGCCTGTTCCTCGACTTGAAATGGCGGGCGGGGCTCGTTCCTTTGCCGAAGCCGTGATTTGATTGGCGGACAGGAGCGGGAGGCACGCATGTCCGACGAACAGCAAAACGTCACTCTCTTGAAACAGGCCTACAAGACCTGGAACGACACGAAAGGTGGCAGCGTCGACGAGTGGATGAAGATCTGCGCCGACAACATCAAGTTCGGCTCGCTGGCCCAGGGGCCTTCCGGAGCCGAATATCTCACCGATTACAGCCATCGTGACGCGCTGAAAGAGTACTTCGGCGGGCTCGCGCGCGACTGGCAAATGATCGAGTACGTCGACGAGAGCATCGTCGCGCAGGGCGATCGCGCGGTCGTCCTGGGCCGCTGCTCCTGGCGCTACAAAAAAACCGGAAAGGTTGTTGAAACCAAAATCGCCGCGTCGTGGCGCTTCGCCAACGGCAAGGCGGTGGAGTATTTTGAGTTTTACGACACCGCGGGCGTGCTTGCCGCGATGGCGTAACAGCCGGGTGGAATGCGATGAAGGTTTTTCTGGCGGGTGCGACCGGCGTGATCGGCCGGCCGCTGATCGGACTGCTGCGGAACGCAGGACATGCCGTCACCGGCACGACGCGGTCGGCTGCCAAGATTCCCGAGATCGAAAAGCTTGGTGCGGTCGGCGTCGCGGTGGATGCCTTCGATGCTGAAGGGCTGAAGCGCGCCGTTGCTGCAGCCAAGCCTGACGTGGTGATCCATCAGTTGACGGACCTGCCGGATGTCAGCGATCCGGCGCAGATGGCGGTGGTGCGCGAGAAGAATGCACGGCTTCGTGTCGATGGCACGAGGAACCTGATGGCGGCGGCCTTTGCGGCGGGTGTCCGGCGGGTGATCGCGCAGAGCATCGCCTTCATCTACGCGCCGGGCGAGGGGCCCCGGAAGGAGACCGATCCGCTCGATTCAAGCGAAGCCCAGCGCGCCAGCATCGATGGCGTGAAGGCTCTGGAACATGCGGTCCTCAGCACGCCCGGCATCGATGGCATCGTGCTGCGTTATGGCCGGCTCTATGGTCCCGGTACCTGGTTCGACAAGCCCGGCAGCGCCGGCTCGCTGACCACCGGCGCGGCGGCGCAGGCCGCGCTGCTCGCGCTCACCCGGGGGGCACCCGGCGTCTACAACATCGCCGAGGATGACGGCGCGTTTTCGGTCGAGAGGGCCCGGCGGGAGCTGGGATTCGATCCGTTTTTCCGGCTGTAGCCACACGTGTCCCGGACGCGGTGCAGCGCGTAACGAAGTGAAGCGGTGCGCCGCTGATCCGGGACCCCGGTTGCTATCCCGGAAAGAAAGAAACCGGGGTCCCGGGTCAGCATCGCACCACTCGCTCTGCTCGCGCTGCGATGCGCCCGGGACACAAGCTGCACGAGCCTTGAATTGAGCCCCTGACTCTGTAAATACGCCCCCATGAACGCACCAGTCCGGGCGCCCGGCGCAGGCCACAACCGTTCGCCGCTCGCCGATGAGATCGAGCGGCGGCGCACCTTCGCGATCATTTCCCACCCCGACGCCGGCAAGACCACGCTGACCGAAAAGCTCCTGCTGTTCGGGGGCGCCATTCAGCTCGCCGGCCAGGTCAAGGCCAAGCGCAACCGCCGCACCACCCAGTCGGACTGGATGTCGATCGAGAAGGAGCGCGGCATCTCGGTGGTCACCTCGGTGATGACCTTCGAGTATGACGGGCACGTCTTCAACCTGCTCGACACGCCGGGCCACGAGGACTTCTCCGAGGACACCTACCGGACGCTGACCGCCGTCGACTCCGCCGTCATGGTGATCGACGCCGCGAAGGGCATCGAGGCGCGCACCCGCAAGCTGTTCGAGGTCTGCCGGCTGCGCGACATTCCGATCGTCACCTTCATCAACAAGATGGACCGCGAGAGTCGCGACCCGTTCGACCTTCTGGACGAGATCGAGAAGACGCTCGCGCTCGACACCACACCGGTGAACTGGCCGGTCGGCCGCGGCCGCGACTTCGTCGGCACTGTTGCCATCGAAGGTGGAGGCGTGCGGCTTCTGGAAGGCGATGCCGGCAAGGCCGGCACCTTGCGCGAAATGAGCATTGAGGATGTGGCCGCGCTCAATCCCAATCTCGACGCGTCCGCCGTTTCCGACGAACTCGAGCTCGCCCGCGGGGGCTGCAAGCCGTTCGAGCTGGAGGCGTTCCGCGAAGGCCACCTGTCGCCGGTGTTCTTCGGCTCGGCACTGAAGAACTTCGGCGTCGGCGATCTTCTGGATGCCATCGGCCGCATCGCGCCGTCGCCGCGAGCGCAGAAGGCCGACAAGCGCACGGTCGAAGCCGACGAAAACAACATGTCGGCCTTCGTGTTCAAGATCCAGGCGAACATGGATCCGAACCACCGCGACCGCATCGCGTTCGCGCGGCTCTGCTCCGGCAAGCTGATCCGCGGCATGAAGGTGAAGCAGGTCCGCACCGGCAAGTCGCTGTCGCTCACCGCGCCGCAGTTCTTTTTCGCCCAGGACCGCTCGGTGGCCGACGAAGCCTTTGCGGGCGACGTGGTCGGCATCCCGAACCATGGCGCGATCTCGATCGGCGACACGCTGACCGAGGGCGAAGACCTCAACTTCGTCGGCGTGCCGAACTTCGCGCCCGAAATCCTGCGCCGGGTGCGGCTGCCGGACGCGATGAAGGCGAAGAAGCTGAAGGAGGCGCTTCAGCAACTCGCCGAAGAGGGCGTGGTCCAGGTGTTCCGGCCGCGGGACGGCTCGCCGGCGCTGGTCGGCGTCGTTGGCCCGCTGCAGCTTGACGTGCTGCGGGTGCGCCTCAAGGACGAATACGGCCTCGAAGTCCTGTGGGACACTGCCGAGTTCGGGCTGGCGCGCTGGGTCTCAGCCGAAGACCCCAAGGTGCTGGAGAAGTTCGTCAAGGATCACGGCCTCAGCATCGCCGATGACCTCGACGGTGATCCGGTCTATCTCGCCAAGAACGACTTCTATCTCGGCTACACGCGCGACCGCGCACCCGGCATCGTGTTCACCGACGTCAAGGATCGCCACGCCGGCGACAAGGCGGCCGCGTAAGCCGAGCGAGGTCAGGTTCGGCCTGTCAGCCGTTCTTGAACGGCTTGCTCAGAAACTTCGAGCCCTTCAGGCCATAACGCCAGGGCAGGTCCGCGGCCTTCGTGATGCCGATGCGGACACCGCTTTCGACCTCGAACTCGCCGTCGCGGGCATAGACCTCGAAGGGCGGCTGATCGAGCGCGAGGCCGTTGTGGGCATGAGTCACGCCCATGGCTTCGGTCAGGCGCCCGGGGCCAGAGCACAAGAGCCGCTCGTCGGTCAGGCCGCGCCGTCGCTTCATCTTGGCCAGGCCCTCCAACGGCTCGATCGCCCGGATCAGCACCGCGCTGGCCGAGCCCGCGGGCTCGCAGACGAAGTTCACACACCAGTGAATGCCGTAAGAGCGATAAACGTAAACAAAGCCTGCCGGACCAAACATAACTGCGTTGCGCTCGGTGAGGCCTCGGTAACTATGCGCCGCGGGATCGGTGTGGTGATAGGCCTCGACCTCCACGATCCGGCCGCCCACGCCGTCTACGAGCAGCGTCGCCCCGATCAAGTCGGGCGCGACGAGATGCACGCTTCGGCTGAAAAACCGCTTATGGAGCTGGCGCAAGGACAAGGGATAACGATTGTTGATGTTGCAGCACGGCAACCCTATGTGACTTGGCTGCAACAAGTTTGGAACATTTGAATTCCGGTCGTCCGTTTGGAGGAACGCGCCGTGATTTAGCCATACCCTTTGCCGACATCGAAGACACGTCACAAACCGTTGTGGCATTACCGGATTTTTCAGCCGGATCGAGTAACGGGTTGGGACGAAAAGATTTGCATCCGCCAGGCATTTCCCGCGGGGGGAGACAGCAGCGGTGAGGGGGGCGAAAGCCCGAAGGATGCGGCCATCTCGCCGCAGGATCGTCTATGGACGCAAGAACGAAACTCAAAACCAAGCTTCCCAGCCGCCACGTCACCGAAGGGCCTGAACGAGCGCCGCACCGCTCTTATTACTATGCGATGGGTCTGACCACGGCTCAGATCCACCAGCCGTTTGTCGGCGTCGCCTCCTGCTGGAATGAAGCCGCGCCCTGCAACATCTCGTTGATGCGCCAGGCCCAGGCCGTGAAAAAAGGCGTCGCGGCCGCCGGCGGCACACCGCGCGAGTTCTGCACCATCACGGTCACCGACGGCATCGCCATGGGCCACGAGGGCATGAAGTCCTCGCTGCCGTCGCGCGAAGCCATTGCCGACACGGTCGAGCTTACGGTCCGCGGCCACTCCTACGACGCGCTGGTCGGTCTTGCCGGCTGCGACAAGTCGCTGCCCGGCATGATGATGGCGATGTGCCGTCTCAACGTGCCGTCGGTCTTCCTCTACGGCGGTTCGATCCTGCCTGGCACCTTCAAGGGTCGTCCGGTCACCGTGCAGGACGTGTTCGAAGCGGTCGGCAAATATTCGGTCGGCGAGATGTCCGACGCGGATCTCGGCGAACTCGAGCGGCAGGCGTGCCCGTCGGCCGGCGCCTGCGGCGCACAATTCACCGCCAACACCATGGCGACCGTCTCCGAGGCGATCGGGCTTGCGCTGCCGTACTCGGCTGGCGCGCCTGCGCCCTACGAAATCCGCGACGCGTTCTGCATGACCGCCGGCGAGCAGGTGATGAAGCTGATCGCCGAAGGCATCCGCCCGCGCGACATTGTGACGAAAAAGGCGCTGGAAAATGCCGCCGCTGTGGTAGCCGCCTCCGGTGGTTCAACCAATGCTGCGCTGCATCTGCCTGCAATTGCTCATGAATGCGGAATCGACTTCACGCTGTTCGATGTCGCCGAAGTCTTCAAAAAGACTCCTTATATCGCCGATTTGAAACCGGGCGGCCGTTATGTCGCCAAGGACATGTTCGAAGCTGGTGGCATACCGCTCCTGATGAAAACGTTGCTGGAGCATGGTTTCTTGCATGGCGACTGCATGACCGTGACGGGCCGCACCATCGCGCAGAACATGAAGAGCGTGAAATGGAATCCGGACCAGGATGTGGTCCGGCCGGCCAACAAGCCGATCACCAAGACCGGCGGCGTGGTTGGGCTGAAGGGGAATCTCGCGCCGGAAGGCGCGATCGTGAAAGTCGCCGGAATGTCCGAGTTGAAGTTCTCCGGTCCGGCGCGTTGCTTTGATCGCGAGGAAGACTGCTTCGCTGCCGTCAAAGCGAAAAAGTACAAAGAAGGCGATGTGTTCGTGATCCGCTACGAGGGCCCCAAGGGCGGCCCCGGCATGCGTGAGATGCTCGCGACCACCGCAGCGCTCTACGGCCAAGGCATGGGCGGCAAGGTCGCCCTCATCACCGATGGCCGCTTCTCAGGCGCCACTCGCGGCTTCTGCATCGGCCATGTCGGGCCCGAGGCTGCAGTCGGCGGTCCGATCGCGCTCGTGAAGGATGGCGACATCATCGAGATCGACGCCGTCAAAGGCACGATGAACCTCAAGGTTCCGGCCGAGGAATTGGCTACGCGCCGCAAGGCATGGAAGCCGCGCCCGATCGATTTCGGCTCTGGCTATATCTGGAAATACGCTCAGCAGGTCGGCGATGCCCTGCATGGCGCGGTCACGCATCCGGGCGCCGCCGGCGAGAAGTCGTGTTATGCGGATATCTAGTGCGGTTGTCAGCGTCGCTTTGATTGCGCTCGCCTTCGGTGGCGAGCCAGCCAGCGCGCTCGACGGCACGCCATCGCCCAATGCGGTGCCGGTGGCACCGTCCGATCCGTCACTTGCATTGGCCGGCGCCGGTGCGGCTGCCGCCCCGGCGATCGCCAATCCCGCCGGACGCTCCAGCGCCAGCGCGCTGATGCCGACGTCGCTCGGCGAGGCGATGAAAAGCGCCACCGAGGCGTTGCGCAGCGGCGAGAAGGCCCAGGCCGTGATCTCGCTGGAATATGCCGCCGAGCACGGTCACAGCTATGCGCAGTGGAAGCTCGGTCGCATGTTTGCCGACGGTGACGGCGTCCAGCGCGACGAACTCAAGGCCTTCAACTATTTCCAGAAGCTCGCCGACAGCTACGCCGATGACAATCCGGCTGGCCCCCGCGCGCGCTTCGTCTCCAACGCCTTTGTTGCGCTCGGCAATTATTATCTCGAGGGCATCCCGAATACGTCGGTGACACCGAGCCCGGAGCTTGCGCGCCGCATGTTCGGCCACGCCGCATCCTACTTCGGCGATCCCGAGGCGCAGTATCAGCTCGCGTCGCTCTACCTCAACGGCAACGGTGTGGCGCGCGATCCCAAGCGCGCGGTGCCGTGGCTGGTGCTGGCCTCCAACAAGGGGCACTACCGCGCCCAGGCGGTTCTCGGCCGCATCATGTTCTACGGCGAGCACGGCATCCGTCAGCGCGCCGCCGGTTTGATGTGGCTCACCGTCGCCTGCGACGGTCCGGGCGCCAAGGAGCCGTGGATCGCGCAGTTGCGCGAGAACGCGGTGGCTCAGGCCACCGATGACGAGCGAGCGATGGCTTTCATCCTGCTCAAGCGTTGGGTCGAAGGCCGGCGCGACTAGCTGCCCGCTGAGGCAAAGCTGCTTTAAGCGCGTTCCGCCGGCTCGAACGCGAAATCCGCATAAACTGGCACGTGGTCCGAGGGCTTCTCCCAGGAGCGCACGTGCTTGTCGATTCCAGCGGCGGTGAGGCGATCAGCCGCCTGCGGCGACAGCAGCAGATGATCGATCCGGATGCCCCAGTTCTTCTGCCAGGCACCGGCCTGATAGTCCCAGAATGTGTAGAGGTCTTTGCTGTCGCTCACGGCGCGAACGGCGTCGGTCAGTCCGAGATGCGTCAGCGATCGAAACTTCGCCCGCGTCTGCGGCAGGAACAGCGCATCCTTGGTCCAGGCAGCGGGATTGTGCACGTCGTCCGCGGTCGGGATGACGTTGTAATCGCCGGCCATGATCAGCGGTTCTTCCAGTTGAAGTCGTTCATGCGCGTACTTTGAAAGCCGCTCCATCCAGTTGATTTTGTAGGTGTACTTTTCGGTGTCGGGCGGGTTGCCGTTGGGCAGGTAGATCGACGCCACCCGCAGCGTGCCGTCCCGGGTCGAGATCGTCGCCTCGATGAAGCGCGCGTGGTCGTCGGCATCGTCACCGGGCAGCCTCGGCGTCACCTCGTCGAACGCGAACTTGGACAGGATCGCGACGCCGTTGAACGTTTTCTGACCGTGCACTGCAACATTGTAGCCCAGGGCCTCGATTGGACCGCGCGGAAACTGGTCGTCGACCGTCTTGGTTTCCTGCAGACAGACAATGTCAGGCGACCGCTCGGTGAGCCAAGCGGTCAGGTTTTCAAGGCGTTGTCTGATTGAATTGACGTTCCAGGTGGCGATCCGCATCGGGGTCTTTGATTATTTCCGCGTGGAGGAATGGGCGAGCCTGGCCACCATGCCCGACTTCATCGGGCGCTTAAAGCGGCGGGAGGATATCGGGATTATCGGTGTTAAACCTGCCGGTATCTGGAGGTACAAACGGCACGTTTTATGCTACCGTGACCGACTAAATCTGCTGGGGACACGCGGCTGTAACGGCAGCCGGGCGACGCTGAACGATAACAGAGGGAGTGCGGGTCCGTTTATGAGCGGGCTCGCCTGAATGGGATGAATAAGCGCACGCTTGTTGCGGGGACGGCGGCTGTCGCGGTCGTCGCTGGAATTGGATTTTCTTTCTGGAACAGTTGGGCGGGGCAGAAGGCTTCGGCGCAGGCTCCGCGCGGCGAGCGAACAGTGCCGGTGGTGACCGCGCAGGCGGTCAAGAAACCAGTGCCGGTCCGTATCGAGGCGCTCGGCACCGTGACCACGATGGCCAGCGTCGCGGTGAAGGCCCGCGTCGACAGCGAAATCACCGCGGTGAAGTTCGAAGACGGCGCCCGCGTCAAGCAGGGCGACGTGCTGTTTGTGCTCGACAGCCGTTCGATCGAAGCCGACATGAAGCGCGTCGAGGCGACCATCGTCAGCGCAGAGGCGCAGTACGAGCAGGCCATGCGCGACGTGAAGCGCTACACCGATCTCCTGTCGAAGAACGCCTCGACCCAAGTCACTCTCAACAACGCCGAGACGCAGGCCAACGTCTCCCGCGCGCTCGCCGATTCCAACAAAGCCACTCTCGAGGGCCTTAAGGTCCAGCTCGGCTATTGCACGATCCGGGCATCGATCTCCGGCCGCATGAGCATGGCCATGGTCAAGGCCGGCAACATCGCGCGGCAGGCCGATACCACGCCGCTGGCCACCATCAACCAGGTCGCGCCGATCTATGTCTCGTTCACGGTGCCGCAGCGCGTGCTGCCTGACGTGCGCACCGCCATCGTCGCCGAGACCGCGACCGTCGAAGCGATCATCCCGGGCTCCGGCGCCCGTGCCCAGGGCGCGGTGACCATGATCGAAAACACGGTCGACACCTCGACAGGCATGATGACGGTTCGCGCCACCATGCCAAACGAGAACGAGCTGTTGTGGCCCGGCACGCTGGTCAACACGCAGCTCACGCTGCGCAGCGATCCGCGGGTCACGGTGCCGGCGACTGCGCTGCAGACCAACCAGACCGGCACGTTTGTCTATGTGGTCAAGAACAACGCTGTCGCGGTCCGCAACGTCACGGTGGAACGCACAGTCGACGGCGAAGCCGCCATCGAGAAAGGTCTGGAGGAGGGCGAGGTCGTCGTGATCGACGGCCAGCTGCAGTTGTCCAACGGCACCAAAGTGACGATCCGGGGCGGCAAGGCCGAGTCCTGACATGAACATCTCAGAGACTTGTATCCGCCGCCCGGTGATGACGACGCTCATCACGGCGTCGCTCATCGTGTTCGGCATTTTTGGTTATCGGCTGCTGGCCGTGGCTGCGCTGCCGCGGGTCGATTTCCCGACCATCGAGGTGACTGCGACGCTGCCGGGCGCAAGCCCTGAGACCATGGCTGCCTCGGTCGCAGGACCGATCGAGCGGCAGTTCTCGACCATTGCCGGCGTCACATCGATGACGTCGCAATCGACGCTCGGCCAGAGCAAGGTCGCCATCCAGTTCGACCTCAGCCGCAACATCGACGGAGCGGCGCTTGATGTGCAGACCGCGCTGTCGGTCGCCCAGCGGCGATTGCCGGTCGAAATGACCACGCCGCCATCGTTCCGCAAGGTCAATCCGGCTGACTCTCCGATCCTGTTCATCAGCCTGGTGTCGGACACGCTGCCGATGTCGACCATCGATGACTACGGTCAGATCATCCTGGCGAACCAGATCTCGCAGCTTCCCGGCATCGCCCAGGTGCTGGTGTTCGGCTCGCAGAAGTTCGCGGTGCGGGTGCAGGTCGACCCCGTGGCGGCCGCGGCGCGCAATATCTCGCTCGACGACGTTCGCACCGTCCTGGCCAAGGCCAACTCCAACACGCCGGTCGGCACGCTGACCGGTAAGGATCGCAACACCACGCTGCTGGCCTCGGGCGCGATGCGCCGGGCCGCGGACTACAAGGACGTGGTGGTGGCCTGGCGCAACGGTGCCCCGGTCAAGCTCACCGAGATTGCCGATGTCCTCGATGGCGTCGAGAACGACAAGGTCGCAAGCTGGTTCAACAACGACCGCGCCGTGGTGCTCGCCATCCAGCGCCAGCCCGACGCCAACACGGTCGACGTGGTCGACTCGGTGAAGGCGCGACTGCCGCAATTCCGCGCCCAGGTCCCGCCCTCGATCCGTATGGAGCTGCTGCAGGACCGCTCGCTCTCGATCCGCTTCGCGGTGGCCGACGTGCAGGAAACGCTGCTCATCGCCTTCGTGCTGGTGATCATGGTCATCTTCCTGTTCCTGCGCTCGGTCTCGGCGACCATCATTCCGGCGCTGGCGGTGCCGATCTCGCTGGTCTCGACTTTTGCGGCGATGTACGCCTTCGGCTTCTCGGTCAACAACATGACGCTGTTGGCGCTGACGCTTTCGGTCGGCTTCGTGGTCGACGACGCCATCGTCATGCTGGAGAACATCGTCCGCCATATCGAAGGCGGCATGCGGCCGTTCGAGGCGGCTCTCAAAGGCTCGCGCGAGATCGGCTTCACGATCGTCTCGATCACCTTCTCGCTGATCGCGGTGTTCATTCCGGTGCTGCTGATGGGCGGTATCGTCGGCCGCGTGTTCCGCGAATTCGCGGTCACCATCGCGGTGGCGATCGTGCTGTCAGGGTTCGTGTCGCTGACGCTGACGCCGATGCTCTGTGCGCGCGTGCTGCGCAGCCATCACGAGGGCGACGAGAAGAAACAATTCTTCGTACTGCGCTGGTTCGAACGCATGTTCCAGCTCTGGCTCAATTCCTATGAATGGGCGCTGGACCGGGCGTTGAAATTCAAGTCGGTCGTGCTCATGGTCACGTTCGCGACCATCGCTGCCACCATATGGCTCTATATCGCGATTCCCAAGGGCTTCTTCCCGCAGGAAGACACCGGCTTCATGTTCGCGATCACCGAGGCGCAAACCGACACCTCGTTCGACTCCATGGTCGACCGGCAGCGCCGGATCGCCGAGATCATCCGCAAAGATCCGGCGGTGGACTACATTAATTCCACGGTCGGCGTGGGAGGCCCGAATTCGTCGCTCAACAACGGCCGCATCCTGGTCGTGCTCAAGCCGAAGAAGGAACGCGGCCCTGCGAGCGAAGTGCAGGCCCGCCTGCGCCGTTCGACCGGCCAGGTCGTCGGCATGGCCGTCTATTTCCAGATGATCCAGAACATCAATCTGGGCGGCCGCATCAGCAAGAGCCAATACCAGTACACCATGCAGTCGAGCGACACCGAAGCGCTCTATCGCATGGCGCCGGAGATGCGCGACAAGATCGCCAAGCTGCCCGGGCTGCTGGACGTCGGCACGGACCTTTACGTGACCAATCCGCAGACCACGATCGACGTCGATCGCGAGAAGGCCGCGGCCTATGGCGTGACCGTCGACCAGGTGCGCCAGGAGCTGTTCAATGCCTTTGGCGCCCGGCAAGTCGGCACGATTTATACGGCGAGCAACGACTACCAGATCATCCTCGAGACCAAGCCGGAATTCCGCATCGATCCGTCGAGCCTGGAAAGGATCTTCGTCAAAACCAACGTCCCGAGCGCAAGCGGCACGGGCGGCACGACAGGACCTGGCTCGGGCGTCGCCGGCAACGGCGTGCCCTCCGGCCAGTCGATCCCATTGTCCGCCGTGACCAAGCTCGTGCCGTCGGTCGGGCCGTTGACCGTCAATCACCAGGGCCAGCAGCCGTCGGTCACGATCTCGTTCAATCTCGCACCGGGCATGGCGCTCGGCGACGCCACCGCCGCGATCGAGGCGCTGGAGCGCGACGCGAACCTGCCGGCCTCGGTCACGACCGGATTCCAAGGCACCGCGCAGGTCTTCCAGGAATCGCTCAAGGGGCAGGGCGTGCTGATCCTGGCGGCGATTTTCGCGGCCTTCGTGGTGCTCGGCATTCTCTACGAAAGCTTCATCCATCCGATCACCATCATCTCGGGCCTGCCGTCGGCCGGCATCGGCGCGCTGCTGACGCTGATCCTGTTCCGCATGGACCTGTCGGTGATCGCGATGATCGGCATCGTCATGCTGGTCGGCATCGTCAAGAAGAACGCCATCATGATGGTCGATTTCGCGTTGGAGCGGCGCCGCGTCGGCCTCTCGGCGGAAGCCGCGATCCGCGAGGCATGTCTCCTGCGCTTCCGTCCGATCATGATGACCACCTTCGCGGCGATCTTCGGCGCGCTGCCGATCGCGCTCGGCAACGGCGAGGGCGCGGAACTGCGTCAGCCGCTCGGCGTCGCGGTGGTCGGCGGTCTGATCCTGTCGCAGCTGCTGACGCTGTTCATCACGCCGGTGATCTACGTCTATCTCGACCGCTTCGATCGCATCCTGCGCCGCCGCCTCGAGCCGCAGCTCGAGGAGGTGGGTGAGGTGGTGCACAAGCCCGCGGTCGCGGCGGAGTAGCTGTTTCCCGGATGTCGGAGGCGACGCCATGAATTTCACCAGGCTCGCCTTGATCGCCTCGCTGGCATTGCTGATGCCGGCCGTGGCGGCCGCGCAGGATTGGCCCACACGGCCGATACGCGCGATCATTCCGTTCGGTGCGGGCAGCGCGACCGACCTCGTGCCGCGCATTGTGTTCGATCAGCTTTCGCCGCAACTCGGCCAGCCGATCGTAGTCGAGAACCGCACCGGCGCGGGCGGTACGCTCGGCACCAATGCCGTGGCCAAGGCCGATCCCGACGGCTACACGCTGCTTGCCCATTCCAACGCGTTCTCGGTGTCGCCGGCGATCTACGCGAACCTGCCGTACGACACCGAAAGGGATTTCGCGCCGGTCGCAGCCTTCGGCAGTCTGCCTGCGGTGCTGGTGATCTCGCCGTCGAAGGGCTTCAAGACCATCCAGGAGATGGTGGCCGCGGCCAAGGCCAACCCAGGCTCGTTCAATTTCGCGTCGGTCGGCGTCGGCTCCGGCACGCATCTCAGCGCCGAGAAGCTCAAGCTCGCGGCGGGATTCCAGGCCACCCACGTGCCGTTCCGCGGCGGTCCCGAGGCGCTGACCGAGGTGATCACCGGCCGGGTCGAGTTCTATTTCTGCCCGATCAACACCGCGCTGCCCTACATCCGCGATGGCAAGCTCGTGGCCCTGGTGACGAACGGCGCGACGCGCGCGCCCGAACTCCCGGACGTGCCGACCATACTGGAAGCGGGCTATCGCAATGCCGAGTTTCCGATCTGGA
Organism: Rhodoplanes sp. Z2-YC6860; assembly: GCF_001579845.1. GTDB lineage: Bacteria > Pseudomonadota > Alphaproteobacteria > Rhizobiales > Xanthobacteraceae > Z2-YC6860. The sequence goes on from NZ_CP007440.1 coordinate 4,001,244, forward strand.
TCGGCATGTTGGCGCCGGCTGGGACGCCGGCAGCCGTTGTCGACAGGCTCAACGCCGAGACGATCAAGGCGGTCAAGAATCCGGACACCCAGATGCGCCTGGCCAAGGCTGGCATTTCGCCGCTCGCCTGGACGCCCGCGGAGTTCGCGGCCCGCATCAAGGCAGAAGTCGCCGACAACATCGCGGTGGCGAAGGCCGCGGGCATCAAGCCCAACTGAGGGCGGCGTCCGGACCATGACCGGTTGGGAGTCCGATCATGGCCCGGCTCCGCTGGAGACCGGCCGGTGGGACCGGAGAGCCCCCCGCCGGCGGTCAGCCCCCAACTTGGAATTGCTTGATCGTGGTGCCAGGGCTCGAAGGTTTGATCTTGCAGGGCCGCCGACCGCTTCGCGTCGTGCGTTCGGATGAACGCCCGCGCAAGGTGTGCGAAAAGGCATTCGAACGTTCCGCTGCCCCATCAATTGGCCGTGAAGCAAGCGCGCGGGCGGTATTCCCATCATGCGCAGTGCGTGGAAAAGCCCAGTTGTTGGCGACGGCGGCAGCCGCGTAACGTAGCGAACCTCACATCACGATGAGGCGCGTCGAGGAAACGGCATCCATGAAATCTACGCTCATCAAATGCGGCTGGCTCGTCACGCTCGATCCGTCGATCGGCGAGATGAAGGGCGGCGAGCTGCTCGTCGCGGGCAACACCATCAAAGCCGTTGGCCGGAACCTGAACGCCAGTGCCGACGAAACCATCGACGCCTCCGAGAAGATCGTGATGCCGGGCCTGGTCAATGCCCACATGCACACCTGGGAGACGGCGCTGCGCGGCATCGGCGCCGAATGGATGTCGGCCGACTACTTCAAGCACGTGCATTCAAACTTGGCGACGCGCTACAAGCCCGAGGACAACTACATCGCCAACTACATGGGAGCGCTCGCGCAGATCGACGCCGGCGTCACCACGCTGGTCGACTGGTGCCACAACATCACCAGCATCGAGCACGCCGAGCGCGCGGTGGACGGCCTGATCGACAGCGGCATCCGCGCGGTGTTTGCCCACGGCACCGCGAAGCCGATCGGACTCGAGAAAGGCACACCGTTCACCCATGTGCCGCATCCGCGCGAGCGGATCGAGGCGCTCCGCAAGGGCCGGCTTGCAAGCGACGACGCCCGCGTCACGCTCGCCATGGCCATCCTGGGACCCGACTGGGGCGCCTGGGAGGTGGTCGAGCACGACATCAAAATGGCGCGCGAGTTCGGCCTTGTGTCGTCGTCGCACACGCGGCGGCGCGAGGACTGCGTGGTGCCGGACGGCTACAAGCGTATGGCCAAGGCGGGGCTGCTCGGGCCTGACCACAACCTCGTGCACGGCACGAGCTACGACACCGCGGACCTTCGCACCGTGGTCGACAACGGCGCCACGCTCACCTCGACCGTGCTGGTCGAATTGCACCATCACATCGGCGACGCCATGGTCGCGGCCTATCGCGAGCAGGGCGGGCTGCCGTCGCTTGGCATCGACGTGGAGCTCTACGCCTCGGGCCAGATGTTCCGCGAGATGCAGGCAGGCCTTCTGTTCGCCCGCGGCAAGGAGGTCCGCAACAATGCGCTGCGCGGCAACTCGCCGCTAACGAAAAATCCAGTGCGCTCGCGCGAGGCGCTGGAATGGGCCACGATCAATGGCGCAAAGGCGTTCCGGCTCGACAGCAGGATCGGCACGCTCACGCCCGGCAAGAAGGCCGACATCGTGATGCTGAACGCCGACGACGTGAACATGGTGCCGGTCTACGACCCGATCTATTCGATTGTCGAGATTGCGGGCGCCGGCAACGTCGATACCGTCATCATCGATGGCGAGATCCGCAAGCGGAACGGCAAGCTCACGGTCGACGCCGCGACGCTGAAACGAAGAACCGCAGAGCTGAAGGAGTCTGGCCTGCGCATCATGCAAGACGGCAACTATCGCGTGGCTGGCGCGCCGAACTGAGCCGGCAAACTTAGACGCAGAGGGGACGAACATGTCGAAGAGGATCACGCGCCGCGCGGCGATCGCGGGCTTGTCGGCGGTGACCGTTGCGCCCGCCTATGCGCAGTCGGCGCGGCCGGAAGGCACCGTCACGATCGCGCATGGCTTCACGCCTGGCGGCAATGTCGATCTCACCGCGCGTCTGATCGCGGAACGGCTTGCGGCGCGCCTGAACCAGCAGTTCGTGGTCGAACCGAGACCGGGCGCAGGCGGCTCGACTGCGGCCGCGTCCGTGGCGCGGGCTGCGCCGGACGGCAAGACGCTGTTTCTCGCAGCCGGCGGCCACGCGGTGTCGGCCGCGATCTACAAGTCGCTGCCATACCGGCCGCTGGAGGACTTTTCCTGGATCAGCATGCTGTCGGATTTTCCTTTCGTGTTCGTCACCTATCCGGATCATCCGGCGAAGAATCTCGCCGAGTTCGTTCGGAGCGCCAAGGCCGAGCCGTCAAAGCTTCTTTGCGCGACGCCCGGCAACGGCACCGGACAGCATCTCGCGCTTGAGCTGTTTGCGGCGACCGCCGGCATCAAGATCCAGCACGTGCCGTATCGCGGCTCGCCGCAGGCCGCGACCGATCTGCTCGGCAAGCGCGTCGATGCCTTGATGGACAACATGACGGTGGTGGCCGAGATGGTGCGCGACGGCCGCATGCGCGCGCTTGGCATCACCGGACCGCAGCGTTTCTTCGCGCTGCCGGACGTGCCGACATTCGCCGAAGGGGGTGTCACAGATTACGCGGTGACATCATGGCTTGGGCTCGCAGGGCCTGCCGGCATGCCGCAGCCGATGGTGGAGAAGCTCAACGCCGAAGTGGCGGCGAGCCTTGCCGAGCCAGAGACCGTCGAGCGCATCAGGAAGATCGGAGCCGATCCGCGGCCGACCACGCCCGACGGCTATCGCTCGCGCGTCGCCTCCGACATCGCGAAATGGACCAAGGTGATCGCCGACGCGGGCATCGAGCGCATCTAGCCAGGGTTTTCCCGGCACGGCTCTTGCTTGAAAGACCCCGATTCAACGGAGAATTCCTCGTGCGCCGTCTCCTTCTCGCCACCGCGATCCTGGCCGCTGACCGCCGCAAATGCTCAAGCTTTTGCGGAGTCCTGGCCGACACGACCCATTCGCGCCATCATCCCGTTCGGTCCGGGCAGCGCCGTCGACGTCGTGCCGCGGATTGTTTTCGAACAGATGGCCAGGCAACTCGGCCAGCCGATCGTGGTCGAGAACCGCGCCGGTGCGGGTGGCACGCTCGGTTCCTCGCTGGTCGCGAAGGCTGACCCGGACGGCTACACGATGCTGGTGCATTCGGCGGCGCATGCCATCACACCGGCGCTCTACCCCAATCTCAACTACAGCGTGGAGCGCGATTTCGTCACCGTGGGTGCCATCGGCAGCGTACCGAACATCATGATCATGTCGCCGTCGAAGGGCTTCAAGACGGTCCAGGAGTACGTCGCGGCCTCGAAGGCCAAGCCGGGCTCTGCGACTTACGCGTCGCTCGGTGTCGGCTCTGCGGTGCAGATGAGCGCCGAGCGCTTTCGCATGAGCGCGGGCTTCGACGCCGTGATGGTGCCGTTCAAGGGCGGCGCCGAGGGCATCACCGAAGTGATGGCCGGTCGTGTCGATTTCTATTTCTGTCCGATCGCGACGGCGCTGCCGCATGTCAAGGAAGGCCGGCTGCTCGGTCTTGCTGTGTCGAGCCCGCGGCGCGCCGAGGCGCTGCCGGAGATTCCGACCACGCTGGAATCCGGCTATCCGGATTCCGACTACACGTTCTGGATGGGCGTCTTCATGCCGGCCAAGACTCCGCCAGACATCGTCGCGAAATTCCATCAAGAGATGGTCAAAGCGCTCGACGCGCCCGCCGTGAAGGAAAAGCTCAAGACGCTCGGCGTCGAGTCGATGCCGCTTTCACCCGCGCAGTTCGACGCGCAGGTGAAAAGGGAAATCGGCACGTATTCGGTGTTCGCCAAAGCCGCCGGCATGACGGTAAACTGAGCCGGAAGAGCAGGGACCTGGAACCAATGAAAGTACGGAAGACCGCGGCGGTTGCTGCGCCGCTGGTTGCGGCAATCGTTTTTGTCACCAGCAGTCTGGCGCAGCCGAACGCCTGGCCGCAGCAGCCGGTCAAGATCGTGGTTGGTCTGGCTGCCGGCGGATTGACCGACACCATCACGCGCATTATCGCCCAGCCGCTTGGCGAACAGCTCGGCCAGCCGATGGTGGTCGAGAACCGGCCTGGAGCGGCTGGCACGATCGCAGCCGAAGTCGTCGCCCGCGGCCCCGCCGACGGTTACACGCTGGTGATGGGCAACCTGCCGCAGATGGTCATCCTCCCGGCGATGCAGACCACGAAATACGATCCGCTGAAGGACTTCGCGCCGATCAGCCTCGTCGGCAGCAATCCCTTCGTGCTCTGCGTCAATCCGAAACTGCCGGTGCACACGCTTGCCGAGTTCATCGCCTATGTGAAAGCGCGGCCGGGCCAGCTCGCCTTCGGGTCCGGCGGCATCGGCAACGGCACGCATCTGTCGATGGCGTATTTTCTCAAGCTCGCCGGCCTCGACATGATTCACGTGCCCTACAAGGGCGGCGCGCCGGCCATGGCCGATCTCGTCGCGGGCCATGTGGTGGCGAATTTCTCGAGCTCGTCGGACGCGCTGCCGCAGGTGAGGGCGGGCACGGTGCGGGCGATCGCGGTGTCGAGCGGTACACGCTGGCCGAAGCTGCCGGATGTGCCGACCGTCAGCGAACTCGGCTATCCGACGTTCAAGACCATCACCTGGAACGGCTTGATGGCGCCTGCAAAAACTCCGAAGGAGATTGTCAGCCGCGTTGCCGCAGAGGTGGCGCGTGCCGTGAAGGAGCCGGCCGTCATCGAGCACATGGGCAACCAGGGCATCGATCCGATCGGCAGCACGCCGGAGGAGTTTGCGGCGGCGATCAAGGACGACGTCGCCCTCTGGACCGAGGCGGTGAATGCAGCCGGCGTGAAGGGGCAGTAGCGCCGCGCGGCGCTATTGCGTCTGGATGCCGGCGGCCTTGACGACCTCCGGCCAGCGTTTCAATTCGCTCTTGATGAAGTTGTCGAACTGCTGGGCCGAGCCGCCAACGATATCGGCGGCCTGCTGGTCTGATATGGCGCTTCGCACGGCGGGCGTCTGCAGCACCTGATTGAAGATGCCGTTGATGCGGGCCACAAGCGCCGGATCCATGCCGGCCGGCCCCGCGATGCCGTGCCAGACCGCGACGTCGAAGTCCGGGATGGTCTTGCCCACGGGCGGTGTGTCGGGAAGCTGCGGCATCGGCCGCATCGAAATGCCGGCCAACGCCCGCACCTTGCCTTGTCTGATCTGCCCGAGCGCGGTCGACACGGTGATGATCGCCGTGTCGGCTTCGTCCTTGAGCAACGATGTCAGCATCTCCGAACCCGAACGATAGACGACATTGACCTGCTCGATCCCGGCTTGCCGGTTGAGATACTCCATGAACAGGTGCGTCCAATTGCCGACGCCCGCCGACGCATAATTGAACTTGCGCGGCTGCGCTTTGGCAGCTGTGGTGAACTCCGGCAACGTCGTGTAGGGCAACGAGGATCGGATCAGCACCACGGCCGGCAGATTGGCGGCATGGATGATCGGGGTGAAGGCGGTGTTCGGGTCGTAGGGCGGCTTGGCGCCGAGCACGTGCGACACCGCGTTGGGGCCGACCTCGGCGAGGAACAGCGTGTAGCCATCAGGCTTCTCGCGCGCCACCGCTGCGGCCGCAATGGTACCGCCGGCGCCGGGCCGGTTCTCGACGATCAGCGGCTGACCGTTAGCGAATTGCGAAAAGCCGTTGGAGAGATTGCGCGACAGCGTATCGGCCGCGCCGCCCGCACCGACAGTGACCAAGAGCCGGACCGGATGGTCGGGCCATTGCGACACCGGTTGTGCGAAAGTCTGAAGCGGCCACGCCAAAGCCGCGGCGCCAATGAGCGTAAGAAATATCCGCCGACGCATGCTTGCCCCCAGGTCAGCGGAAGCAATGGTAGCAATCAGACAGGCGTGCGGGAAGGCGGGTCGGATCAGAGCGAGAAGCTTGTCCCGCAGCCGCAGGACGCCTTGGCCTGCGGGTTGTTGACCTTGAACGAGGCGCCGATCAGGTCTTCGACGAAGTCGACCTCCGAGCCCGCCAGGTACTGCAGCGAAATCGAGTCGACCAGCATGGTGACGCCGTTGCGCTCGACGGTTTGGTCGTCGTCCGCTTTGGTGTTCTCGACGTCAAATTTGTATTGAAAGCCCGAGCAGCCGCCGCCCAAGACGCTCAGTCTCAGCATCGCGCCGGCAGGTTCGGCCTTCAGAATTTCGCCGATCCGCCGCGCCGCGCGTTCCGTGATCGTGACCTCGGTCATCGTCGCTTCCATCGTTCCGGGGCGCCGTCGAGACTCAGGGTTGCATCCGCGCCCGAATGATAGGTAAGTGCGGCGACGGCCAAGGTCAATTGAGCGGATTCGGGCGGATTTCATGGCGAATGCGGCAATCGCGCCCTATGCCTCCGACCCGGCAAAAAGCCGTGGCCGGCTTGTGGCCGAGCCGCCGAGCGCCACGCGCAGCGATTTCCGGCGCGATTGCGACCGCATCATCCATTCCGCCGCGTTCCGCAGGCTTGCCTACAAGACGCAGGTCTTCGTCTTCCACGAAGGCGACCATTTCCGCACCCGGCTGACCCACACTTTGGAAGTGACCCAAGTGGCGCGATCCATCGCGCGCGCGCTCGGCCTTGCCGAGGACCTGGCCGAGGCCTCGGCGCTCGGCCATGACTTGGGCCACACGCCGTTCGGCCATGCCGGCGAGCGCGCACTCGACCAGTGCCTGGCGCTGTTCGGCGGCTTCGATCACAACGCCCAGACCTTGCGCGTCGTCACGTCTCTGGAGCGTCGTTATGCCAACTTCGATGGCCTCAATCTGACCTGGGAAACGCTCGAAGGTCTGGTCAAACACAACGGTCCGTTGACCGACAGTGCCGGCCAGCCGGTGGAGCGCTACCGCGAGGACGAGTTGCCGCGCGGCATTGCGGACTACAACCGCATGCACGATCTCGAACTGTGGAGCTTTGCGAGCGTCGAAGCGCAGGCCGCCGCGATCGCCGACGACATCGCCTATGACGCCCACGACATCGACGATGGGCTTCGCGCCGGCGTGTTCGAGATCTCCGACCTGAAGAATCTGCCGTTGATCGATGACATCCTGCGCGACATTGCGCGCGACCATCCGCGGCTCGATCCGCCGCGTCATGCCCACGAACTGGTGCGCCGGGTGATCACGCGGATGATCGAGGATGTCATTGGTGAAAGCCGCAGGCGGCTCGAGGCGCTCAACCCGGCCTCGGTGACGGATGTGCGCCAAGCCGGCAAGCCGGTGGTCGGCTTTTCGTCAAATTTTGCGGCGGCCGACCGCGCCATCAAGGATTTCCTCTATCCGAGGCTCTACCGTCACGATCGCGTCATGCGGATCATGACGGAGGCCGAAGCCGTGGTGCGGCGGCTGTTCGAGCGCTTTGTGGACAAGCCCTCCGACATGCCGGCCGAATGGCTCGCGGACCTCGAACCGGGCGACGCCATCGGCCGGGCGCTCCGGATCGCCGACTACATCGCCGGCATGACCGACCGCTATGCCATCGGCGAGCACGAGAGGCTTCTCGGCTCGACACCGGAGCTGCGGTAGCTTGGCTCAGCGGGAGGGCGTTCCCTTCACACGGGAGAGGTCGTAGGTTCAAAGGCAGCTTCGGCCTCGCCCCCCACACGACGATTTGCTATCACCCGCGCCGCATGAACGTTTTCCAGGTCTTCACCCACCACGTCCGCACCGCCGTCGAAGCGCTGGCCAAGGCCGGCGCTGTTCCAGCGGGCCTCGATCTGTCGCGTATCGTCGTCGAGCCGCCGCGCGAAGCGAGTCACGGCGATCTGGCGACCAACGCCGCCATGGCGCTCGCCAAGGATGCCGGCATGAAGCCGCGCGACTTGGCCGAGAAAATCGCGGCGGAACTCGCCAAGCTGCCGGAGGTCAAGAAGACCGAGATCGCGGGCCCGGGCTTCATCAATCTGGCGCTCGATCCGTCGGTGTGGCGCGAGGCGCTGGCGGATGCGATCCGCGCTGGAGCGGATTACGGCAAGAGCACCATCGGCGCCGGCAAGCCGGTGAACGTGGAATATGTCTCGGCCAATCCGACCGGTCCGATGCATGTCGGACATTGCCGTGGTGCGGTGTTCGGCGATGCGCTTGCGAACCTGCTCGCGTTCTCGGGCTTTGGCGTGACCCGCGAGTACTACATCAACGACGCCGGCGCCCAGGTCGATGTGCTGGCGCGCTCGGCGTTCCTGCGCTACCGCGAGGCGCTCGGCGAGAACATCGGCGAGATTCCGGAGGGCTTCTATCCCGGCGACTATCTGAAGCCGGTCGGCGAGGCGCTCAAGGCCGAGTTCGGCGACAAGCTCAAGGCCATGAGCGAAGACAAATGGCTGCCGCTGGTTCGCGGCAAAGCCATCGCCATGATGATGACCGCGATCAAGGAAGACCTGGCCGCGCTCAACGTGCAGCACAATGTGTTCTTCTCCGAGCGCTCGCTCATTGAAGGGGCCGATCAGGTCGGCGCCACGATCGATGACTTGCGCGCCAAGGGGCAGGTCTATGAAGGCCGGCTGCCGCCGCCCAAGGGCGCGCCTGTCGAAGACTACGAGGACCGCGAGCAAACGCTGTTCCGCGCCACTGCGTTCGGCGACGACGTCGACCGCCCGCTGAAGAAGTCGGACGGCAGCTACACGTACTTTGCCTCCGACATCGCCTATCACAAGTCGAAGTTCGATCGCGGCTTCCGCGACATGATCGATGTGTGGGGCGCCGATCACGGCGGCTACATCAAGCGCATGAAGGCCGCCGTGAAGGCGGTGAGCGGCGATACGGCTGAGCTCGACGTCAAGATCGTTCAGCTCGTGAAGCTCAGCCGCAACGGCATCGAAGTGAAGATGTCGAAGCGCTCCGGTGAGTTCGTGACGCTGCGCGAAGTGGTGGAGGAGGTGGGCCGCGACGCGGTGCGGTTCATGATGCTCTACCGCAAGAACGACGCGGTGCTGGATTTCGACTTGGCCAAGGTGATCGAGCAGTCGAAAGACAATCCGGTCTTCTATGTGCAGTACGGCCACGCCCGCGGCCATTCGATCTTCCGCAACGCCGCCGAGCAGATGCCCGGCCTGCCGATCGATGCGGCCAACTGCACGGTCGATCTCGCCAAGGCCGAGCTCAACCGGCTCGACGACTCGGCTGAATTATCGATCATGCGCAAGATCGCGCTGTACCCAAGGCTCGTCGAAGCCGCCGCGGTGGCCCATGAGCCCCACCGGGTGGCTTTCTACCTCTATGATTTGGCAAGCGAATTTCATGCCCAATGGACAAGAGGGACAAATTCGCCTCATTTACGCTTCATTATCCTCGATGATCCATTACTTACTGTGGCCCGCCTCGCACTGGTCCAAGGCGTGGTCACCGTTCTCGCCTCGGGGTTGAGGATGCTAGGGGTCGGGGCGCCTGGGGAGATGCGGTAACTCGGAGCCTATTGGCGCGGTCCATGCAGAGGGGCATGGGCTGGGACCTTGGCCTGGACGGCCTCACGGCCGCCGAGAGTACCGGAATCGGATTTAGTATGGCGGATAACAACACCTCGCGTTTCCGATCGAGCGATGCCTTTGGGGGCGGCTCGGGTTCCACTGCGCCTGCAAATGACCCGCTCGCCGAGCTGGCTCGGCTGATCGGGCAGAACGATCCTTTTGCCGAATTCGGCTCGCGCCCGAGCGAGGCCTTGCCGGACCCGCAGGGCGCCTACGAGCAATATCCGACGCAGCCCTATAGCGAGCCGCCCACCCAGGCCTATCAGCCGGAGCCGGTGCCGCAGTTCCCGGAGGACCTGCCGCCGCTGCGGTTTGGCGGAGCCTCGCAGCCTCAGCAGGCGGCGCCCGGCGAATGGCCGGACCTGCCTGCGCCATCGAATGCCTACCATCAGCCTGCCGAAACCTATGGCCTGCCGCCGCCGATGCGTCCGGTCCCGGGTTTCGAAGTGCCGGTGATCCCCGAGCCGGTGAGCCACGCGCCGGCTGACGACTACTATCGCTCGCCGCCGCCGTTCGATGCGCCGCCGCGCACGGCGGCTGATCCGCTGCCGAGCTTCCTGACCACGCCGGGGCATCCGTCCCAGCCGTCGTTTGCGCAGCAGCCATACGTCCAGCAGCCGGGAATCTATCCGCCGCAGGCGGACGCCGGCGCGATGCCTGCACCGCACGATGACGAGTTCTATGACGACGCGCCGCGCTCTCGCCGCAAGGGACTGCTGACGGTCGCGGCTGTACTGTCGCTAGCCGTGGTCGGTACTGCTGGCGCCGTGGCTTATCGCAACTACTTCGGCGGCCCGGGCACGTCGGGTCCGCCACCGGTGATCCGCGCCAGCGCCGACCCGAGCAAAATCGCGCCGCCGCCGTCAACCAAGGCGTCGTCCGATTTCACCAAAGACAACTACGAGCGCTTCCCGGAGCGCAGCAAGGACGAGCGCCTCGTCGGGCGTGAAGAGAAGCCGATCGATCAGAAGGATCTGACGCGCGCGCAGCCGGCGTCGGTTGCGACGCCGCCGGCGCGGCAGGCTGGATCTGCGCCGCCGTTCGCGATCGGTCCGACACGTCAGGTGCGGACCGTGCCGATCACGCCAAATTCGGGCGATATGGCGGTGAATACGCCTTCGACTTCGCCTGATACGGCGATGCTGTCGTCACCGCCGCCGGCCTCGCGGCCGGGTGGCGTTCAATTCCCGCCGCCGCCGAGCCGGCAGGTCGCGGAGGCCAGGACCGAAACGCCCGCGCCGTCGCCGTCCTCGCGCTCGACGCCGTCGCGGACCAGCAACTCTGCACGCCAGCAGTCGGCGCCCGTGACCTCCGGCAATGCGCCGCTGTCGCTGAGCCCGGACAGCCAGGATAGCTCCCCGCCGCCGCAGGCTTCGGCCTATCGCGACGCCACGCCGCCGGTGCGGCAGGCCAACGCCGCTCCTGCGCCGCGCGTCACGGCTTCGGCCGGTGGCCGTTTCCACGTGCAGGTGTCTTCGCAAAAGAGCGAGAGCGATGCGGAGTCTTCGTTCCGTGGCATCCAGTCGAAATATTCCAGCGTGCTCGGCGGCCAGCCGCACGTCATCCGCCGGGCCGATCTCGGAACCAAAGGCACATACTATCGCGCCATGGTCGGGCCGTACGCCACCCGTGAGCAGGCTGTAAAGGTCTGCAGCAGCCTGAAGTCGGCTGGCGGCGATTGCGTTGTGCAAGCCAACTGATTTGGCGGGTTCGTTAGCTTGACCCTCCGGCGCGGCGCACGTAAGCCGCGCCGATGGCGCAACGTGCATTCATCACAGGATTGGCCGGAACCAAGCTGTTGGACGAGGAACGTCAGTTCCTGCGTGAAGCCCAGCCGTTCGGTCTGATCCTGTTCAAGCGGAACGTTGAGGATAAGGCTCAAGTCGTTGAGCTTGTTGCTGAAGTTTTACATGAACTGGCGCCGGACGCGCTCGTCTTGGTCGATCAGGAGGGTGGCCGGGTCCAGCGGTTCGGTCCACCCCACTGGCCGGCCTATCCACCGGGTGCGGTGTTCGGGAAGCTCTACGATCGCGATCCGAAGCTCGGCTTGGCGGCAGCCCGGCTTGGCGCGAGGCTGATGGCCTCGGACCTCCTGCCGCTCGGCGTCAACACCGACTGTGTCCCGCTTGCCGACGTGCCGGTCGTGGGCTCCGACCGCGTGATCGGCGATCGTGCCTATGGCGAGACCCCTGAGAAGGTCGCCGCGATCGCCGCGGCCGTTGCGGAGGGTATCGCTGCCGGCGGCATGCTTCCGGTGCTCAAGCACATCCCCGGCCACGGCCGCGCCAATGCCGACAGCCATCTCAAGCTGCCGGTGGTCGACGCCGACCGGGCCACGCTCGATGTCGCCGACTTCGCCGCATTCCGTCCACTGAAAAAATTGCCCTTGGGAATGACGGCTCATGTGGTTTTCACGGCCTTCGATCCCGTGCTACCCGCAACGACGTCCCCGGTGATGATACGCGAAGTGATTCGCGGCTCAGTCGGGTTCGAAGGTTTGTTAATGGGTGATGACGTGTCGATGGGGGCGTTGTCGGGGTCGATCGCCGAGCGTGCGCGGGCCTCGCTGAAGGCGGGCTGCGATCTTGTCCTGCATTGCAACGGCAATATGGACGAGATGCGCCAGGTCGCGGCCGAAGCGCCTGAATTAACCGGCGAAGCGTTGAAGCGTGCGCAGCGGGCGCTAAATGCGAGGCGGCAGCCCGAAGCGCTGGATATCGAGGCCGCGCGGCGCGAGTTCGCCGCCATGATCGATGGATACGTGGCTTGATGACCGAAGCCGTACCGTTTGAAGCAGACCTGGCTGACCGCGCCTCCGACGAACCGGCGCTGGTCGTCGACGTCGAGGGCTTCGAAGGTCCGCTCGACCTGCTGCTTGCGCTGGCGCGGCAGCAGAAGGTCGATCTCGCTAAAATTTCGGTGCTGGCGCTCGCCGAGCAATATCTCGCCTTCATCGAGGCAGCGCGGAAGGTTCGTCTGGAACTCGCCGCCGATTATCTGGTGATGGCGGCTTGGCTCGCTTACCTGAAATCGCGGCTGCTGCTGCCCGAGCCCGCGACGCCCGATGGTCCGTCGGCCGAAGACATGGCCAATGCGCTCGCCTGGCGGCTCAAGCGCCTGGAAGCGTTCCGGGAGGTTTCGGATCAGCTGATGCAACGGCCGCAGCTGCAGCGCGACGTGTTCCAGCGCGGCGACCCGGAACCGATCTCCGACATCAAGCATCCGCAGTGGACGGCGACGCTCTACGACCTGCTGTCGGCTTATGCCAAGCAGCGTTCGCAAAACGCCTTCAACCATGTGCAGTTCAAGAAGCGCAACGTCTGGGCGCTTCAGGAGGCGCGCGAGATTCTCGAGCGGATGGTCGGCGCAGCCACCGACTGGGCGCCGCTCGACAAGTATCTGTTCGAGTACCTGGTGGAACCTTCGATGCGGGCCACCGTATTTGCGTCAAGCTTGGCGGCCACCTTGGAGTTGGTTCGCGAAGGCCACCTCGAGTTTCATCAGCAGCAGGCCTTCGCGCCGATTTATCTGCGTAAGCGTGATGCCGCGGGTCTCGCGGCGGTCGAATCAGGTGCGGGATCCCCGCGGGCGACGGAATAATGGATTCAGTAGGGAGCTTCGGAGGCATGGCGGCATTGGCGGAACGTCGGATCATCCCCCACGAGGAACTCAAGGCCCGGGCCGAGGAGAAGTCCGAGGCGCAGGCGCGTGCCCAGGAGGCTGCGCGCGCCGAGGAGGCTGCGCGCGCTGAAGAGGCCGCCCGTGCCGAGGAAGCGGCCCGCGCCGAAGAAGTTGCTCGCGCTGAAGAGACCGCCCGCTCTGAGGAAGCTGCTGGCGCGGAAGAAGCTCATGCCGAAGAGGAAGCCGACGCCGACGCGGAGGAAGGGGCCGAGACCGAGGTCGCGGCTGAGCCCGGCGCGCGTCCGGAGCATTTCCGTCTTCTCGAAGCAGTGCTGTTTGCGGCCTCTGCGCCGATCGACGAGAAGACTCTCGCGGCGCGCATGCCCGAAGGCGTCGATGTCAAGCAGGCGCTGCGCGACCTGCAGATGGAGTACGCGCCCCGCGGCGTGAACCTCGTTCGCATCAACGGCAAGTGGACGTTCCGCACGGCGCGCGATCTGTCGTGGCTGCTCACCAAGGAAGCCACGGTTCCGAAGAAACTGTCGCGGGCTGCCGTGGAGACGCTCGCCGTCATCGCCTATCACCAGCCGGTGACGCGCGCCGAGGTCGAGGAAATCCGCGGCGTGGTGATGTCGAAGGGCACCTTCGACGTTCTCATGGAAACCGGCTGGATCAAGCCGCGCGGGCGCCGCAAGGTGCCGGGCCGGCCGATTACTTACGGCACGAGCGAGGACTTCCTGTCGCACTTCGGTCTTGAGGGCCTGAGCGACCTGCCGGGTCTCGAAGAACTGAAAGGCTCGGGGTTGCTCGATCACCGTCTGCCGCCAGGTTTCGCGGTGCCAATGCCGTCGGACGACCCGACGCTGCACGACGACGAGGATCCGCTGGAGCCAGGCGATCTCGACCTGGGCTTGGCGCCGCCGCCCGAGCGTATCGAGGAATAATCGGGCGCTTTCGGTGATCAATGCTGCGGGTGCGTGCGCAAAGCGCGTTCGCGCGTCTTCGACGCGCTCTGGTGCGCACCCCGCACGGGTTCCCCAGGACTTTGAACGGATTAGCTATATTGCCGCGGGTCCGGGATTAACGCTCCTGGTCATCCTTGTTTTTGCGGCTTTTGCGTCCTAGGTTCCGGCAAATCCCGTAGCGCGGCAACCGCCTACCGGTCCGGAGGACGAAAATGGGTACGTTTAGTTGGGTCCACTGGCTGCTGGTCGCCATCGTTGTGATGATTCTGTTTGGCGGTCGCGGCAAGATCTCGTCGCTGATGGGCGACTTCGCGCAAGGCATCAAGGCGTTCAAGAAGGGCATGTCGGAGGACGACACCGCCAAGGTCGAGACGCCGTCCGAGCCCAAGACGATCGACGCCAAGGGCGATCCGCTCAAGCAGCACGCCCAGACCGAGCGCAAGTTCGAGGGCACCACGGGCTGATCGGCCGGGCGCCCGGTTCGTGTCGGAGAAATGCGGGGCGCCGGCCGTCGAGGCTTGCGCCCCTTGCTGTTTGTAAGAGCATGATCGCGGAAAGCGCGGGGGCGGTTTTTCCGGCGGCGGTGTGCTCTGTTAGAAGGCGAACATGTTCGATATCGGTTGGAGCGAGTTTGTCGTGATCGGCGTGGTGGCGCTGATCGCCATTGGTCCGAAGGAATTGCCCGGTGTGCTGCGCACGGTCGGCCAGTACATGGGCAAGGTCCGGCGCATGGCGTCCGAATTCCAGAGCCAGTTTCAGGAGGCGATGCGCGAGGCCGAGATGGCCGACATCAAGAAGTCGGTCGACGAGATGACCGACGCCGCCACCAAGCAGTTCACCGATTTCGATCCGATCGGCACCGTGCGCAAGGAGATCAACAGCCTCTCGTCGCTCGATCCGATGAAGGATACGCCCTCGACCGCGAGTGCCTCGCCCGAGGCCGCGTCGCCGAGCATCCCGGCGCCGGTTTCTCCCGAGACCACGATCCCGCAGCCGGATCATGCCGACACCGCGATCGCCGCCGAGGCGCCCCAGCCGGCCGCCGCGACGCACGACGCCCCGCATGAATCCAAGCCGCATGAAGCAAAGCCTTCGGGGAGCGGCGCGTGATCAGCGACGACGACGAGAAGGAAATCGAGGCGTCGAAAGCGCCCCTGATGTCCCACCTGATCGAGTTGCGGGCGCGGCTGATCAAGGCGCTGGCGGCGTTCGCCGTGGCCTGCGTCGGCTGCTTCTTTTTCTCCTCACAAATCTACAACATCCTGATCTGGCCCTATGTCTTTGTCGTGGGCTCAGACAAGGCCAAGCTGATCTATACGCAGCTCTTGGAGTTGTTCTTCACGCACCTGAAGCTGTCGATGTTCGGCGCAGCCTTCATCGCGTTCCCGATCATCGCCAGCCAGATCTACATGTTCGTCGCGCCCGGCCTTTACCGGCACGAGCGCAAGGCCTTCGTGCCATATCTGATCGCCACGCCGATCTTCTTCGTCATGGGCGCGATGCTGGTCTATTTCGTCGTGATGCCGATGCTGGTGCGGTTTTCCGTCAGCATGCAGCAGATGGGCGGCGACGGGCAGGCCGAGATCGCATTGCTGCCCAAGGTCGGCGAATACCTGTCGCTGATCATGAGCCTGGTGCTGGCCTTCGGCATCGCGTTCCAGCTTCCGGTGATTCTGACCTTGCTCGGCCGGATCGGCATCATCACCTCGCAGATGCTGAAGGAGAAACGGCGCTATTTCATCGTCATCGCCTTCATCATCGCCGCGGTGCTGACCCCGCCGGACGTGCTGTCCCAGATGTCGCTCGCGATCCCGCTGCTGCTGCTCTACGAAGGCGCGATCTGGTCGGTGCGGATAGTAGAGAAGAAGGCCGCGCAGGACGCCGCAGCCGCGGGCGGTGAGGTGAAGCCGGCGGAGTAGGGCGCAGAAGCCCTTGTCCGTTCCTTCCCGCGCATAGCCGTCTGAAGGACGGCCTCGCATCGCTCGCATACCGCGTGGGCCAGGGTTACATTGCGCGGACCAAGCGCGTTATAAGGTCGCGCAGATTCCTTCGAACTGGCCGTTATTGCCCCATGCACGACATCCGCTTCATTCGCGAACACGCCGCCGAATTCGACAAGGCGCTGAACCGGCGCACGCTGGACGCGGATTCAAAGAAGCTATTCTCGTCGCAGAACCTGCTCGCCATCGACGAGCGGCGCCGCGCCGCGATCCAGAAGTTCGAGCAGGCCCAGGCCCGGCGGAACGCCGCTTCCAAGGAGATCGGCCAGGCCAAGGCCAAGAAGGACGAGGCCACGGCACAGAAGCTGATGGTCGAGGTCAATGAACTGAAGACGACACTTCCGGCGTTCGAGGACGAGGCCAAGGCCGCTGAGGACGAGCTGAACAAGGTTCTGGCCACGATCCCGAACCTACCGCTCGCCGAGGTGCCCGATGGCGCCGACGAGCACGGCAATGTCGAGCACCACAAGTACGGCGCCAAGCGCGAGTATGCGTTCACGCCGAAGCAGCACTTCGAGTTGGGCGAAGCGCTCGGGATGATGGATTTCGAGACGGCGGCCAAGCTTTCGGGCGCGCGTTTCGTGGTGCTCAAGGGCGCCCTGGCACGTCTGGAGCGCGCGCTTGGCCAGTTCTTCCTCGACGTGCACACCGGCGATCACGGTTACACCGAGGTCAATCCGCCGCTGCTCGTCAGCAGCGATACGATGTTCGGCACGGCGCAATTGCCGAAGTTTGCCGAAGACCAGTTTCGCACCACCTCGGACCTCTGGCTCATTCCAACAGCCGAAGTTTCGCTGACGAACCTAGTGCGCGAATCCATCGTCGACGACGCGCAGCTGCCGATGCGGCTCACCGCCTGCACGCCGTGCTTCCGCGCAGAGGCGGGCGCGGCGGGCCGCGACACCCGCGGCATGATACGGCAGCACCAGTTCACCAAGGTCGAGCTCGTTTCCATCACCACGCCGGAGCAGTCGAAGGACGAGCACGAGCGGATGCTCGCGTCTGCCGAGGAGGTGCTGCGCCGACTTGGGCTGCACTATCGTGTCGTCACGCTCTGCACCGGCGACATGGGCTTCGCCTCGCAGAAGACGTACGATATCGAGGTGTGGCTGCCCGGCCAGAACATGTTCCGCGAGATCTCGTCGTGTTCGGTGTGCGGCGACTTCCAGGCCCGGCGCATGAATGCGCGCTACCGCGGCAAGGACGGCAAGCCGGCCTTCGTGCACACCCTGAACGGCTCGGGCGTCGCGGTCGGCCGTGCGCTGGTCGCGGTGATGGAGACCTATCAGGAGGCCGATGGCTCCATCACGGTGCCGGAGGCGCTCGCGCCCTACATGGGCAGCCTCAGGAAGATTGAGAAGAAAGCATAATGCGAATTCTCGTCACCAACGACGACGGCATCCACGCGCCGGGCCTCAAGATCTGCGAGGAGATCGCGCGCGCCTTGTCCGACGACGTCTGGGTCATCGCGCCGGAGCACGATCAGTCCGGCGTGTCGCATTCGCTGTCGCTCAACGATCCGCTGCGGCTGCGCACCATCAGCGAGCGGCACTATGCCGTGAAGGGCACGCCGACCGACTGCGTCATCATGGGCGCGCGGCATGTCCTGTCGGACAAAGTGCCCGATCTGGTGCTCTCCGGCGTCAACCGTGGCCGCAACGCTGCGGAAGACGTGCTCTATTCGGGCACGGTCGCGGGCGCCAAAGAGGCTTGCGTGCTCGGCATTCCGTCGTTCGCGCTGTCGCAGGCGCATTCGGCACAGAACAAGCTCAACCCGTTCTGGCAGACCGCGGTCAAGCACGGGCCGGACATCATCGCCCGCGTGCTGAAGCAGGGCATTCCGCGCGACGTGCTGGTCAACGTCAACTTCCCGGACTGCGCGCCCGGCGCAGTGAAGGGCATCGCCGTCTCGTCGCAGGGCAAGCGCAACCAGCAGCTTCTGCACATCGATGCGCGCCACGACGGCCGCGGCAATCCGTATTACTGGATCGCCTATGAGCGCGGCGTGAAGCCAAATGTAAAGGACGGCACCGACCTCGCGGCGCTGAACGACAACCGCATTGCGGTGACGCCGCTGAGGCTCGATCTCACCGATCAGCCGTTCCTGACCAAGCTCGCGGAATTGTTTCCGTAAAAATCACGAGACACGCCATGACGGGCGACGAAAGCGTGCAGCGGATGGAGTTCATGCTGACGCTGCGTCGCCGCGGCATCACCGACCAGGCGGTGCTGCGTGCGATGGATGAGGTGCCGCGCGAGCATTTCGTCGAGGCGCAACATGCGGGGTTCGCATATGCCGACCAGGCGATGCCGATCCCCTGCGGCCAGACCATCAGCCAGCCCTTCATTGTCGCCTACATGACCGAGCAGCTTCAGGTGCGCGACAATCATCGCGTGCTCGAGGTTGGCACCGGTTCGGGCTATCAGGCCGCGGTGCTATCGAGGCTGGCTCGCGAGGTGATCTCGATCGAGCGCTACCGCACGCTGGCGGATGCCGCGCGCACGCGGCTGAAGACGCTCGACTACAACAACGTCGATGTGGTGGCGGGGGACGGTTTTGCCGGCGAGCCGAGCCGGGCGCCGTACGACCGCATCATCGTCACCGCAGCGGCCGAGAACGTGCCGCAGGCCCTGACGGAGCAGCTTGCCGAAGACGGCATCATGGTGATCCCGCTCGGTCCGCAAGAGGGGCACCAGGAACTGGCGCGGCTGACCAAGACCAAGGGCTGGCTCAAGCGCGACAATCTGATCCCGGTGCGTTTCGTGCCGCTGTTGCCCGGCAGGGCGAGGGAGCTTTAGCGACAGCCTGTGGAGCCAAGCGGAACGCCGCTGATCCGGGACCGTCAACCATTGTGGCGGTAACGGACTCCGCTCCGGAGAATATGGCCGAGTGTCTCACGTTTGCCGTTAGGGTTGAGGGAGTCTTTAAAATTTAAACGGTTATTTACCCGCGCGTTGTTAACTGACCACTCGTTGTGTTGCGTATGAGTGGGAACGCCAATGCGTCGCGTCGCCGAGCCTCGTTGCTGGCTTGCTGTGTTCCGTTTTGCCCTGTTGGGTTCGATTTCGGTGACGGCTGCGGCCTGTAGCACCGACACCCACCGGTTCGATTCCAATCCTTTCAACAATCGCCCTCAGGCGTCTTCGTCCTCGTATGAGGCCACCGGTTCGGTGCCTCAGGCGCAGCCGCAGCGCCATTCGGTCGTGCAGGGCGCGGCGCTGCCGCCGCCCAACGCGCCGTATGCCAGCGCGCCCAATACCATGGCGCCACAGACCCGTCCGGCCATGACCAGCCAGGCTGGCGGTTCGCCCGGCATGGCGTCTTATCATCCGGGCGGCACGAGCGCCGAAATGGCTCCGCCGCCTCCGGCCCGTGCCGCCGCGCAGTCCACGCCGCGCTCCGGCTGGAACTGGGAGGGCGGTACTGCGATCACGGTCCAGCAGGGCGACACCATCGACGGCATCGTGCGGCGCTACGGCGTGCCGGCGTCGGCCATTGCCCAGGCGAACAACCTGCCGAACGGCTCGGCGCTGCGGCCGGGTCAGCGGCTGGTGATCCCGAAATACGAGTCGACCGGGAGCACAACCATGGCCAGTGCCGGGCCGAAGCCCGCCATGCCGATCGGCATCCCGCCGTCGAACGCGCCGGCCGTGGGCGGCCAGCACGTCCACATCATCGCGCCCGGCGAGACGCTGATGAAGCTGTCGCGGCAGTACAACAAGCCGCTGGTCGAGATTGCTCGTGCCAACCACATACCGGCGTCGACCATGGTGAAGGTCGGCGACCGCATCATCATTCCGGGCGTGCGCGGCGCGCCGCCGCAACACCTGGCGGCCCGGCAGACCGTGCCGCAGCCCGCACCGGTCGCGACGATCCCGGCAAAGCCCGCGCCTTCGTTTGCGCAGCCCCAGATCGCTCAACCGAAGATCGCGCAGCCGAAGGTCGCAGCGCCCGTTCCGCAACGGGTCGCGACCGTGCCGGCTGCGCCAGTCGCACAGTCGACCGCCAACGTTGTGACGCCGGCTGCAGAAAATCCCGAGCCGCCGAAGGCGAGAGACGCAACCGCGGGCTTGCCATCGTTCCGCTGGCCGGTGAATGGCCGCGTCATCCAAGCGTTCGGGCCGAAGCCTTCGGGCCAGCAGAATGACGGTCTCAACGTCTCGGTGCCGGAGGGCACGCCGATCAAGGCGGCCGAGGACGGTGTCGTGGCCTATGCGGGCAACGAGCTCAAGACCTACGGCAATCTGGTGCTGATCCGTCATGCCAACGGTTACGTGACCGCTTACGCGCATGCGAGCGAGATACTGGTCAAGCGCGACGACACCGTGAAACGCGGCCAGATCATCGCCAAGGCGGGTCAAACTGGCAGCGTTAACGCGCCGCAGGTGCATTTCGAGATCCGCAAGGGCTCGACGCCAGTCGATCCGGCGCCGTTCCTGAACAAGGGCGGGGCGGGTTAGTAACCGCTCGTACCGGCGCAGCCATTTCCATTTAACGCGTCGTCATCGCCGGGCTTGTCCCGGCGATCTCGACAATGGAAACACAGTGCCCGCCAAACCAAGATCGCCGGGACAAGCCCGGCGATGACAGCTGAGTTGGTTGAGCGTTCCCTCAGGGCGGCTGAGACGCGGCGATATTACCCGCTCAGCTTCACGCCCAAGCGTCCGGCAACATCCTGCACGTATTGCCACGCCACGCGTCCCGAGCGCGAGCCGCGCGTGGTCGACCATTCCAGCGCCTCGCGGCGCAGATCGTCCTCGCCGATCGGAATCTTGAAATGGCTGACATAGCCGCCGACCATCGCGAGGAATTCGTCCTGGCTGCAGCGATGAAAGCCGAGCCACAGGCCGAAGCGATCCGATAGCGAAACCTTCTCCTCGACGGTCTCGCCGGGATTGATCGCGGTCGAGCGCTCGTTTTCCATCATGTCGCGCGACATCAGATGGCGGCGGTTCGAAGTCGCATAGAGGATCACGTTCTCCGGCCGGCCCTCGATGCCGCCATCGAGCACGGCCTTCAACGACTTGTAGGACGTGTCCTCAGCGTCGAACGAGAGGTCGTCGCAGAACACGATGAAGCGGTAAGGCTGGGGCCGCACCAGGGTCATCAGGTCGGGCAGGCTCTCGATGTCCTCGCGATGGATCTCGACGAGCTTGAGATTGCCGCGCGCGATCGATTTATTGACTTGCGCATGCGCGGCCTTCACCAGCGACGACTTGCCCATGCCGCGTGCGCCCCAGAGCAGCGCGTTGTTGGCCGGCAGGCCCTTGGCGAAGCGTTCGGTGTTCTCCATCAGGATGTCGCGCATCCGGTCGATGCCCTGAAGCAGCACCATCTCGACGCGGTTGACGCGGGGCACCGGCACCAGCCGCGAGCCCTTCGGCTGCCAGATGAAGGCATCGGCGGCGTCGAAATCCGAAGCGGCGTGGCCGGGCGGTGACAGCCGTTCCAGAGCTGCCGCAATCCGGCCGAGCGTGTCGGGCGAGAGCGTCGGAGCGGTGGCGGATTTGGACTTTGCGGCGGGCTTGGAGGGGGCCTTGGAGCGGGACTGAGAACTCGGTTTGGATTTCGCCATTGGGATGCCTTCGGTTGGCCGCTCCCTTAGCCGCTGGGCGCTATGGTCGCAAGGCGGCAGAATCCGGAAAACATTGACTGTTTAAGCCCTTTGGCCGCATTGGGCGGCGTTGCAATTGGGCCGTTGGCGGCTATATTCCGCGCACCTTTCGGGCGCCCAAGCGGCAGCGGGCGCCGCCGGGCCAAGACAGCCACCAACCCGCCGCCAGAGGCCCTTCTCCATGTTCGTGACACCCGCATTTGCCCAGGCCCCTTCGCTGTTCGGGGGTGGCGACAACATGCTGGTGTCGCTGCTGCCCTTCATCCTGATCTTCGTGATCATGTATTTCCTGATCCTGCGGCCGCAGCAGAAGCGCCAGAAGCAGCACCAGGAGATGGTCAAGAACGTGCGCCGCGGCGACACCGTGATCACAAACGGTGGGCTCATCGGCAAGGTCACCAAGGTGGTCGATGACGAGCAGATCGAGATCGAGGTGGCGGACGGTGTTCGCGTGCGCCAGGCGAAGTCGATGCTGGCTGACGTGCGGGCCAAAGGTGAACCGGTGAAGGAGGAGGGCGCGTCGAGCTGATCGCCTTGCGACCGGTTGCGACCGCTTCACGCCGATGCTCCATTTCTCGCGCCTTAAGGCACTCGGAATCATTCTGACCACGCTGGTGGTCTGCGCCTTCGCGATCCCGAACTTCTTTCCTGAGAAGACCGTGCAGGGTTGGCCGCAATGGGCCCAGCGCCACATCGTGCTGGGTCTCGACCTGCGCGGCGGCGTCAGCATCCTGCTCGAGGTCGACACCAACGAGGTCCGCAAGGACAAGGTCAATTCACTCCGCGAGGATGTTCTCCGCGTGGCGCGCGAGAACCGGCTTGGCGGCGCGCCGACCATCCGCGGCAACACCGTCGAGTTCCGTGTCCGCCAGGGCGTCGATCCGGCGCTCGCCTTGCAGAAGATGCGCGAGCTGTCGCAGCCGATGGGCGGCGTGCTCAGCACCACCGGGCAGCGCAATCTTGAGGTGGTCGACGCCGGCAACGGCCTGATCCGCTTGACGCCGACCGAGCCTGCGATCGTCGAGCGCGTGCGGCAGGCGGTCGACCAGTCGATCCAGGTGCTTGAGCGGCGCCTCAATTTCTCCGGCACGGTCGAGCCGTCGATCCAGCGTCAGGGCATCGACCGCATCCTGGTGCAGGTGCCGGGTCTCAGCGACCCGCAGCAGATCCTCGAGATCCTGAACAAGACCGCCAAGCTGGAATTCCGGCTGCTCGATATGTCGATCCCGCCCGAGCAGGTGGACCCCAACAATGTCCCGCCGGACTCCGAGCTGCTGTCCGGCGCCGATGCCGACAAGGCTCAGAAGTACCTCGTCGAGAAGCGCGTGCTGGTCTCTGGCGCTGATTTGACGGATGCCCAGCCGGGCTTTGATTCGCGCACCAGCGAGCCGATCGTCAGCTTCCGCTTCAACAACAACGGCGCGCGGCGGTTTGCCCAGGTGACCACCGAGAACGTCGGCAAGCCATTTGCCATCGTGCTCGACAACGAGGTGCTGTCGGCGCCCGTGATCCGCGAGCCGATCCTGCAGGGATCGGGTCAGATTTCCGGCAGCTTCACCGTGGAGTCTGCGACCAAACTCGCAGTCCTGCTGCGCGCTGGCGCATTGCCCGCAAAGCTCACCGTGATCGAGCAGCGCGTGGTCGGCGCGGGGCTTGGCCAGGACTCGATCGAGAAGGGCACGAAGGCATCCTACCTGGGTGCTGCGCTCGTCGTGATCTTCATGTTCGTGACCTACGGCCTGTTCGGCCTGTTTGCCAACATCGCGGTGCTGTTCAACGTCGCGATGATTTTCGGCATTCTGTCGCTTCTGAACGCGACGCTGACGCTTCCCGGCATCGCGGGCGTGGTGCTGACCGTCGGCATCGCGGTGGACTCCAACGTGCTGATCTATGAGCGCATCCGCGAGGAGGTGCGGGCCGGGCGTACGCCCATCATGGCGATCGACGCGGGCTTTGCCCGGGCGCTTGCCACGATCATGGACTCCAACATCACCACCTTTATTGCCGCCGCAGTGCTGTTCTACATCGGCACCGGGCCGGTGCGCGGCTTCGCCGTCACGCTCGGCATCGGCATCGTCACCACGGTCTTCACCGCCTTCACGCTCACCCGCCTGATCGTGGCGATGTGGGTGCGCTGGTGGCGGCCCAAAACCGTGCCGATCTGATCTCGTGTCTGATCTTTTGTCCGGTCTCTTGCCGATCCGAGCAAATCGAACTTTGGGATTTTAAGCGCCCATGCGCCTTCTTCGCATCGTACCCGATGACACCAAGTTCGATTTCATGCGCTTCCGGCGCATCAGCTTCCCAGTGTCGGCGCTGCTGTCGATCCTCGCGATCACGCTCTATTTCGTGCACGGCCTGAATTTCGGCATCGACTTCGTCGGCGGCACTTTGATGGAGGTGCAGAACAAGGCTGGGCCAGCCGATCTCGCCAAGATGCGCTCGACGCTCGGCGGGCTCGGCGTCGGCGAGGTGCAGCTGCAACAGTTCGGCGGCCCGAGCGACGTGCTCATCCGCCTCGCTCAGCAGCCCGGCGGCGAGAACGCGCAGCAGGCTGCGGTCGAAAAGGTGCGCGCCGCGCTCGGCGACACCGTCGAGTACCGGCGTCTCGAAGTAGTCGGCCCGCGTGTCTCGACCGAGTTCCTCACCAGCGGCACGCTCGGCCTGATGCTCGCGATCATCGCGATCTTGATCTATCTCTGGTTCCGGTTCGAATGGCAGTTCGCGCTCGGCGCCATGATCGCCAACGTCCACGATCTGGTGCTGACCATCGGCTTCATGTCGGTGACGCAGATCGACTTCGACCTCACCAGCATCGCGGCGCTGCTGACGATCTTGGGCTACTCGCTGAACGACACCATCGTCATCTACGACCGAATCCGCGAGATGCTGCGCCGCTACAAGCGGCTGAGCATGGCGGACCTGCTCAACATCTCGGTCAACGCCACGCTGTCGCGCTCGATCATCACCCACGTCACCGTGACGCTCGCGCTGCTCGCGTTGCTGACCTTCGGCGGCCAGGCGATCCACAGCTTCACGGCGACCATGATGTTCGGCGTGGTGCTGGTCGGCACCTACACCTCGGTGTTCATCGCGGCGCCGATCCTGATCTATCTCGGGGTGGGAACCAGCCGCGACACCGGCCAGAAGGACGAAGGCTGAAGTGGCCGCGGCCGCGCCCGACCGGCCGCATCTGCCCCGCCGCGTGCCGATCGAGGGCTACGGCAAGGGCGGATTCAGCTTCGGCGACATGTCGCATCGCGGCTCGCTGCTGTGCCTGCCGAGCGGCGTCTGGGCTTGGCCCGTGACGGCACCCAACGAGATCACCGAGCAGTCGCTGGCGCAGGTGTTTGCCGAGGCGGACGAAATCGGCCTGTTTTTGCTTGGCTTCGGCAAGGACCGCTGGATCATGCCGGACACGCTCTCGGGTCGCTTTCGCGCGCTGAAGATCAACGTCGAGGCTTCGCGCACCGGCACGGCGGTGAGCACCTACAACATTCTGCTGGGAGAAGGCCGCCGAGTTGCCGCGGGCTTCATCGCGGTGGATTGAGAATCTCGCTACGTTGCCGATATGGCCGATGCGTTCGATCATTGCGAGGCGCTGGTGCGCGAAGGCGACAAGGATCGCTTCCTCGCGACGCTTTTTGTTCCAGCCAAATATAGGCGTCCGCTTCACGCGCTCTACGCCTTTAATCTCGAGGTGGCGCGCACGCGCGAGTTGGCCCGCGAGCCGATGCCCGGTGAAATCCGGCTGCAGTGGTGGCGCGAAGTTCTGGGCGGCATGGGCCGCGGCGACATCGACGCGCATCCGGTGGCGGCAGCGCTCCGCAGCACCGTAGTGCGTTATCGATTGCCGCCGCTGGCGCTGACCGGCTTGATCGATGCCCGCGCGTTCGATCTCTATGACGAGCCGATGGCAAGCCTCGACGATCTGGAGCGCTACGCGAAAGAGACGTCCTCGGTGCTGATCGAGCTTGCGGCGCGTATCCTCCGCGACGGCCGCGATCCGGAGATCGCCGAGGCGGCGGAGCACGCCGGCATCGCCTATGCGGTCGTAGGGCTCATCAAGGCGCTGCCGATCCATGCGTCGCGCGGCCAGCTGTATCTGCCGGCCGACCTGATGCACCGTCACAATGCGCAGACCAACGATGTTTTCGCCGGCAAAGCGACCTCTGAGCTTCGCGCCGTGCTTGCTGAATTGCGGCTCCGCGCACGGCAGCATCTCACCTCAGTGCGGGAAAACCTGAGCGCGGTGCCGGCCGAAGTCCTGCCGGCGCTTTTGCCGGTTGCCTTGGTGCGGCCCGCGCTCGGCCGCATGGAACGGCGAAGCTATCAGCCGTTCGCACCGTCGGAGCTGCCGCAATGGCGACGGCAATGGACGCTGTGGCTTGCGGCGCGCCGCAGCCTGCGCAAGGCGTTCTGACTATTCGGCGGCGGCCCGTGCGCCGCCGATCCACTGGTCGAGATCGGTCAGGGCTCGCGCGGTCATCGCGCGTTTCTTGGCGACCGTCTTGGCGGGGCCTTTCAGGCGCGTGCCGTCGGGCGCCTTGGTTGGAATCTGCTTCAGCGGCGGGAACAGCCCGAAGTTGACGTTCATCGGCTGATACGAGCGCGGCCCGGAATCGATGGTGTCGATGTGGTCGCCGGTGATGTAGCTGAGCAACGCGCCATGCGCCGTGGTCTTCGGGGGCAGCAGAAACGTCTCGCCGCGCCGTTCGGCCGCGGCGAAGCGCCCGGCCATGAGGCCGACCGCGGCGGACTCGACATAGCCCTCGCTCCCGGTGATCTGGCCCGCAAAGCGGAGCCGCGGCGCGCTTTTCAGGCGCAGCGTTTCGTCGAGCAACTTCGGCGAATTCAGGAAGGTGTTGCGATGCAGGCCGCCAAGGCGGGCGAACTCGGCGCGCTCCAGTGCCGGAATGGTGCGGAACACGCGGGTCTGCTCGCCATGCTTCAGCTTGGTCTGGAAGCCGACCATGTTGAACAGCGTGCCGAGCTTGTTGTCCTGGCGAAGCTGCACGATGGCGTAGGCCTTGACCTGCGGATTGTGCGGATTGGTGAGGCCCACGGGCTTCATCGGTCCGTGCCGCAGGGTCTCGACGCCGCGCTCGGCCATCACCTCGATCGGCAGGCAGCCATCGAAATAGGGCGTGGACTTTTCCCACTCGTGGAATTGCGTCTTGTCGCCCGCGATCAGCGCCGCGACGAAGGCCTCGTACTGCGTGCGGTCCATCGGGCAGTTGATGTAGTCGGCGCCCGAGCCGCCAGGGCCGGCCTTGTCGTAGCGCGACTGGAACCACGCCACGTTCATGTCGATGCTATCGCGATGCACGATCGGCGCGATCGCGTCGAAGAACGCGAGCGAGCTTTCGCCGGTCATGGCGCCGACCGACTGCGCCAGCGCCGGCGAGGTGAGGGGGCCGGTCGCGACGATCACGCTGTCCCACGCTTCCGGCAATTCCGCGATTTCCTCGCGCACGATCTCGATCAGCGGATGGCCTTCGATCGCCGCGGTGATGGCCGCCGAAAAGCCGTCGCGGTCGACCGCGAGCGCCCCGCCGGCCGGCACCTGGTTGCCGTCCGCGGCCCGCATCACCAGCGAATTGAGCCGCCGCATCTCCTCGTGGAGGAGCCCGACCGCGTTGGTCTCCCGGTCATCGGAACGCAGCGAATTGGAACAGACCAACTCGGCGAGGCCGTCGGTGCGGTGGGCGTCGGTCTGCCGCACTGGCCGCATCTCGTGCAGCACCACCGGCACGCCTAGGCTGGCGACCTGCCAGGCCGCCTCGGAGCCCGACAGCCCGCCGCCGATGATGTGAATGGGTGATGACATGTCGATTACCTAAGCGGGCTACGCCGGGCCGACAATGCATTTGTTGGGATTGAGGATGGGTCCCCAATCCTGCATTCTCCGCCCCGATCGCAGTTCCTTGGAGGCGACGATGAAGCGCAGCAGCGGGCTCCTGGTCGGAGCCATATTTGGGATGGTGGGGATCATGGCGCAGCCGGCATCAGCAGCCGAAATCAAGGTGCTCACCACCGGTGCGTTCAAGCAGGTCCTGCTGGCGCTGGTGCCGGAATACGAGAAGGCGACCGGCAACAAGGTCGTGGTCGACAACGGCACCGTCGGCCAGCTTCAGAAGCGGGTCGACGACGGCGAGGCCTTCGATGTGCTGGTGCTCTCGCCCAAGGGCATCGATGACTACATCAAGTCCGGCAAGATCGCGGCGGGCAGCAATGCGCGGGTCGGCAAGGTCGGCGTCGGCGTGATGGTGAAGGAGGGCGCTCCGAAGCCGGACATCGGCACGGTCGACGCGTTCAAGCAGGCGCTGCTGAAGGCCAAGACCGTGGGCTACATCGATCCGGCAAGCGGCGGCTCGAGCGGCATCTACGTGGCGGACCTCCTGGTGAAGCTCGGCATTGCCGACCACATCAAGCCGAAGGCCAAGCTCCAGAAGGGCGGCCACGTGTCGGACCTGGTCAAAGCGGGCGAGGCCGAGATCGGCATCCACCAGATCGGTGAGATCATCGGCCAGCCCGGCGTGACCCTGGTCGGGCCGCTGCCGGCCGAGATCCAGAACTACACGGTCTATGCGGTTGGCGTCGGCGCCCATGCCAAGGAGGCCGAAGCCGCCAAGGCCTTCATCAAGGTGCTGACCGGGCCGTCGGCGGCCTCCGTGCTCAAATCCAAGGGCCTGGAAGGCGCCTGAGCGGCGGCCTGAGAGGGTGCCAAATACGAAAGCGCCCGCCGTGGGGCGGGCGCTGTCTGATGGGGCTCTGAGCGGATTAGTGCTCGGAGCTTTCCCAGGCCACGCGGGGGATGTCACCCCGGGTGATACCGATGTCGGCAAGCTCGCGATCGCCGAGCCGGTTGAGCTCGCGAAGGCTGTCGTTGTAGCGGCGCCACTGCCGATAGACGCCTAACAGGTGAGTCAGCAACATTGTCGTTAATCCTTTGAAAGGACCGGATGATTCCGTCCTTCATTGCGTGGAATACATAATACTGAGTGGGTTCCGGCGGAAGCGCATTTGTTGCGACGCAGCAATGATTTAAGCGCATGCCGTAGGAAATAACTGGTTAAGGGAAGGAATTTTGACCCTCGGATTAGAATAATGTTTCTTCCAGGCGGTCGAATTTAACACGAAAATTTGCAGTGCAAAACAACATCTTCGCTGCTGCGAGATGACAGCAGGGAGCCGGCCCAATCCATGGCTTGGGAAGCGGAAAACCAGGCTTTCAATCGTATTTGATGCCGGTTTCCTTCAGCACCCGCGACCAGCGGTCGGCCTCCTCGCGGATGAAGCCGCCGAACTCCGCCGGGCTCTTGATCACCGGAAAGGCGCCAGCCCGTTCCGATTTCTCCCGGATGGCCGGGTCGGTCAGGATCTCGGCGACCTTGCGCTGGAGCTTGTCGATAACCGGCTTGGGCGTGCCTTTGGGCGCGACGAGCCCCAGCCAGACCGACATGTCCTCCAGGCCGGGCAAGCCGGCCGCGTCCGCCAGCGTTGGAACATCGGCTATCGAGGCGGGTGCGACCCGATCGAGCCGTGCCAGCGCCCGTACCCTGCCACCGTCAATCAGCGGGCCCACGGTGACCTGCGATGCATAGATGAGGTCGACGCTGCCGGTCAGCAAGCCGTTGGTGGTTTCCGGCGTGCCCTTGAAGGGCACATAGACGATGTCGAGGCCCGCGGCCTTGTGAAAGCGCCAGCCCATGAGCTGCGCCGTGATCGTGCCGGCGCCGTAGTTGAGCTTGCCCGGCGCGGCCTTGGCCTTCGCAATCAGGTCCCGCACCGATTGCGGTCCGGTTTGCGCCGACACCGCCAGCACCGAGATGGTCTTGGTCGTGGTGGTGATCGGCGCGAAGTCGTTGATCGGATCGTAGGGCAGCGACTTGTAGAGAAACTGGTTCATCACCAGCGTGGAGTCGATCGCCATCAGCAGCGTGTAGCCATCGGGTGCTGCCTTGGCCACGGCTTGCGCGCCGATCACGGTGTTGCCGCCCGGCCGGTTGTCGACGATGACCGGCTGGCCCCAATCCTCGTTCATCCGCTGCGCCACGATCCGCGCCGTGACGTCGGCGGGCCCGCCGGCCGGGAAGGGCACGACGATGTGGATGGCGCGGTTTGGATAGTCCTTGGCGGACTCGGGACTGACGGTCTGCGCGTGCGCGGCCACCGAGACCGAAAGCGACAGCAGGGCAGCCGTAAACACGCGCATCGCATCCTCCCTGATGTCGCCAATTCCGGCGGCCTTTGCACGAAGCTTAGCAGCGGTCCGTGGGCGCTGTCGTGTCGCGCGAGAGCAGGGCTGCGAATTTGGGGTGGCGTAAACTGCGTCAGGGCGGGCAAATTCGTCGGTCGATGCAAGCCTCGCGCCCCGTCACCGTCACAGCACTCGGTATCGCCCAGATTCTCGGCTGGGGAACGTCGTTCTATTTCCCTGCAGTGCTCGCGCCGCCGATCGTTGCTGACACCGGTTGGCCATTGTCATGGGTCGTCAGCGGCACTTCGGTCGGTCTCTTGATGGCCGGCCTGATTGCCCCGAAGGTCGGCAGCATCATCGATCGGCACGGCGGCCGGCCTGTGCTCGCGGTCTCATCGCTGCTCTACGCCGCAGGCCTGAGCTGCATCGGTCTCGCGCCAAGTTTGCCGTTCTACCTGCTTGGATGGATTCTGCTGGGCGGCGGCATGGGCACAGGCCTCTACGACGCCGTGTTCGCGGCCCTCGGCAAGCTCTATGGCAAGGATGCGCGCGCACCCATCACGAACCTGACGCTGTTCGGCGGTTTCGCCTCGACCGTGTGCTGGCCGTTGAGCGCGTTTCTCGCTGAAACATTCGGCTGGCGGAGCGCTTGTCTGGCGTATGCAGCCCTGCATCTGATCATCTGCCTGCCGTTGCAGATGTCGGTGATGCCACCGTTGGCGCAATCGCCGTTCAGCGAGCCGGGTCCTGTGGAGGCTGTGGGTGCCGTGGCGGCCGAACGTTCCGCAGGCACATCGCCCGGCAACGATTGGCCGATCCTGCTGTTGCTCGCCTCGATCCTCACGATTTCCGCAGCCATTGGCTCCATCATGATCGTGCACATGATGGTTTTTCTTCAGGAGCGCGGAGCGAGCTTTGCCTTCGCGATCACTCTTGGCACGCTGTTCGGGCCTGCTCAGGTGGGGGCGCGAGTGATCGAGCGGCTGTTCGGCGCGAACTACCATCCGATCTGGACCATGATGGCGTCCTGCACGGCGATGCTGGTCGGCCTGACGATGCTAGTTGGCGGTCTGCCGCTGCTGTGGCTCACCATCCTGGTCTATGGCGGCGGTTATGGCATCATGTGGATCGCGCGGGCACATTGCCGCTCGCACTGTTTGGCCCAAAACGGTACGCGACGCTGATGGGGCGATTGGCGTTTCCGAGTCTGATCGCGCAGGCACTGGCGCCATCGGCAGGCGCGCTGCTGATCGAGCGACAGGGTGCGGACGCGACGATGGCGGTGCTGACCGTCTTCGCCGCGCTCAACGTTGTTTTGATCGCCGTGTTGTGGGCGATGTGCCGCTCGCAGCACGCGCGGGAATGATTATTGCGTCGTAAGTCCGGCGCTCTTGGCGACCCGCGCCCATTTCGCCACTTCGTTCTTGAACCGTGTCGCGAATTCCTCCGGCGAACTGCCCACCGGAATGGCGCCCTCGCGGAGAATGCGCGCCTCGACCTCGGGCGTCTTGAGCATCGCGACGATTTCCCGATTGAGACGGCCGACGATTTCCTTTGGTGTTCCGGCCGGCACGAACACGCCCTGCCACGAGCTGATCTCGTAGTCCGGATAGCCGAGCTCGGCGATGGTCGGCACATCGGGCAGATCGGGCAGCCGCTTTTCGGTTGTGACCGCGAGCGCCCGCAGCGCGCCGGATCGCACGTGCTGCAAGGTCGAGGCGGTCAGCGCGAAATGCGATTTGACGTGGCCGCCGAGCAGCGCATTGAGCACCTCGGCATTGCCCTTGAACGGCACATGCACGAGCTTCGATCCGGTCATGGCGTTGAACATCTCGGCCGCCAGATGCGTCGAGGTGCCAGGGCCGGACGAGGCGTAATCGAGACCGGCCGGCTGCGCTTTGGAATACGCGATGAACTCCTTGACGTTGGTCACCGGCAGTGACGGGTGAACCACCAGCATCAACGGGATCGAGGCGAGTTCGCTGATCGCCACGAAATCGTTGAGAGCATCGTAGGGCTGCTTTTGCAGGCTGGCATTGATCGCAAAGGCGATGGTGGTGACCAGCAGCGTGTGGCCGTCGGGCGGCGCCTTCGCCACCAGGCTCGTGCCGATCGTGCTGCCGCCGCCCGGGCGGTTGCTGACGATCGCGGGGAACGACCAACTGTCGGTCAGGCGTTGCGCGATCAGCCGCGCCACCGTGTCGGTGGTGCCTCCAGCCACGAAGGGAACCACCAATTCGATCGGCCGATTGGGATAGGTTTCCGCGGAGCAGGGCTCGCCGGCCGCCCGCAGCAATAGCAAAAGCGCCATGCAGGCGTGCGCCGCGATCCTCTGCATTTCCTTCCTTTGGCCGCTTTTATTGGAATTGATTGAATCCTAGTCTCCCCCTTGTTCTTCCGGCAAGTCATTGTGCAAGTCGTTGTGTGGGAGTTCTCGTGACGCCAAGCCTGCCGTCCATTCCTGTGATCGATGCCCGCGACGGCGGAGCGCTCCAGCATGCCCGCGAAGGCCGCATCCGGGCGCGTGGATTGCGCGACACCTGCGTCAGCTGGTTGCCGGCGCCGGCGCGCGCCGCGATGCCGTTGCTCGATCGCATGGCGCGGCGCTGGCTCAAACGCTCGCAGTCGCCCTATGTCTTGGAGATCGAGGCCATTGCGGTGGCGCTGGGCTTTCCCGGTATCTGGTTCCTCAACGGCTCCTACCAGTGGTCCTGCACGGCGCTGGCGCGCGAGGAGGCCGGCGTGCCGTGGCTCGCCCGCACACTCGACTGGCCGTTCCCAGGGCTCGGCCGCTATGTCGAGATCGCGCGGATGCCGGGTGCGGCTGGCGAGTTCTTCAGCGTGACATGGCCCGGCTATGTCGGCGTGTTGAGCGGGCTCGCGCCGGGCCGGTTCGGCGCTTCGATCAACCAGGGCCCGCTGCGGCGTCGCACGCATATGCGCCTGCTGCGCCCGCTGGACTTTGCGCTGAACGGGCTCGGCACGCTGCTGTGGCAGCGCTCCATCCCGCCCGATCAGTTGCTGCGCTTCGTGTTCGAGGAGGCCTCCGACTATCACGAAGCCAAGCGGATGCTCGAGGTGACCCCGATCGCACGGCCGGTGATCTTCACGCTCGTCGGGTGCCACAAGGGCGAGCGCTGCGTCATCGAGCGCACCGAGAACGATTTCACGACGCGTATCGACGACTTCGGCGCGGCGAACGACTGGCTGGAACCGCAGTCCGGCTGGGAAGGGCGGATCAGCGCCAATCAGATGCTGACCACGAGTTACAAGCAGGCGACCGCCAAGAGCGTGGCGCGCCGGCAAGGGCTCGCCTCGTTCAAAGGCTCGTTCGTGCGCGACAGCTTCAGCTGGGTCGCGCCGCCGGTGCTCAATCCCTACACGCGCATGGCGCTGGAGATGTGCCCGGCGAGCGGCGTATTGCGCGTCGTGGGCTATGAGCGGCAAGACGGCGCGCTGCCGACGCCGGCGACGTTGCCCTGCGAGGTCGAGGCCGAGCGGCTGCCGGCGTGAGGTTTGAGCGCGATTTGGTTGGATCGAAAGCTATTGCGGCGTCGGTCGTGAACTCCCTCTCCCCAGCGGGGAGAGGGTCGGGGTGAGGGGGCTTAACTGTCTCGATAAACCGTGTCGACCTATCCCCATGGGAGAGGTGAAGAAGCTGTTGCACGACCGATTCAAAACAGCGCCGCGACCTCCGTCTTCGAGCCGGCCAGCGAGCATTTCGCATCGACCGCCTTGCCATGCGCGTCGTCGCCGCTCGCGAGCGCAGCCTTGATCTTTTCGATCAATTCCAGCGCCGACTCTCGCGAGATTTCGATGGCGACGCGCTCACGTCCGCCGTCGGCCTCGCAGATGAAGTCGACGCACAGTGCGTGATCGAGTTGGGCCTCGTAAGGATGGTCGTAATAGACGTTGGCGGTATCGACCTTCATCCATTCGCTGCCCGGTCCCTTGGCGGTGCCATAGAGCTTGGCCTTTTCCACGATGTAAGAGCACATGACGTTTCTCCGGTGCGGGATCAGCCGAGGTGCTTCTTGAAGAAGGCAAAGACCTTCTTCCAGCCGTCGGCGGCCTGGTCGCCGCGATAGGCGGGCGCGCGGCCGTAGTTGAAGAAGGCGTGACCGGCGCCGTCATAGCGGTGGAATTCATACGTCTTGCCGAGCTTCTTCAGTGCCGCTTCGGTGCGGTTGACCTGATCGGCGTTTGGGTTCTCGTCGTCGTTGCCGAACAGGCCGAGCAGGGGCGCGGTCATCTTGTCGGTGAGATCGATCGGCGCGACCGGTCGCTTGGCGTTGAGCGCCTTGGGATCGTCGACAACCACGTTGCCGCCCCAGCAGTCGACCAGCGCGTCGATGCCTTTGAGCCTGCAGCCCGCGAGGTAAGTGTGGCGGCCACCGGAGCAGAAGCCGATCACCCCGACCTTACCGTTGGAGTTGGGCTGCGCGCGCAGATACTTCATGCAGCCTTCGACGTCACCCACCACGGTGTCGTCGGGCACGCCGCCGGCCGCGCGCACGCGGGCGCCGAGATCGTCCGGGCTGCCGGTGCCTTCGCGGAAGTAGAGGTGAGGCGAGATCGCCGCGTAGCCGTGATGGGCGAGTTTGCGCGTGGTCTCGATGATCCACTCGTCCCATCCGGGCATATGCATGATGACGACCACGCCGCCGACCTTGGCGTTGCCGGTCGGCCGCGCGTAATAGGCATCGCCCTTGTCGCCGTTGTATCCCTGGAACGAAACGGTTTCCGCGATCAAGCTTGGATACGACACGCCATCCTCCTCGTTCTGATTTTTGACGGGCGAACTATAGCAACGCCCCAAACGGCTGATAGGCCCTCGACAAACCCGATCCGAACGACATCATGGGCGATCCGGGAGAACTGAATGCAGCCGCCCAAAGCCTGTTTCTTCGACGTGTTCGGAACGTTGGTCGATTGGCGCACCAGCATTGCCCGCGAGGCCGAGGCAATTCTGAAACCGCTCGGCCATCGGCTCGATTGGCTGGCTTTCGCGGAAGCGTGGCGCGGCGAATATCAGCCGGCGATGGAGGAAATCCGCAGCGGCCGGCTGCCATTCTGCCGGCTCGACATTCTGCACCGGCACAATCTCGAGAACATTCTGCCGCGCTTCAATGTTTCCGGCCTGTCCGAGGACACCAAGCGGCATCTCAATCTCGCCTGGCACCGGCTGGACGCGTGGCCGGATTCGGCAGCCGGCCTGAAGCGGCTCAAGGCACGCTGCCTGATTGCGCCAGTGTCGAACGGCAACATCTCGCTGATGGTCGATCTTGCCCGGCGCAATGGCTTCCCGTGGGACGCGATCCTCGGCTCGGAGATTGCCGGCGACTTCAAGCCCAAGCCGCGGGTCTATCTCGCGGCCTGCGAGGCGTTCGATCTCGCTCCGTCAGACTGCATGATGATCGCAGCCCATTCCAACGATCTGTCGCATGCGGCGAAAAACGGGCTTCGCACCGGCCACATCGCGCGCCCCAACGAACATGGGCCCGGCAAGGGCGAGTCCGGGCCCAAAATTCAGGTCGATGTGGCTGGCCGCGATCTCGAAGACCTCGCGGCCAAGCTCGGTCTGTGACGGCCGTCAGTCCTCGGATCGCTTGAACAGCGACACCGGGAACTGCGCGGCGTAGTGCTTTCCCGGCGGCCGCGGCAGGAATTCGGCGCGCGGGCTTTGATCGGCGACCACGGCTTTGCGGTAGAGGTGCCAGGTCGCATGGCCGAGCACCGGCAACACCACCGCGAGACCAAGGAACAGCGGGATCGTCCCGATGATGAGCAACGCCGCGACGATCAGGCCCCACAGGGCCATGGTCGTCGGGTTTTTTACGATGACGCGGAGCGACGTCAGCATCGCGCCCGCCGCGCCGACGTCGCGGTCGAGCAGCAGCGGGAACGACACCGCGCTGATGAGATACGCGCCGATCGCAAACACCAGGCCGACGATGTTGCCGACCACGATCAGGCTCCAGCCGGCGCGGGTGAAGAACAGGTCGTGGACGAACTGACTGATCGAGGCCGGGGAACCGTAGCCGAAGTAAGTCGTGTAGATGGCATTCGCGGTCGCCATCCAGGCCAGGAAGATCACCGCCAGCATCAGGCCGAGTGCGACGATGGCGCCGAGCGAAGGCGAGCGCAGCACCTCGAACGCATCGGTGGCGGAAGGCTCGAGACCGGCTTCGCGTCGCCGGCTCAGTTCATAAAGGCCAAGCGCGGCAACCGGTCCGAGCAGGGCGAAGCCTGCGGCGGCAGGGAACAGCAGTGGCACGAAGGCATAGCCGAGCGTGAGCGCCGCCGCGAGAATGCCGATGACCGGATAGATCACGCACAGGAACACGGCGTGACTTGGCATCGCGGAAAAATCATGCCAGCCCGCTTCCAGTGCGTCGGCGAGATCGCCCGGCGAAATGCTGCGGACCGTGGGCGCGGCTGCGTGTTCGCTCGCGCCCACGAGAATATGAGAGGATGCCATTGCCGTACCTCCTTGCGTTAGAGCAAAGCGGCCGCGACATCGTCAGGCTGGGGGCAGGAAGTTGGCCGCCGACCCCCGGCGCCGCGACCTCATGTTAAGAACAACAAATCTCAGACTCCCGGTTTGGTTCCGTTATTCCGTCAATGCCGCCGTTTGGCCGCTTCGTCGACCAGGCTGAGATCGGCAAATTTGCCGACCTCGAGCGTGTCCTTGATAAAACCGAGCTCTTTGACCTTATCGACGCTCGACTGCACCACCTTGAGATCGGGTTTGGCGTCCATGTCGCGATAGAAGTCGCGCTTGGTGAAGATCCAGCTGTCGAAACCTGCCGCCGGCCGCTTCAGATAGCCCGCGACGATCGCCACCGCCTGCTCGCGGTTCTTCGGATCGTAGTACCAGCGCAGCGCTGAGCTGGTGTCTTCCAAGAGATCAACGAGCGCGGCGCGGTTCTTATCGATGAAGCCCTTGCGCGCTGCCCAGAACGACAGCGCGATACTGCCGATGCCGGTTTGAGTGTTGAACAAGGGTTTGGCGAATTCGTTCAATTCCGGATCAAATGAGAATGGCAGCACGCCGACCACGAGGTCGGCCTTCTTCTCTTTGAGGATCGCCTTGTGGGTCGGGAAGGGCGCCTCGATCACCGTGTAGTCGCGCTTCGCCTCCAGGCCGGCTTTGCTCAACGCCGAGCGCATCGCGATATCGACGCCGCTGCCGAGCCCGTTGGTGGCGATCACCTTGCCCTTCATGTCGGCGATCTTCTCGATGCCGGAGTCTTTCCGCACGAAGTATTGCGTCGCGTAGTAGCCCGGTGCGCCGTCGATGATCTCGTCGGCGATGATGCGAAGGTCGGAGAGGCCGCCGTTTTGAATCGCCAGCGGGAAGCTCGTATAGCCGAACGCGGCGATATCGATCTCGCCCTGGCTGATCGCGGTGATCTGCAGTGTCGACGAGCCGAAGTTGAGGGGCTCGAACGTGTACGACTTGCCGAGATGTTTGGCCGCGCCGGGCGCGAGGAACAACAGCGGCACCATGGAAGCCGGCGCCGTGATCCAGCCGACGCGGACTTTCACCGGCTCGGCCCTCGCAGGGAGGACGGCCGCGAGTACGATCGCGAATATGAGCGGGATGCCCAAACGCGCAGCGCGCATCGAATCCTCCCGGCACTTCGTTGTTCGATAGAAGGCTACCACCGGCGTGCCTGCCGGAAAAGCCGCGCGCTTTGCCGCGTTGCAACCGATCACAAAGCCGTCATTTCGGCCCGCTCAATTCATAGCAAAGCGTTATTGGCGCGCTCGCGCCGGCCGTGTTACGCGCTTTTCAATGAGCGAGGCGACCACATCCATACAAGGCGCGATGCCCGGATCTGCGGCGACAAGGCCCGCCGTGCCGGGTCGCAAGCGGTTGAAGGCGCCTTGGCAGCTCTGGCTCGATTCGGCCGGGCGTGTTTCGCCGCTCCGCATCGCGGCGCTGTTGTTCCTTCTCGTACCGGTCGCCATCGCGACCTACGATTTGAACACCGAAGGCTTCGGCGCCCGGCCGCTCAACAACGTCATCCACCGCACCGGCTTTTGGGCGCTTATCTTTCTCCTGGTGTCGCTTGCGATCACGCCGCTGCGGCGGATCGGCCGCTTCGGCCAATTGCTCGACGTGCGCCGGATGATCGGCGTCGGCGCCTTCGTCTACGCGGCGACGCATATCTCGCTCTACATCGCCGATCAGATGTTCGATCTGTGGAAGGTCGCAAGCGAGATCGCGCTGCGGCTTTACCTGACCATCGGCTTTGCCGCGCTGCTCGGCCTGGCTGTGCTCGCGATCACCTCGACCGACGGCATGGTGCGCAGGCTCGGCGGCAAGCGCTGGCAAACGCTGCACAATGTGGTCTACGGCATCGCGCTGCTCGCGCTGATCCATTTCTTTCAGCAAACCAAGGCCGATGTGTCGGTGCCGACTTTCGTTGCAGGGCTGTTCGGCTGGATGATGGGCTATCGGCTGCTGATCCGGTTCAAGACGGCACGTGGCGAATTGCCGGCTTGGAAGCTTTTGGTGCTTTCAGTCGCGATTGCGGCGCTGACCTTTGCAGCGGAAGCGATCGGCATCGGGCTCGTGTTCAACGTCTCGCCGCTTCGCGTGCTCGGCACCGCATTCGACTTCGACGATCTGACGTCGATCCGGCCCGGCTGGCTGGTGCTAGGCGCAGGCTTGATCGTGGTTGCGATCGACCTGATCCGCGCCCGTTTCGGACCGCGCCGCGGCCGCGCGGCGGCCTAATCGATCACGAAACTCTTGGGATCCCAGGGCGGCTTGGGATATTTGGGGTCCATCTCTTCCAGCGTTGTGCGGATGATCGCGGCGATGGCCGCGTTGCGCGCCCATTTGCGGTCGGCCGGGATGACGTACCAGGGCGCGGAGCGCGTCGAGCAGCGATCCAGCATGATCTCGTAGGCTGCCATGTACTCATCCCAATGCTTGCGGTCTTCGAGATCGTCCGCGTTGAATTTCCAGCGGCTTTTCTTTTCGTCGAGCCGCGCCTGCAAACGCTCTCCTTGTTCCTTTTTCGAGATGTGCAGCATGAATTTGAGAACGACGATGCCGTTCTCGGCGAGGATTTTCTCGAAGGCGTTGATCTGATCGTAGCGCGCCTCGATCTCGTCCTTGGGAGCGAGTTTGCGCACCCGGCCCACCAGAACATCCTCGTAGTGCGAACGGTTGAATACCCCGATGAAGCCCTTCTCGGGCGCTGCGATATGCGCGCGCCACAGAAAATCATGCGCGGCTTCGACCTCGCTTGGCCGCCGGAATGGCTTCACCACGACGCCGAGTGGGCTCGTCTCTTTGAAGACGTGCCGGATGGTGCCGTCCTTGCCGGCGGTGTCGATGCCTTGCAGCACAACGAGCAGCGCACGCTTGCGCTCGGCGTAAAGCTTGTCCTGCAGCTTGTCGATGATCTCGCCGTCCTTGACGCTCTGCTTCTCGGCTTCGTCACGGTCGGGAAACAGCATGAGATCGCCAGGATCGCGCTGGCTCAGGTCCGAGGGGCTGCCGGGTGAAACGCGAAAGCGTTTCCAGACGTCTTTGGTCATCTTGTTTTGGGCCGTTTTGCTTTGGGCCATTTTGTTTCGGGCCATGAGCCTCAAGCCAGCAGGTCGTTGAACTCTGGATGCCGCGCCATGTAGGCCGAAACGAACGAGCAGCGCGGCACGACCTTCAGCCCCTCGGCGCGGGCGGCTTCCAGCGCACCGCGGATGAGCCGCGATGCGACGCCTTGGCCCTGAAGGCGGTAGGGCGTCTCGGTGTGGGTGAAAATCATGACGCCCGGCTCGCGCCTGTAGTAAGCGACCGCGAGTTCACCGTCGGCATCTATTTCAAACCGGCTTTCCGCCTTGTTATCGCGAATCTCGTCGGGCATGTTTGTCTCGTGATTTTAGAACGACCATCTATAGCTCAAAAGCCAAATTGTCGGGTTGAAAATGAAAATTCTATGGATTGCATTGTTGTTTCTATTTCCTTCGGTCGCCGCTGCTGCGTCTCTTGAGCAGAGCTATCTCGCAGCCCGCGATGCCCAGATCCGTAAGGTCGCCGCCGCTGAGAAGAAGGGCGCCGATACCGATCGCGTCGACAAAATTCAGGAAAAGGCTTTGGCCGAGCTGCAGAAGCAGCTCGCACAGATCATCGGGGCGTCCAAGCTGTCCGTACCCGGCATCAAAGCCACGCCGAAAATCAATATCGAGGCGCTGTCCGACAAGGATCAAGGCTTCGACATGCTCGACGGGCTGGCGTATGCATCCGAGGACTACAAGACCCGGGTGGTTGTCACCACCGAAGGTCTGCTCAAGGCCTGGATGCTTCGCCATCGCAAACCAGGCGACCGCAAAATGTCCCAAGACCCAGCCCAAGACCTAGCCAAGGTGCTGGCGTCCGAGGAGTTCTACACTCAGGCGGTGAACTCGGATGCGACGCTGTCGAAATATGCCGAGCTGCCGATCAAGAAGCCGGCAGCAGCGAGCACCGCCTACGCCATGTACGGCGGCTGGGCTCAGGATGACGGGCCGTGGGAGCCGGAGGAATTGGTCATCTCGGTGATCCAAGGTGGCAAGCTCTACGTGGTGCGCGTTCCGGCGAGCACCAAGCTCGGGCCATTCGCGGCTTGCCAGGCGGTCTGGGATAAGGCGGACCGCAAAGCTAACGAAGTCTACGAGCGCGCTCCAAGCAAGCCCAAAGTCGTGCCGGACACGTCGAAGATCCGTGAGCAGGGCGCCGCGGCCTTCCGCCGCTGCTTTGCCGAGCATGCGCCCAAGGAAAAAGGCTTTGCGGGCCTTGTCCGGCAAGCTCAGACGATTGTCGATGGGCTGCCCGTCCAATGACGCGTCACGCTGCGCTCACATTCGCGATCTAATCCGCAGCATCGACTGAAGACCTGATGGAGTGACCATGGCCGACATCACGCTGTACCACGCTTCACCCTCGCGTTCGTCCGTCACGCTTTGGATGCTGGAAGAGCTCGGCGTGCCTTACGACATCAAGCTGCTCAAGCTTTCGGAGGGCGATCAGCTCAAGCCCGACTATCTCGCCATCAATCCGATGGGCAAGGTGCCGGCGATCAAGCACAACGACGTGGTGATCACCGAGAGCGCGGCGATCTGCACCTATCTCGCCGATGCGTTTCCCGAGAAGAAGCTCAACGTGCCGCTCGGCGATGCGCGCCGCGGGCCGTATTTGAAATGGCTGTTCTTCGGGCCGGGCTGTTTCGAGCCTGCGGTGATCGATCGTGCCGCGCCCCGCAAGGAAGAAGCGCGCCGGGCGATGCTCGGCTACGGCGATTTCGACACCGTCATGAACGTGGTGGCGAAGGCGGTGGAGAAGGGGCCTTGGATTCTGGGCGAGCAGTTCACCGCGGCCGACGTGGTGATCGGCTCGAACGTCCGCTGGGGCACGATCTTCAAGCTGGTGCCTGAGCGGCCGGAGTTCGCTGCCTATTCGG
This sequence comes from Rhodoplanes sp. Z2-YC6860, assembly GCF_001579845.1. Classification (GTDB taxonomy): domain Bacteria; phylum Pseudomonadota; class Alphaproteobacteria; order Rhizobiales; family Xanthobacteraceae; genus Z2-YC6860. Next base: position 4,042,758 of record NZ_CP007440.1, read on the forward strand.
CGCGAATTGCTGCAAGGCCCGCGGCGCAGCGCGCCGAAGCCAAGGACAACGAGCTGAAAGACAAGTAGCTGGGACGTACCCGGCGCGCGTCAGCGTGCGCCGGGGTCGCGGATGCGTCCTGACGCCACCAGCCTGTTCCAGATGAACAGCACAATCACGGCGCCGACGGTCGCGGTCACATATCCTGCGCCTTGGTCGGGCGAGTAATGGCCGACAGCCTGTCCCACGAAGGTGGCGAGGAACGCCCCGACGACGCCGAGCACCATGGTCAGGATAAATCCTGTCGGATTGTTCGGCCCTGGTGAAATCAGCCGCGCGAGAAAGCCCGCAACCAAGCCCACCAATAGAATATGGAGCATGCCAGCCCTCCATTCGCGATGCAGCCAATCGTAGGCTTTTGCGGGCGATGCTGCAATCAGCGCGGCGATATTGCGGCCGGCTCTGTTTGCCGTCATTTTACGGTCGCAATACGGGCGTGATCATCCGGTTCCAGCAAGGTAGCAGGAGGAGGCTCCGATGGGTTTGCTCGACATTCTCAATGGCATGCAGAACGGGCCGCGCGGTCAAACCGACCCCAATGCCAAAGGTGGCGTGTCGCCGATGACCATGGCGATCCTCGCCCTGCTTGCCTACAAGGGCTACAAGCACCTGAGCGGCAGCGGCCAGCCGGCGCCCCATGCACCGGCTCCAGCGCCAGCGCCGCAACAATTGCCGGGCGGCACGACCGCGGGCGGCGGCGGTCTGCTGGGCGACGTCCTCGGCGGGCTTCTGGGCGGCGGTGGTGCGGCGCGCGGCGGCGGCAGTGGCGGCGGTCTCGGCAATGCGCTGGGCGGTGGCAGCAGCGGCGGCGGCCTCGGTGATCTCCTGAAGGGGCCGCTCGGCGGCATGCTGGCCGGCGGCGCCGCCGGCAGCATCCTGAGCGGCGGGCTCGGCAGCCTGCTCCAGCAGATGCAGCAGAACGGCCAGGGCCACGTCGCCCAATCGTGGGTCGGCACCGGTGAGAACCATGACATCTCGGAGGGCGACCTCGCGAAGTCGATCGGGATCGACGACATCGACGCGGTGGCCAATCAGACCGGCATGTCCCGCGACGAGCTGTTGGCGGGCCTGCGCCGCGAACTGCCGGGCGCGATTGATAAACTCACGCCGCACGGCCGGCTGCCGACCGAAGACGAAGCTTAGCCCCGGATGTGACCCAATCCTCGCGGAGTACGTAGATTCCCGATCGGTAATTGCCACGAGGCGGATTTAAAGGGCTCGATAGGAGTTGTGGAGCGATTCTCGGCGTGCCTGATCAAGGGAGGCACGCCATGAGGACCAGGACGATCCAAGCCACTACCGGGCCGCAGGGCCCGCAATTCGACAACGACCAGCCCGTTCCGGCGGAGCTTGCCGAGCGCCTGTACCGCGCCGGCGAGGGCCAAGCCGCAGCGCTCGTCTCGGGCTTCTCAGCGGCGCAGCGCGCCAATCTCGCCATGTACTGCTACCACAAGGCCCATCTGCACCGGGTCGGGCTTGCGATCGCGGCGACCTGTGAACGCTCCGCGCTGGAGCTGACCTGGGGGCGCACGCTGGGCAAGGTGCTTTACGACCAATCGCGCGACCTCGCGCAGGCTCCCATCGCCAACCCGTACCGGCGCGCCGTCACGCTTGCCACGCTCTCGGCGATGCAGGCCCAGATGGACGACGACGAAGACTGGATCGACGACGAGGTGCCAACAGTCACGCACTGACAACAAAATCCAGAAAAAACCAGGCGCTCGCAAAAAACAACAAACCTGCAAACGGGGACTGCAAAAAGAGTTCAAGAAACTTCGCCGCACGTCGGCCAACCGCGCTTGATCACACTCCCGCTCAAAGCGAAACTGCCCGGCGACGGTTACGCCGGGCCGTTTCTTTCGGTCTGACGCTCGGCCGGCGCTGCGCTATGCTGACGGTATGAGCTTGCCGCCCAGCAACCCGCCGCCTTCAAATCTGCCGCCCCTTCGCACACTGTTCTTCGAAGACCTTTCGGTCGGCATGACGGAGACGCTGACGAAGATGGTGTCGGCCACCGACGTGGTCGGCTTCGCGCAGCTCACCGGCGACCGCAACCCCATCCATCTGTCAGAACACTTCGCGGCGCGCACCACATTCAAGAAGCGCATCGCGCACGGCCTCTACACCGCGAGCCTGATCTCGGCCGTGCTCGGCACGCGGCTTCCCGGCCCGGGCGCGATCTATATCTCGCAGACGCTGAACTTCCGTGCCCCGGTGAAGATCGGGGACACCGTCGTGGTCACTGTGACGGTCGCGGATCTGATGGCGGAAAAATCGCGCGCGCGACTGTCCTGCGTGTGCACGGTCGAAAGCGAAATCGTTCTCGACGGCGAGGCGCTGGTCAAGGTTCCGAAGAACGAGAAGGGCGGGCGGCCGCAGATGCGCCTGTAATCGATCCCCTCAACCTCCGCACTTAATGATGCGGATGTTGGCGCGCAAGGGACCGCGTTGCTGCGCCATCGCATGGGGCAGCAACGCCGTCACGAAATCTCGCGCGATTTTCAAATCGATGTGAGCGCGCGAAACGCACGTGAGTTCCCGCAAGCCGGAAACATCGCAAATTTTCTGACGAACGCCGCCGCCGCCACAATCGCACATGACACCATCATGACGCGACGAGCGCTTCCGCGCTCGCGATGCGGGTTGTGCAACGCACAGCTGCGCGCTGCCAGCTGGTGCGCCGGTAGAAAAATTTGCATCTCCGCGCTGCTGGGCGGGCACATCAAAAAAACGGAGAGAATGGGATGTTCGGTCTGAAAAATGTGGCGGCTGCGCTGGCTTTGAGCCTTGCCGTGGCCGCTGCAGCGTCGCCTGCGTCGGCGGCTGCTCACAAGCACAAGCATGTGTCGCGTGCGGGTCACGACGCAAACGCGCAAGCTGTCGAAGGCGACTTCGGTGGTGGCAACGACGGCTTCGTCATGACCAAGGCTCGCGAGACCGCGATCCGCGAGTGCAGCGGCCAGATGAACCGGCTGGTGCAGAAGGATTGGGGCGTCATGCAGAACGAGAGCTTCTCGAGCTGCATGGTCGAGCACGGCCAGATGCAATAAATTCACGACGTCACGACCAGCCGGATCGCCGCGAGCTGCGGCGGTCCGGCTTTTTATTGCCGCGATGTCATCTCACGCGCCGGAACGCCGAGGAACCTGTTCTGGTTTTCGTGTCGAAGGGAGCGACACCGAAGACGTGAGAGACAACAATGCTGAAGATCAAAATCATCGCCGCCGCTCTGGTGCTGAGCGTTGCAACGGCCAACGCAGCTTTCGCGCGGGAGCCGGCTTCATACGCCGATGCCCAAGCCGGCGTTCACGGCAACGCGCAGGCGATTGACCGCGCGTTGCAGGCCATCGGTCCCAGGCTCGCGGCGAACGCGGAGCGTCGCATGCGCGCGCTGCACCAGTGCAACAAGGAGGCCGCGCCGCTCAAGAACGACACTTGGGGCAGCGCGCAGACCGACCGCTACCGAGCGTGCATGGCCGAGCACGGCCAGCGGGCTTAGGGCTTCGCGCGCTAAGTTTGAGCGATTCCAAACACGCCGCTGTTGTGACAGTGCGCATCGCCGTCATGGAATACCGCAACGTGTCGATTGACATCGACACGCATTTCCTGCGTTCGAGGCCGCTCAAAACGATCGCGTCTTTGCCGTGCAATACCCTGTGAATATGCGATCGGTTTAACCCCTGATTAGGGCCGTGCGATGCACCAAAGAAACTACGGGGACGGTCTGTCGTTAGTGGACGAATACAGGGACGCGGGATGCGAAAACAAATGTACGCAGTCAGAAAGCGCAGCGGACAATGGACCGTGTGGACGAAGGAGGACGTGTGCCTCAATTTCCAGAGTTACGACGAAGCGATCGCAACGGCGCGGACTGCGGCGACGGTCCTGTCTCACGAGCCGGTTGAGACATCAAAGGAACAAGTGTATCCCACGCCTTCATAAGGGTGTGATGCGCGGTGCCAGCATGGTGAAAGAGCCATCGCTGTTTTCGATCACTTCAACGCCTTTGCTGCGCAGCCATGCGATGTGCTCGTCCCGACGGAGCGGCTTCAGCGGATCGCCGGCCGGCGCGCGGTCGATGGGCGTTCCTTGCGGCAGGAGTTCACGCTGCATGTATCCCGCAAGTTCGCCCCAGCCGTTGCGTTCGTCGTAACTCGATTTCACGTGAGGCGCGGCCCCGTCGCCGCCCTTGAATTCGGTCCGGAGATATCGCTGCTCGCTCCGGTGCAGCTCGCGGGCCGTACCATCGGAATTCACGTAGACATACGGATATGGAAATGCGCCCGACATGCCGCTTTGTGCGCGGGCGTGGCGCAAAGGTTCAAAACCCGCCGAAGCAGACCTGCCGAGCATCTTGCCATTGGTACAACCTTTGGTAAATAACGGACCTGTGGGGTCGGGGGCGTCCGAATGCACAGAATGAAGTTGGTGATTGCTGCCTGCCTGGCGGCAGGACTTGCGGCTTGCGCGACGCAGGGCGCGATGACGGTCGACGTCGGGGCCACCGGAAATTCCAATCCGAAATACCGGAACGCGGTTGCGGTGCGGACGGTCAATGGCGGGCAGCCGATGAATGTGCTGACGGTGCCCGGCGTTCCCAACGAGCCGTTCAAAGCCGCGCTCGAAGGCAGCCTTCAGGCCAAGGGCTACCTCGCCAGCGGTGGAGCGGCGAGATACCAGGTCGACGCGGATATTCAGGATCTGGAGCAGCCGCTGATCGGTCTCACCTACGATGTCACCGCGTCGGTGACGTACCGGGTGTCGGGACCGGGCGTCAACGCGACCTATCCGATCTCGACAAAGGCCAGCGCGACGTTGTCCGACTCGCCGATCGGGGCCGATCGGATGCGGATCGCCAATGAGCGCGCGATGCAGCAGAACATCAGGCAGTTTCTTCTGGCGCTCAAATGAGCGCGCTCCGTCGGCCTTCCGCGGGCGCGGGAGGACGCGGCTTGCGCGCGTCCTCCCTTGCGCGATCAATCCCGGCGCGATCAATCCCGGTCGACCTTGATCACCGCGCCTGTGATGGCATCGACGTCCATGTGGATGTCCTTGCCGCGGATGTCGCGCCCCTGGATCTCCCACTTGCCGTCGAAATACTGGATCTCGTTGAAGCCGACCATGCCGAACGAACGCGCCGTCTCGACCGCGCGATGAACCGAGCCTCCGGGCGCGAAATCGGCAAGAGCAGGGCTTGCGAAGCCGATCAGCGAGGCAATGGCGGCAGCCGACAGGAGTGTGCGCAAGATAGACCTCCGGAGGTTTGTTGAAGGATGCAAACCGAACGCCGCGCGGGCGCGAAGGTTTCGGCACGTGACGCCCGGCACGAACTTTCCGCGGCGTTGACACCGCGCCGTCACGCGACGCGCAACGATGTGGCGGAACGGCCGCCGTTGTGATCGTCCTGCCATGCGATCGCCATCCATGCGATTGCCACGTGTCAGCGCACCACGTGTGAGCGCGCAGCCGCACGCCTGTTTCCGATTCAGTTTTCAAACAGCCAACGCTCCGCCGGCCCGGGGATTTGTTTTCGGACGCCCGGGTGCGCCCGTCTCCCTGTTTTCCTCCTCTCTCCCAAAAGCAGGAGAGGAATGGAGCGCCGGGAGGCGCCACGGAGCTTGCGAGGCTCCGTCAGGCCAGCCTTGCGATCGGCCGGCCTGCGCGCCGAGCTTCCGGGACCCAATGCTGTGAGGGCAGTGGGGGTCCCGGGGCGCGCGGGCCCGTGCGAAGAGCCCGACGCCTCCTGGCGCTCCATCCGCGGTCCGCGTTGTCGGCGGCCGCACCTTGCTCCGTCATTGGGCGTCGCGATCGACGATGCCTTCGACGGGGCAAGACAGAATCGCGTCTAAGCGTGATTTGCAAACGGATCAAGAACAAAATGTCAGGTGCGTTCGGCATGCTGGCCGACGCTTATCGCGCTGTCCGATCAAACTTGCCGTAGTGCGCTACGCGCTCTCTCCCGGCCTCATGCTGAGGAGCAGCGCGAAGCGCTGCGTCTCGAAGCGACGCAAGTCGGGTTTACCCGACTTGCGCACCAAGATTCCGCTCTCGGGTAAACCCGAGATCGGCGGCCGCCCGGATGCTGCTGCGTCGGTGGCCACCCCATCCTTCGAGACGCCCGCCTTTGGCGGGCTCCTCAGGATGAGGTGGGGAGAGAGTTGTGCGAACCGCGAGCCGTAACGCGCATCAATTCAGCTTCACGCCGGTCTGCTCGACCACCGTCTTGTAGCGCGCGGCCTCCTGGCGGATGCGCTCGGCGAACGCGGCCTGGCTGATCGGCGTGATCTCCATGCCGAGGTCGTTGAACTTCTTGCGCAGGGCTTCGTCCTTCAGAATCTTCCGCGTTTCGTCGTCGAGCCGCGTGACGATCGCCTGCGGCGTGCCGGTGGGCACGTAAAGGCTGAGCGTCAAACCCGCGTCGACGTTGAGGCCCACGTCGGTCATCGTCGGCCACTGCGCCAGGAACGCGGCGCGCTCGCGCGTGAGCTGCGCCAGCACCTTGATCTTGCCGTCGTCGACGAGGCCCTTAACCGAGGTCAGCGTCGTTACGCCGAGCGCGGTGTCGCCCGCGGCGAGTCCGTTCGCGAGCCCCGCGCCGCCGCGATAGGGCACGTGCAGCAGCTTGATGCCGGCCTCGAGCGCGAACCACTCGGCGGCGAGCTGGTTGATGGTGCCGGCGCCCGGCGTGCTGAAGGTGACTTCGCCGGGCGCGGCCTTGGCCTTGGCGATCACCTCCTGCGGCGAGTTGAGGCCGCTTTTCGGGTGGGTGAGCAGCAGCAGCGGCGCGGTGGCGATGCGGGTGACCGGGATCAGGTCCTTGTAGGGATCGTAGGGCGCGGCCGGCATCAGCGACGGCACGGTGATGAAGTCGCCGGTGGTGATCAGGATGGTGTAGCCGTCCGGCGTGGCCTTGGTCACGGCATCGACGCCGAGCGTGCCGCTCGCGCCGGGGCGGTTCTCGATCACCGCCGGCTGCCCGAGCGCCTCGGCGAGCTTCTGGCTGACGAAGCGCGCGCCGATGTCGGTCACACCGCCGGCCGGGAAGGGCACGACGACGCGGATGTTGCGGCTGGGATAGGTCTGGGCCTGCGTGGGCGCGGCGGGCAGCGTGGAGAGTGAGAGAACTCCGGCGAGAAGGCAGACGGCAGATCGCATCGCGCATTTTTCCTTTTGCAGACCGGCGAGGAATGGTCGTGCAAAGGAAAGGCTGATGCAAGCCGGTGGGACGTCGCAGCATCGGCGGTGAGCTCCCTCTCCCCGCGAGCGGGGAGAGGTGACCTCCGCCGCGGCTATTTCACCGCATACACATTGATCGCGCCGCCCTGCGGCACATCGGGATACTTGCCGGGAAACAGCAGGTCGAAGCGCGATTGCATCTTCTGCGAGTCGACGCCCCAGCCGGACTGCACCGCGATGTACTGCTTGCCGTCGACCGCAAACGACACCGGCACAGCCGTGATGCCCGAACTGGTCGGAGTCTCCCACAGCACCTTGCCGGTCTTGGCGTCGAAGGCGCGGAACATCCGGTCGTTGGTGCCGCCGGCGAACAGCACATCGCCGCCGGTGGCCAGCACCGGGCCCCACATGAAGGATGGCATGTTGGTGGTCCACGCCTTCTTGCCGGTGTCGACGTTCCACGCCTGCAGTTCGCCGACGTGGTCGGCGCCGGCGACGATCTTCAGGATGTTCGTTTTGACGCCCATGAAGCGCTCGCCGACCACATACTTCGGCGCTTCGCCGGTGAGCTCGGTGCACAGGTTGTCGTTCGCCGGGATGTACAGGAGCCGCGTCTGCGGACTGAAGGCGACCGGCGGCCAATCCTTGCCGCCCCACAGGCTCGGGCAGAACTCGGCCGTCTTGCCGGTGCCGGGCTTCTTGGTCTCGTCGATGTCGGGGCGGCCGGTCTTCGGATCGAGGCTCTTGAACACGTTCTGGCGCACGTAGGGCTGACCCGCGACGAAGTTGATTTTTCCCGCGGTGCGCTCGAGCTGCCAGATATAGCCTGAGCGCGAGACGTCGATCAGTCCCTTCACGGTGCGGCCGTCGTGTTGATAGTCGACCACGATCGGCGGCGAGACCTCGTCCCAGTCCCAGGAGTCGTTCCAATGGTACTGGTGATGGCCCTTGATCTGGCCGGTGGCGACGTCGAGCGCGATCACCGAGGAGGTGTAGAGGTTGTCGCCGGGCCGCTGATCGCCGAACCACGGCGCGGCGTTGCCGGTGCCCCAGAAGGCAAGGTTGGTTTCGGGATCGTAGGTGCCGGTCACCCAGATCGAGCCGCCGCCGCGCTTGTAGTGGTCGCCGCCGGCGGGCCAGGTCTCGCTGCCGGGCTCGCCGGGCGCGGGCACCGTGTAGGTCTTCCACAATTCCTTGCCGGTCTCGGCGTCGAGCGCCGCGACGAAGCCGCGCACGCCGAGCTCGCCGCCCGACGCACCGAGCATCACCTTGCCGTCGACGATCAGCGGCGCGAGCGACATGTAGTAGGCCTTCTTGTAGTCGTCGACCTTCGCGGTCCACGCCACCTTGCCGGTCTTCGCGTCGAGCGCGACCAGCACGCAGTCGGCCGAGGCGAAGTAGACCTTGTCGCCATAGAGCGCGACGCCGCGGCTGGTCGGATGCAGGTTGACCAGGTCGTCGGGCAGCGGGCGCTTGTAGCGCCACAGCAGCGTGCCGGTCTTGGCCTCGACCGCGATCACCTGGTTGCCGGGCGTGGCGACGAACATCACGCCGTTGTTGACGATCGGCGGCGCCTGATGACCCTCGGTCTGGCCGGTCGCCATGCTCCAGACGAGCTGCAGGCGCGAGGCATTGTCCGGCGTGATCTCCTTCAGCGGGCTGAAGCCCCAGCCGTTGTAGTTGCGGCGGAACAGGAGCCAGTTGCCGTCCTCGGGCTGCTTCAGCCGCTCCGCGGTGACGGGCGTGTATTTCTGCAGGATCTCCGGCACCGGACCGGGCACCGGCGTGTTCGAAACGGGCGCGATTGTCTGCTGCGCGCCGGCGAGCGAGACGCTCGCGGCGATGATGGCTGTGGCGGAGATGCTTCGCAGGAATTGCCGGCTCAAAACCATGTCGTTCCTCCCCAGTTATGCCTCGCGAGCGAGGCGTTTGATTTGCGGCTCGGTGGCCTGGCTTCTTAGAGCGAAGGCTTTTTCAAAGTTGAATTGGTCAGCGACACAGGCACCGGCCACCTCTCCCATGGGGAGAGGTCGGCGCGCGAAAGCGCGCCGGGTGAGGGGGTAAGCTGATTGAGAGACCGTACGCCCTCACCCCAGCCCTCTCCCCACGGGAGAGGGAGCTCACCACCGATGCCGCAAATGCTTCAACCTCAATCGAACTCCTCTCCCGAGAAACATTTCACGCCGGCGCGATGCCGACGCGACCGGTGAAGGGTTTCGCCACGGCGAGATTGCCATCCACGATCTTGAGGGGCAGCGCCGCGAGCGCCCGCGGCGTCGGGCCATCGAGCACGGCGGCCGCATCGCGCGGGTTGTAATGCGAGTAGTGGCAGGAGCATTCGAAGATCTTCTGGTCCGCGACCCAGACGCTGACCTCGCAGCCCGCGTGCGGACAGATCGCCGAATAGGCGACGATGCCGTCGGCGGCGCGCTCCCGCGTGGCGTCGTCGAGCGTCGCCGGATCGAGCCGCAGCAGCAGCACCTTGTTGAGGCGGGAGCCTTTGCGGACCACGTGGCCCGCGGCGTCGTAGGGCCATGCGATGACCGGCGGGCCGCCGAGCGGGATGTCGGCGGGTTTAAGCGGCGCGACACTCTCGCTGTCCGCGCCGGCTTGGGAGACGAACAGGTCGCCCGCCTGGGGCCGTTCGCTGTCGGGCTCGGCCGCGGCCGGGCCGGGGAGGACGCCAACTGCGCCAACGGCCGTCAGGGCTGCGAGCACATCGCGCCTTGTCGAGTGCTCATCTCTCACGCGATCTCCGCCGCGTCCGATCTTGGTCATGTGGCCCCCGGTGAGGCTTCCCACGAAGGATCAGTCTAGAGCACGATTCAACATCATGGAATCAAGTTGTGTGGGTCCCCGCGGAAGCGGGGACCCAGGGCCGTAAATTCAAATTTTAAGAACTCGCAGAGTGCAACAGCGCGGCGTATTCCAAGAGCGAAATCCGCCGCGTGGTTCAGGTCTGGTCGTCGGTCGCAGCAGTCGGCGCGTTCGTCTTGACCGAGGCGATGCCGTGCTCGCGCGCCTCGACCGACGAATAGGTCTCGCTGGTGCCGATGACCTCGTGATTGGCGGCCTTGAGATTGAACATCGGCTGGCCGTTCTTTGCGGTCTTGCGCTCGTAGCGTTCGTCGAGCGGCGCGTTGGTCTTGACCGACTTGATCCCGTTCTCGGCGGCAGCTTTGGTCGTGTACATCTCGCTGCTGAGGATCGTCTGGCCGTTGGCCGCTGAAAGGTGGAAATAGAACTGGCCGTTGGCTGCTGATTTCTTCAGGACGAACTTCCCGGACATGAAGCCCCCTTGATGTTGGATGAAACGGCAACGCGCACAGTATAGATCACGCAGCGACGGCGGAAAGCCTCCACACGCCTGACGTGTGGCCGTGCTCGATCCGGGCTGCGCCTGCTCGCAGGCTACTGTTTCAGCCCCTCGTTCAGCAGTTTTCTGATCGTCCACGCCTTGCCGTCGACGGTCGAGCGGATGTTGTCGATCGCCCAGCGGCCGTTCTCGCGGACGAAGTCGTAGCGCACGATGTCGTCCGACGGGTGCTTGCTCGTGAAGTCCTTGGAAAACAGCTTGGCCATAACCGTCGCGCGCTGCGCGTCCTGCCGCTCGACCTTCACCTCGGCGCGCGAGACCTCGCGCGCGTTGGAATTGGCGGCGATGTCGAAGCCGGGCACCGGCTCGTCCTCGGCCGGCGTTGAGTCGTCCGAGCGCTTCCACAGCGCGCCGAGCGACTTCGACAGCGCGCGCCGGTGCTTGGCGCGCAACTGGATCGATTCCGTCGCGCCATACAGGTCGCGCTTGCCGTAGATGGATTTGACGATCGCGGCCGGATCGGGGTCTTGCGCGAAGGCTGGCGCGGGCGAGACCGCGGCGGAGAACGCGAGGGCAACGAAAAGGCGGCGGGAGAGCATGGGGATTCCTAATGGCGACACCCCGTTGGTCGCGTAATAAGCCGCGGTGGTTCATCGGCTGTAGCACCACGCCTCAGGGTGTGTTGGCCGATGCGAAAATCTACACCCGTGTCTAGGAGAGCTGCGGTGAAATTACGCGACGTCAGTGTAGAATGGTGGTCCATACGCAGGCCCGATTAGGTCATTTGCCTATTTGAGCCAAGCCACTAGCTCCGCAATATTCACGGCAAAAAATTCGGCTTGGCTGAGTGTCACAGAACCACTGAGTCCTAATACCGCAACGCCGGCAACAGAAAAGTCCTCTGTTACAAGGGGCCCGCCACTATTCCCGCCAATAATTTTTGGCGTCACTTCGAGATATGAAACTGCGCTTTTTGGAAAGGTCCTTATGAGCTTGCCTTGTTCAATACGAATTGGTTTTGCGAGAAAATGATTGGGATAGCCACACAAGGTTATGCTGGCTCCATCTTTCAGCGGCGGTCCCTTGTATAGCGGAATTGGCGAAATGGTTTTCAATTCGGCGGGAATCTCAAGTGCAGCTAAATCGCGATGGTTGTCTTGAGAGAGGACCGTTACTGCGATTTTCTTTGCTGGATTTTCAGGATGATAGATGTACGGATTGCTACCCAAGCAGTGTGCGCACGTTATCAATCCGTATTTTTCGATAAAAAAAGCGGTACCTTGTCCATCACCGCTGTGTTCGATTACCCAAGTCGCCTGCTTAACGATCTCTTCTGGGGAGAGGGCGGTACGAATTTTTCCAGAAGTTGTTAGTGCATTAAACTGAACCGCAAGCCTTCTAAAAACAAGATCTGGGCGGCCTCGAATCTGGCCGATAAATTCGATTTTTCCTCGTACTATGGATTCGAATGCAGTTCCTCCCCCAAACTTGTTTTTGTGCTCAGCGGCCGCTGCCAGCAAACCGAATTTTCTCCAAGCGTGCAACATAGCTCGGGTTTCTCTTATAAACCTGCGTTTTACATTGACGCGCTCGTTGACGATGAGCCCTGTAACTTCTTGGCGTGCTGTGTTGTCGCGTAGTCGCAACTTGTTTGTGTTAATTTGGAACCCGTTGGATTCTATTATAGTGCGAAGTGATGCGTTGATTTCGCAGTAAGTCTTGCCATCGGCGGCTTTGCTTGCTGTCGCGAAGGGCATCGACGTTCGATTTGTCGAGAATGTGAGATCATCTGCGTATCGTGTGTATTTACATCGGTTGGCAGCTGCAAAACGTAACAGCTCCGAATCCATTTTCGCGCATATCAAATTGGAAATCACAGGAGACGTCGGCGCTCCTTGGGGAAGCGCGTCATTTAGTGTGCAGGCCTTTGCTATCGCAGCGGCTACAGTCCGATTAAGCGAGTGCGGAGGTTTTGAGAGTAGACCGAAGACGCGACCATAGTTGATGGAGCCGAAGAAGTTCTCAAGGTCGATATTCAGAACAAATCGCTCGCCGACGTGAGTCGTTGCGTTGCGCTTTATGTCCCGGTCGGTGACAAATCCATTCACGCAGGATTTGAATGTAAATAAAGCATCAAGTTCTTTCGCGAGATTGCGTTGGATTATTTTTAAGTTGGTAGATGGAGCAGCAATAGTCCGAGTTCCGCCGCGTCGCTTTGGAATTTCAAATGTACGATATTGGGTGATCAGAGGGCGTTTGTAGATATAATAACCCAATTGCTGCGCTCTGCATCCCAGCAAGTAGGCTAAACCTGTTAGGTTATGAATTTTGTTCAACGGCATCGCAAGTCGGGGCGCGGTCGAGACACTTCTGACTTACCAAACATAGGATCCATAGTTCATAGATCCGTCATTCAGCGTTCGCGAGTAGTTTCTGCACTAACGTTCGCCAGAGATCGCAGGATCAACGACCGAAACAAACGTCCCGACCGCGCTGCCGCATAATAAACGTCGAAAGGAAAGCAGCGTCAATCGAAAGGCTGGCGGCTGACCTACTCCGCCGCCTCAATCCTCTTCTTCGGCTTCCTGGCTTCCTTCCGCTCCAGCACCGGCTTCAGGAACTGTCCGGTGTAGCTGCGCTTCACCTTGACCACATCCTCGGGCGTGCCTTGCGCGACGATTTCGCCGCCGCCGTCGCCGCCTTCGGGGCCGAGGTCGATGATCCAGTCGGCGGTCTTGATGACCTCGAGATTGTGCTCGATGACGACGACGGTGTTGCCGGTGTCGACCAGCTCGTGCAGCACCTCCAGAAGCTTCGCCACGTCGTGAAAATGGAGCCCGGTGGTCGGCTCGTCGAGGATGTAGAGCGTGCGGCCGGTGGCGCGCTTGCTGAGCTCCTTGGCGAGCTTGACGCGCTGCGCCTCGCCGCCGGAGAGCGTCGTGGCCTGCTGGCCGACATGGATGTAGTCGAGGCCGACGCGATGCAGCAGCGCCAGCACGTCGCGGACGCGCGGCACCGCCTTGAAGAAGTCCAGCGCCTCCTCGACCGTCATGTCGAGCACGTCGGCGATCGACTTGCCCTTGAACAGCACTTCGAGCGTTTCGCGGTTGTAGCGCTTGCCCTTGCAGACGTCGCAGGTGACGTAGACGTCCGGCAGGAAGTGCATCTCGATCTTGATGACGCCGTCGCCCTGGCAGGCCTCGCAGCGGCCGCCCTTGACGTTGAAGCTGAAGCGGCCGGGCTCGTAGCCGCGGGCTTTCGCTTCGGGCAGGCCCGCGAACCACTCGCGGATCGGCGTGAAGGCGCCGGTGTAGGTCGCGGGGTTGGAGCGCGGCGTGCGCCCGATCGGCGACTGGTCGATGTCGATGATCTTGTCGAGATGCTCCAGGCCCTCGATGCGGTCGTGCGGGGCGGGGGCCTCGCTTGCGCCGTTGATCTTGCGCGCCAAGGCCTTGTAGAGCGTGTCGATCAGGAAGGTGGACTTGCCGCCGCCCGAGACGCCGGTGACGCAGGTCATGACGCCGAGCGGGATCTCGGCGGTGATGTTCTTGAGGTTGTTGCCCCGCGCGTTGACGACCTTCAGCGCGCGGCGCTGCTTCTGGCGGCGCTCGGGGATCGGCACCACCAGTTCGCCGGAGAGGTACTTGCCGGTCCAGGACTGCGCGGCGCCGATCAGGTCGGCCACCTGGCCCTGGGCGATGACGTGGCCGCCATGGATGCCGGCGCCGGGGCCGATGTCGAGCACATGGTCGGCGGTGCGGATCGCGTCCTCGTCATGCTCGACCACGATCACGGTGTTGCCGAGGTCGCGGAGCCGCTTCAGCGTCACCAGCAGCCGCTCGTTGTCGCGCTGGTGCAGGCCGATGGAGGGCTCGTCCAGCACGTAGAGCACGCCGGTGAGGCCCGAGCCGATCTGCGAGGCGAGGCGGATGCGCTGGCTCTCGCCGCCGGACAGCGTGCCGGAGGCGCGGCCGAGCGTCAGGTATTCGAGACCGACGTCGACCAGGAACTTGAGCCGGTCGCGGATCTCTTTCAGGACGCGGATCGCGATCTCGTTCTGCTTGGCGGTCAGCCGTTGGGGTAGGTCAGCGAACCACTCGCCTGCGCCTTTGACCGACATGGTCGAGATTTCGCCGACGTGCCTGCCGTCGATCTTGACGCACAGCGCCTCGGGCTTGAGGCGGTAGCCGTTGCAGGCGTCGCAGGGGATGTCGGTGAAGTACTTCTGCAGCTCCTCGCGAGCCCAGTCGCTCTCGGTCTCCTTGAAGCGGCGCTCCAGGTTGGTGATGACGCCCTCGAACGGCTTCTTGGTCGCGTAGGACCGCATGCCGTCGTCGTAGGTGAACTTGATGTCGTCATCGCCGGAGCCATAGAGGATGGCGTCCTGAGTCTTCTTCGGCAGGTCCTTCCAGCGGGCGTCGAGCGTGAACTTGTAGTGCTTGGCGAGCGCGTCGAGGGTCTGCACGTAATAGGGCGAGCTGGACTTCGCCCACGGCGCGATGGCGCCCTTCTTCAAGGTGGCGTCCTTGTCGGGGATCACCAGGTCGGCGTCGATGTGCTGCTCGACGCCCAGGCCGCCGCACTTCGGGCAGGCGCCGAACGGGTTGTTGAACGAGAACAGCCGCGGCTCGATCTCCGGAATGGTGAAGCCCGACACCGGGCAGGCGAACTTCTCCGAAAAGATGATGCGCTCGGCGTTCTCGTTGCGCCCGGCATTGGCCTTGGCGCGGGTCGTGGTGGAGTCGGCGAGCTCGACGACGGCCATGCCCTCGGCGAGCTTCAGCGCCTGTTCCAGCGAGTCCGCCAGGCGGGTGGAGATGTCCGGGCGCACCACCAGGCGGTCGATGACCACGTCGATGTCGTGGGTGAACTTCTTGTCGAGCGGCTTGACGTCGGCGATCTCGTAGAACGCGCCGTCGATCTTGACGCGCTGGTAGCCCTTCTTGGCGTACTCGGCGAGCTCCTTCTTGTACTCGCCCTTGCGGCCGCGCACGACCGGCGCCAGCAGGTAGATGCGCGTGCCCTCGGGCAGCGCCAGCACGCGGTCGACCATCTGCGACACGGTCTGGCTCTCGATGGGCAGGCCCGTGGCCGGCGAATAGGGCGTACCGATGCGCGCCCAGAGGAGCCGCATGTAGTCGTAGATCTCGGTGACGGTGCCGACCGTGGAGCGCGGGTTGCGCGAGGTGGTCTTCTGCTCGATCGAGATGGCAGGCGACAGGCCGTCGATCTGGTCGACGTCCGGCTTCTGCATCATCTCCAGGAACTGCCGGGCGTAGGCCGACAGCGATTCCACATAGCGGCGCTGGCCTTCGGCATAGATCGTGTCGAAGGCGAGCGACGATTTGCCGGAGCCGGACAGGCCGGTGAACACCACCAGCTGGTCGCGGGGAATTTCGACGTCGATGCCTTTGAGGTTGTGTTCCCGGGCGCCGCGGATGGCGATGACGCGCCGGTCGTGGGCGTCCTTGGCGGCATTGCGGATTTCGGAGACGCTGCGGCCGGAGCGCCGGCCCTGCTCGAAAAGGTCGTTCATGGAATCCGACAGAATGGAGGGCGGCGGCGCCCGGATTTCAGGATAAGTTAGTTCTGGAACGTAGTGAGAACGATAGGGTTTCGCCAGTACGAAAGCCGAGATATCACCGTTACACTTGAAGAGCGGGGAACCCGTGCCTTTTCGGGCCGTTGACCGGTGTTCCTCGCTTGCAAAAAGGTGGGTTTCATGGCGGCTCGCGCCTTCTGGTCTGGCCGGATCAGGCTTGCTCTGGTGTCGATCCCGGTGGAGATCGTGCCGGCGACCAAGACGGCGGCGCGGATTTCCTTCCACCAGATCCACGAGCCGAGCGGCAAGCGCATCCGCTACGAGAAGGTGGTGCCGGGCATCGGGCCGGTCGACACCGACGACATCGTCAAGGGCTACGAGGTCGAGAAGGGCAGGTACGTGCTCTTGACCGACGACGAGATCGCCGACGTCAAGCTCGAGGCCAAGAAGACCGTCGACCTGGTGCAGTTCGTCGATGCCGACGCCATCGACCCGATCTACTTCGAGCGGCCGTACTACGTGCTGCCGCAGGACGAGGATGAGGACGGCGTCGAGGCCTATGCAGTGCTGCGCGACGCACTGAAGGAAACCAAGAAGATCGGGCTCGGCCAGATCGTGGTGCGCGGCCAGGGCTCGATCGTGGCGGTGAAGCCATGCGGCAAGGGGCTCATGATGGAGACCCTGCGGTTTGCTGACGAGGTGAAGAAGGCGAACTCCACGTTCGAGGGCATTCCCGCGAAGAAGCCGGAAAAGGACCTCATCGAACTGGCCGAGGAGCTGATCGAGAAGAAGGCCGGCGAATTCCATCCGGAGCAGTTCAAGGACAAGTACACGGTCGCGCTGCGCGAACTGATCGAGGCGAAGCAAGAGCATCGCAAGCCGCGCGAGATCGAGGAGACGCCGGCAGCGTCGAACGTGATCAACCTGATGGATGCGCTCAAGCGCAGCGTAAAAGGCGGGGCTGCGGCGAAGAACGAGCCTCCGACCAAGCGCTCCGCGCCGCGGCGTGCGAAGAAGCCGCGGGCCGCGAAGGCCAAGCGCAAGACTCGCAGCGCGAGGAAGGCCGCCTGATGGCTCCGCGCGGGGGACTGGCCGAATACAACAAGAAGCGCGACTTCTCGCGCACTGCGGAGCCGAAAGGCGAGCGGCGCAAGTCCGGCAAGCAGCTCGCCTATCTGATCCAGAAGCACGACGCGAGCCGGCTGCATTACGACTTCCGCCTCGAATGGGACGGCAAGCTTCTGAGCTGGGCGGTGCCGAAGGGGCCGAGCGAAAGCACGACCGACAAGCGGCTCGCGGTCCATGTCGAGGACCATCCGATCGAATACGGCACCTTCGAAGGCAGCATTCCCGAGGGCGAGTACGGCGGCGGCACCGTGATGCTGTGGGACCGCGGCACCTGGGAGCCGCTCGACGACGTCGACGAGGCGCTGCGCAAGGGCAAAATGGCGTTCAACCTGCACGGCGAGCGGCTGCAAGGCCGCTATGCGCTGGTGCGGCTGCGCGCCCGCAGCAAGAACGACAAGGACAACTGGCTGCTGATCAAGGAGCGCGACGAGTTCGCCCACGACGGCCAGAACGCAGTCGACACCGAGGATACGAGTGTCGCGAGCGGCCGCAGCATGGAAGAGATCGCGGCCGGCAAGAAGGTCTGGCACAGCAACCGGAAGAAGAACGGCAACGGCGCGGCCAAACCGGTGGCAGCTAAACCGGCGAAGACCGCCGCGCGCTCAAAAAAAAACTCCGGCGCAAAGCTCCCGGCGTTCGTAAGCCCGCAACTCGCAACGCTGGTCGACGCGCCGCCCAACGGAAGCGAGTGGCTGCACGAGATCAAGTACGACGGCTATCGGGCCATCACCGCCATCGCTGGCGGTGAGGTGAAGATCTACACCCGCAAGGCGCTGGACTGGACCGAGCGCTATCAGCCGCTGGTGCCGGCGTTGGCGCGGCTGCCTTGCGACAGCGCGCTGCTGGATGGCGAGATCGTGGTGGCCGACTCTGGCGGACACACCGACTTCGGCGCTCTGCAGGATGCGCTCACAAGGGGCGGCGAGGGGATCAGTTACAACCTCTTCGATCTTTTGGAGCTTGATGGCGAGGATTTGCGCAAGCGCCCGCTGATCGAGCGCAAGGAGCGCCTTGCGCAACTGCTCAAGGGCGTTCCGGCGCCGCTCAGCTATTCCGATCATGTCGAGAGTGCGGGCGAGAACGTTTACACCGAGGCCTGCAAGCTCGGGCTCGAAGGCATCATCTCCAAGCGCGCCGATGCGCCTTATGTGTCGGGCCGCAGCCAGGCCTGGCTGAAGACCAAATGCGGCATGGAGCAGGAGTTCGTCATCATCGGCTGGCGGCCGTCGGACAAGCCGGGCCGGCCGTTCAGCTCCCTGCTGCTGGGCCTGCGCGAAGACGGCGAGCTGCGCTACGCCGGCCGCGTCGGCAGCGGCTATACCGGCGAGCGGCTGGAAGACCTCGGCGCCAAGTTCAAGGCGCTGGAGCGCAAGAGCCCGCCGGTCAAGGACGTGCCGAGAGAGATCGTGCGCGATGCGCTGTTCCTGGAGCCGAAGCTCGTCGCGCAGATCGCGTTTCGCGGCTGGACGCATGACAATCTCGTGCGTCAGGCCTCGTTCAAGGGATTGCGCACCGACAAGCCTGCATCCGAGATCGTGAGGGAGCGTGCCATGCCGAAGGCCACGGCGGTCAAACGCGCCAAAGCTGAAACGAAGAAGGCGCCGCAACGGCGGGCTGCCACGCCGAAATCGCGCGGCGGCGAGGAGGCCGAGTTTGCCGGCGTCCGCGTCACCCATCCGGACCGCGTGCTGTTCGCCGACCAGGGCGTCACCAAGCGCGATCTGATCGAGTACTACCTCGACGTTGCCGGGATCATGCTGCCGCATGTCGCGCAGCGGCCGCTCGCTCTGGTGCGGTGTCCTGCGGGCAGCGGCGATTGCTTCTTCCAGAAGCACGCTTCGGCGGGGTTTCCCGACGAGTTCGGCCACATCAGGATCAAAGAGAAATCGGCGACCCGCGAGTACATGACCATCGAGGACGAGCGCGGCCTGGTCGCGGCCGTGCAGGTCGGCGTGCTTGAACTGCACATCTGGTGCTCACGCACCGAGACGCTGGAGCAGCCCGATCGCATGGTGTTCGACTTCGACCCGGACGAAGGCCTCGACTTCGCCCGCGTGCGCGATGCCGCGCGCGACATGCGCGATCGGCTGAAGGACTTGGGCCTGGAAAGCTTCCCGATGGCAACCGGCGGCAAGGGCATCCATGTGGTGGTGCCGCTGACGCCCAGCCACAGCTGGGAGGAGCACCGCGATTTCGCCGAGGCGCTGGCGCGCGTGATGGCTGCCGAGGAGCCGGATCGCTTCGTCGCCAACATGTCGAAGGAAAAGCGCAAGGGGAAGATCTTCATCGACTATCTGCGCAACCAGCGCGGCGCCACGGCGATCTCGCCCTATTCGACGCGATCGCGCAAAGGCGCGTTTGTCGCCACACCGATCTCGTGGCAGCAATTGTCGCGGCTGAAGGACGCGCGGCCGGCCACGATTGCAGACGCGAAGAAGCTGCTGAAGGCCGATCCATGGCCGGAATACGCGCGAGTCAAACAATTCCTGCCGCTCGACAGGCTTGCGAAAATCAAGCGGTAGCCCCGCGCGCAAGGCCAATTGTCGCTTAAACTCCGAACCGACTACGCTCCCTCGAAAGCGCGGCGCCGAACGCCGCGCTTGTTGGGGAGGTCATCATGGGATTGAGCTTCTGGAGTCTGGCGATGGCGGCAGGAATTCTCGCGACGAGCACGGCGCATGGTGCGGCAATTGGCGCAGAGTATCTCGTCACCATCAAAAACGACATCACGTTTGCCGAGCACGACGGCGTCAAGCTTGTCGGCGATCTCTATCAGCCGAAGGGATTGGACAAGGCGCCGATGCTGGTCGCGGTCCATGGCGGCGGCTGGCAGGTCGGCGACCGCAAGATGTACACGAACTGGGGCGCGTATCTGGCGAAGAACGGCTACGCGGTGTTCGCGATCGAATACCGGCTGATGAAGCCCGGCGTGAAAACCTATCCGGGCGCGGTCTACGACACCAAGGCGGCGGTGCAGTATGTCCGCGCCAACGCGGCCGAACTCAACGTCGATCCCAACCGCATCGGCATGATCGGCGACAGCGCCGGCGGACACCTGTCGGCGCTGGTCGCGCTGGCCGGCGAGGAGCCGCAGTTCTCGAGCGAGTATCGCAGCGATCCCAATGCGTCGGTGTCATCCAAGGTGAAGACCGTGGTGGGCTTCTACGGCGTCTACGACATGGCCGCACAGTGGGAGCACGATCTGTTATCGCGGCCCCGCGACAACATCGGCGAGAAGTTCCTGGGCGCCGCGCCCTACACCAACCGCAAGGTGTTCTTCGAGGCCTCGCCGATCAACTACGCCACGGTCGACAAGAACGCGACGCGCTTCATGCTGATCCACGGCACCGATGACGATGTGGTCGATCCGGCGACGCAGTCGACCGCATTCCTCAAGGCGCTGAAGCAGGCGAGCTTCTTCGCCCGCACCATCGTCATTCCGGGGGCAGGGCACTTCTTCAGCACCGACCCGGTGGACGACACGAGCTTCGGCGGCTTCGCCGGGCCGAAGGTGCTGCGGTTCCTCAAGGATACGCTGTAAGGCGCGATGGGTTCAGTCGAGCCGAAAGAGCCGCCGGCTTCGCGGCCGGCGCGAACTTGGCTCCCTGGCTTTCGGTCCGGTCTCGGCCGCGGCGGGCTTGCTGCCGGCAATCTGCCGCCGGCAGCGGTTCAGGGTCCTCCTCGGACGCGTCGATTAAAGCTTTCCACGGCTGCGTTATATTCGCGGGCCGCGTTCTCGACTTGGTTTCTTGCTTCGCCCCTTACGCATTCTCCGTAAATTCCGATCTCGGATTTGTAACTTTCCATTTCCCTGCGGCAGCGATCAAATTCCCACCGGTCATCGAGCCGAGCGGACTTCTCGGCGCATGATGGAGTCGTCGGCGTCGAGCAGTGTGCGCCTGCCGCCAGGGTTCCGACGATCAGAAACATCCCCGCGATGGCCAGTTGCATGTATCGCATGATCCGCGGTGACTCGAACGGCTGGAATATTCGAGGTCTTTTTCGATGTCGGCCGATCTTAGATTCGAAGTGAGGGACAATGGCCAATGCGGGCGTTTCAAATCAAGCCCGCTGCCAACTCAGTCCTGATACTCGCTCAGAAACAAGCGAAGCGCTTTCTTTCCAGCGCGGTCGGCCTCAGTCATTGTGCAGAAAAATCCCTCGGACCGTTTGACGGCGCTGTTGCGACCCGAGCGATATATTTCCCACCTCCACGGCGCAGAAGGACGTCCACGGTTTTTCACGACCACGGAAAAGTCGGGTCCTTCGGACGTATCCATACGCGACACTTTCCGGTTCTCCATTGGATGCCGCGGACTATGCTCGCAGGCCTCCGGCGATGCGAGTCCAATCTTGAAGCTTTTCATTCCTCGACTCTCGATGAAAAGGGGAGTAACCCGGTGTGGCCTCAAGACGCGAGCATTTCGCGTTCGGCCTCTTAAGCTTGAAATCGCCACGCCGACCGGCAGCCCATCCGGGCTCCGTTGATTCTCGTTCCGACTCAATCGGACGAAAGGATCGATCATGGCTTTCTCTATGAAGCTCACTCCGAACGTTGAACGGATCCTCTGGGGCGCCTTCGGTGGTGCCCTTGCCCTTGCGGGAATTGGCTTCTCGTATGGGGGCTGGATGACAAGCGGCAAAGCAACGGAATTGGCGCAACGCCAGGCCGATGCCGCTGTTGTCGCTGCTCTGACCCCGATTTGCGTCGAAAACTTCCGTCATGCCGAGAAGGCTGACGACAATCTGACGAAGCTCAAAGCGATCAACTACTCGTATGAAAAAGGTGCTTTCGTCGCCAAGGGCGGCTGGGCCACTTTCCCTGACAAGAATGAGCCTCGATCCGCGGTCGCACAGGCTTGCGCAGATATTCTCGGGCGCACCGCGATGTAGCGGCGAATGACCGCAGTATTGGCAGCCGATTGAGCGACGGCGGGCTTGGCCGCGCTGTAGCCGGCTCGACGAAATTCCCATCGCGGCAGGTGTGAGATGCAAGCCGACCCGAAGCAATACCGAGGAGACGCGTTTGATCGCGCCATCAGGGAGACCTTTGGTGAGGCAACAACTTTCACCCAGGTCGAGGAGGCGCGAAGGCTCTATGCGCGCTACCGGACAGACGATCTCTTGAAACGCCTGAGAAACGTCGCATCCGGCGAAAATGGCGACCCGCAGCCTTGGACTTGAACGCCGGCGAGCACAGACTCGGACTGCCGATCAGTCTTTCTGCAACGTCGAAAGCCGTGCAAAGTCTTCTAGGACCCGCGCAATCAGCATCTTCCGCCTCGGGTCCTGTCCGGCCGAAGAACTGGCGAACAGCGACAGCAGATAGCGCGCCTTCTCAGCAGCTTCTTCCCAACTGTGCGCAGGGAGAGCGAGGAGTTGATCTTCCAACTCCTGCTGACGCGTGCGCAGTGCCAGTTCATTGGCCGCAACTTCAGAAAGCAACCTCCGCAGGTCGGTGGCTTTCTGCGCCGCCATCCCGCGGTGGGCGTCGAGTTCGACTGGTTTCTCGGTCATGCCGGCATTCTGGTTCGATCGTGCAGTGGCAGTCAGAGCGCCACCGAAATACGTCCGCACCAGCCTTGCACCGGTTTGTCCCGAAAGTCGATTGCAATTGTCCTAAGTGATGGGCGAGGAGTCGTCAGGCGTTAACTTCGGATCGATACGCTCGACTGCGAGTCCTCCATATTCGCCCGTTGGTTTGTGCTCTCGCCCTTGGTGATCATCGCGCGCGAGAGCGGCGTGGTGAAATGCAGAGCGGTACTGGAGTTTCCCATGAAAAAAGCACTGCCGGAAAAGATGTTCGTCGACGCTCAGTCCAGAATGAGCATGCTTCGCGATTGGGTGCTCAACCAAAGCGTCACCGAGATTGAGATGACCGAACGGCAGTTTTGGAACTTCGCCGCCCTTCAGCCAGTCTCGGAGAAGCCTTGGGTTACATTCATGGGCCGTCCACTTCGGGTGACGGACATGCCCGAAGACGCTCAGAAATGCCTGGGTATTCACGATCCCCAGCGTTCAGGCGCTATCTCGGCCAAACCACTCTCATTGGACAGAAATACTGTCATAAAATAAATAAATCTCGTGTATCCATTGTATATCCTGAAAATGAGCCTAGCTTAAAAAAGTACCTAGAAAATTGTTTTTTAGGTTTTATTGGAAGGAATTACTATGTCCAACCAACAGCAGGGCAACAACAACGCCCCGAAAACTCCGACACCGACCGAGACAAAGCCCGATAGCCAGCAGAACCAGGGCGACGCCAAACCGGGCTCCGACAAGCCGGAGCAGCAGAAATAATTCGTCGGTTAGAGGAGGCCCGGCTCGCGCCGGGCCTTTTCGTCGGAAAGCGGTGAGACCGTGGTGGTGAAATCGCTCCGGTTTGGACGAAAGCTGCCGGTGCCGTCGACCATCGAGATCAAGCTTCAACTCCTGACGTTGTGGCTGAAGGACCAGATGGCCAAAGAGGCCGCCGAAGCCGCCGCGAACGGCATCCGGTCGACCAGCGGATCTGGTGATGGCGATGCAACCGATTAGATCTCCCGGCGGGCGATCCGGCTCATCCTTATGGGCGGCTCCCATCGCACGCGTCACTTGCCTGGCTTTTCTGGGCCTCCCTTTGGCCGGTTAACGCAGCTGCGCCAGCCCAAGACGGCTGTCGAAAAATAAATCAGCCACCCGAAGCATGTTGGCATTGCCGCTTGCGACAGGTCTTGGGAGCCGCAATGTCCAAGCCGGAATGTCTGGCGGCGCTGATCGTCCTTATTCTGTGTGCAAGCGCCTGGTCGATGGCCGCGGTTCCAAGAGCCGGCGACACTGCCGGCGGAGAAGGGAAGCCCCTGTGATCTTTTGCAACAAGGGACCCCATCCATGCTTTACGCGGCTGCACGCAAATATCGTCGAGGAGGATGGCGCATTTACGGTTTCTGTCCGGATCTTCAATCACCTCAAAACAGAAGAGTCCGCCTGGGGCCAGGAAATTGCCGCGACCTTCGACATGGCTAGCCTGATGATTGGATCGCTGGCGGACCAATTTTCGATTCCTCAGAATTGCATCTCGATAAAGATCGTCACGTGGTGTCACCGGGATGGGACAATTCACTAGCCGAAAGAAGTCTTGGAGCTTTGATGTGCTCACCGCCCCTGCGCAGATCGGACTAGCAGATGAGCGTTGACCGGGGCGCCGTCATTGCGACGCTCGTGCTTGCTGCGGCCGTTGGTTGGAGTGCAGTGTTCACCGTCCATCAGACACAACAGGCGCTCGTCGTCCGGCTTGGCGAGCCGCTCCGGACGATCGCCGAGCCGGGCCTTCATTTTAAGATGCCCATCATCGACAGCGTGATCGCGATCGAAAAACGCGTCCTCGATCTCGAAGTGCCCGCTCAAGAGGTCATCGCCTCCGACCAAAAGCGATTGATAATCACCAGCTTTGCTCGCTACCGCATCAGCGATGCTCTCAAATTCTATCAAACCGTAGGGGCGGTCTCCGAAGCAAATCCCCGCCTGTCGATTATGTTGATTGCGGCGCTCCGCCGTGTTCTAGGGGAGGCGTCTTTTATTCAGATCCTCCGCACCGATCGTGCGGCATTGATGTCATCGATGCGCGATCAGCTTGATCGGGAAGCCGGCTCTTTCGGCATCTCGATTGTCGACGTCCGCATTCGAGGCGCGAACCTGCCGGAGCAGAACAGCCAGGCTATATACAGCCGCATGCAGACAGAACGGCAGCGGGACGCAACTGCGTACCGTGCCGACGGGAGTCAGCGGTCCCAGGAAATTCGCGCGATGGCCGATCGCGATGCCACCGTGCTGATTGCGGACGCGGCATCGAGTTCCGAGAAAATCCGTGGCGATGGTGATGCTGAGCGCAATCGAATCTTTGCAGATGCATTTGGCAGGGATAAGGAGTTTGCCGCCTTTTATCGTTCTATGCAGGCATATGACACAGCGCTCCGGCATGACACAACACACATGCTCCTGCGGACCAACTCTGAATTCTTCCGGTACTTCGTCGATCCCTCAGGCAAAAGAGATGATATCCTCCGTCAATGACGCGCGAACTCTAGGTGTTGTCAGCGCAAGCCAGTGCAGGCGACAGGCAGATCTGTGTCTCGCGGAGGCGCATCGGGAAGCTGACGCGATGATCCAAGCAGCGTTGCGCAACATGGCTGACCAATGGCTAACTCTCGAAAGGCAAATCGAGTGGATTGCAGAAACGAGAGCCCGGTCCGCTATGCCGATCGGTGCAGGGCCGGCGAAATAACCCGACGCGTGTCCAATCGCTAGGGCTGCTCTCAACATGAGCGAGGCTGGGCTGAATTGGTTACCCTCAACATCCACCACAAGACGTCGTATCGTTTCTACCAGCCAGTGACACTCTGGCCGCATCGCCTGTTGCTGCGGCCACGCGAGAGCAGGGAACTTCGCCTGATTTCCAGCGACGTTGCGGTCACGCCCGCAGCAGCCCTGAGTTGGGCCCAGGATGTCTGCGGTAACACCATTGCGACCGCGAACTTCTACGCGATGTCCGATCATCTGGTGATCGACAGCACCGCCACCATTGAACTCGACGCTGCTGCCTGGCCCGTTTTTCCCATTTCGTCGTCGGCGATTTTCTACCCCTTTCGCTATGAAGAAGACGAAATTGCCGATCTCGGCGCGCTGGCGGTTCCGCAATACCCAGACCCAATGGGTCAATTGCAGGCTTGGGCGCGGGCGGTCGTTTGGTGCAATCCAACCGAAACGCTCTTGCTGCTTAAAGATCTCAGTGCCGGGGTGTCGACCCAGATCGGCTATCAGAGCCGCGAGACGGAAGGCACGCAGACGCCGACCCAGACGCTCGATCGTCGATTGGGCTCATGTCGGGATCTGGCTGTCTTGTTCGCCGAAGCGGCGCGTATGCTCGGATTCGGAGCAAGGATCGTCTCGGGTTATCTCTACAATCCCAACCAACAGAGCGTCGGGTCCAACGGCGCGGGTTCGACGCACGCTTGGGCCGAAGTGTATGTTCCGGGGGCAGGCTGGATCACATTCGATCCGACCAATCGCAGTATCGGCGGATTCAATCTGATCCCAGTGGCGGTCGGGCGCGATATTCATCTCATCATGCCCGTCACCGGCAGCTTTCTCGGTATGACAAACGCGTTTCAGGGGATGTCCGTCGAAGTGCGGGTGACGCCTTGAAATCTGGCAGTCCATCTCGGAACTTATGGGCGCCTGCTCCGATTGAGGTTTATGGAAAATCGCCAACGCGAACTCTACACCAGTTCGAACGGGGACAGATGGTACCTGCAAGCGGTCGATGGCGAGGCGGTTGTCCTGCACCAGCCGAACTCATCCTCTGGCGGCCGACCATCTGAAGCTGCCCTGCATACCTTTTTAAATCCGCGCAACAAAGGCCCTGAACATGAAGCGCTTCGGAGGTTGATCTGCGGGCTTGCAACGGCCGAAAGCGATAGCTCCGAGGCGAAGGTTTTCTGGAATGCGTGAGAGTCCGCCGCCGGTGTATCTGGCATCCCGCTTCAAGCGCATCAAAAGCAAAAGGGCCGGCGTGACGCCGGCCCTTTTCCCCAGCCCCAATAAAATGCCGCTCAGTACGGGTAGCCGCCCGTCATGAAGCGGTAGTTGAGCGCGCCGCGGACGATGTCGTTGTCGAGCCGGCCGTAGTTCACGACGGCCGTGCCGCCCGCGAGGCCGTAGGTCGCCGTGAAGCTGTCCAGCGAGACGTGGAGATATTCGAGGCGCGCGGTCCAGGCCGGCGTGATGGCGTAATCGACGCCGACGCCGAGCGCCCAGCCGACCACGGTGTCGTCGGCGCTGTAGGGGCCGGCGAGCGTGCCGGTCACAGCACCGCTGGCCTTGCGGCCGCCGTAGGCGAGACCACCGGTGACATACGGCAGCCAGCGATCCCACATCGCGTAGCCGAGGCGGCCGCGGAAGGTGCCGAACCACTCGAGCTCTTGCTTGTCGACGAAGGTGGCGCCGCCGGCGCTGAACACCGAGTCGCTGTCCTGACCGGAGAACTGAATGTCGGTCTCAAGGCCGAACACCCATTGGCCAAACTGCCAATTGTAGCCAATCTGGCCACCGAACACGACGCCGCTCACATCGCTGAAGCCGCCGCCGAGATTGAGACCGGCGTACCAGCCGCCCCAGTTGAACGGCATGTAAACCGGCGCCTTCACCGGCATCATCTGACGCGGCGCGAGATCCGCCGCTGCAGCGGGAAGAGACGCGGTCACCAAACCGAGCGACGCAACGGCCGCCACCAAAAGACGCTTCATGTTCAACCCTCACTGAGACCGCCAACCGGCGGTTCACCCGACGAAATTTGGCCAAATCTTAACGCGGGTTCCGGACGGATTGAGTCTCCAAAAAGCCACAGCCGCCTAAATTGCGCGCGGATGAGGATTGCGGTCTAACTGACTGAAAAAACGATGCTTTAATTCTTGATGGCAATCCAAAACTGAGCCGCGCCCGATTTTTGCTGCCCATTTTCGCGACAGGCCGCACGCAGAAGGATTTGAATACCTCTGCGAGCCGGGCGCATGAAATTGCGCTTGCTTGGAACAAAAAGAGAACATACATTTGTCGGGCGGTTCGGCGCCAGTCAGCTTTCTGGGCTGTGTTTTGGTGTGGACGAACGGCAAACGCGCTTGTGGCGCAGCTGATGCGCACTAGGTTGCGGAGCAGGGCACCGGTCGATGGTACGCGAAACGCGCGTCAGCCTGCGAAGCGGAGCCCACTTAATCGAGAATTCGGCAATCAAAATTCGGAAGCGGCGAAACAGGAGAAGGTCATGGCAGGCTCAGTGAACAAGGTCATTCTGGTCGGCAATCTCGGCAAGGATCCGGAAATCCGCCGCACAAATGACGGGCGCCCGATCGCCAACCTGAGCGTGGCGACCTCCGAGACCTGGCGCGACAAGAACAGCGGCGAGCGCAAGGAAAAGACCGAGTGGCATCGCGTGGTGATCTTCAGCGAAGGGCTCTGCAAGATCGCCGAGCAATACCTGAAGAAGGGCTCGAAGGTTTATCTCGAAGGCCAGCTTCAGACGCGCAAATACACGGATAAGGACGGCAACGAGAAGTATTCGACCGAGGTGGTGCTGCAGGGCTTCAACTCGGCGCTGACCATGCTCGACACCCGCGGCGGTGGGAGCGGTGGCGGCTACGAGTCCTCCGACGACTTCGGCGCGCAGAGCGCAGCGCCCGCAAGAAAGCCCGCAATGGCGGGAGCCGGCGGCGGCCGTGGCGACATGGACGACGAAATTCCGTTCTGATTGCCGGGAAATCGCTGCGGGAGCATGATCCCGAAAAGTGCGAAGCGGTTTTCGGAAAAAGATCATGCTCAAACAGACAGATGAGCTTAGAGTCTGATCCAGCTTCGCTGAATCAGACTCTAACGACAGGGCGCCCGGCCATCAGCCGGGCGTCTTCTTTTGCCGAATCCGGAATGCCGGAAGTGTTGGTAGAATGCTTGGGAGCGATCCGCGGGCAATCATGAGCGGGACTGTTTCATGCGCGTGCTGGTGACCGGGGCCTACGGGCTGATCGGTTCGGCGTGTCTGGCGAGGCTGCATCGCGACGGCCACGAGGTGACCGGCGCGGGCCGCGACGTCCGCGAGGCGAGCCTGCGCGCGCCCTTCGCCAAATGGATCACCGCCGACTTCCGCCACCTGACGCTCGCCGGGGACTGGCTGCCGCTGCTTGAAGGCTTCGACGCGGTGGTGAACTGCGTCGGTGTCCTGCAGGACGGCATGCATGACAGCGTGCAGCGCATCCAAGTGGCCGCGACCACCGCGCTGTTTGCCGCCTGCGAGCGCGCCGGCATCAAGCGCGTGGTGCATATTTCCGCGATCGGCGCCGCGCGCTCCGCGCCGACCGCGTTTGCCCGCAGCAAGGCCGAGGCCGAGGACAACCTTTCGCGGCGCCAGCTCGACTGGGTGATCCTGCGTCCGGGTCTGGTGCTCTCGCCCGCGGTCTATGGCGGCACCGCGATGCTGCGCGGCGTTTGCGGCGTTCCGTTCGTGACGCCGGTGCTCGAGCCTGACGCGCGCCTTCAGGTGGTCAGCGTCGATGACGTCGCGGCCGCGGTGGCGCACAGCCTCACGCCCGACGCCAAGGTGAAGGTCAAATGGGATGTGGCGCATCCCGACGTTCTGACGCTCGAGACGGTCGTCAGTTCGATCCGCGACTGGCACGGCTTCCGCAAGCGCCCGATCTGGCGCGTGCCGCGCGGTCTCGGCCGGGTCGTGTCGGCGGTCGCCGACCTGCTCGGCTATCTCGGCTGGCGCAGCCCCGCGCGCTCGACCGCGGTCCGGCAACTGGCGGCGGGCATCATCGGTGCGCCGCCGCCCTGGATCGCGGCAACCGGCATCGAGCCGAAAAGCCTGCAGGCGATCCTGGCTCAGCAGCCGGCGAGCGTGACCGATCGCTGGTTCGCGCGGCTGTTCCTGTTCAAGCCGGTGGCGATTGCCGGTCTTGCATTGTTCTGGATCGCGACCGGCATCATCACGATGGGCCCGGGCGCGGCGGTGGCGCTCGGCCATCTCAAGACCGCGGGCGTACCGCCCAGGGTCGCGGGTCCGATGGTGCTCGTCGGCGCGCTATATGACTATTTCATCGGGCTCGGACTGCTGCTGCGACCTGTGGCTCGCATCGTGCTCCACATCATGCTGTGGTCGACGGTGCTCTATCTCGTCGCGGGCTCCGTGCTCGCGCCGCAGCTCTGGACCGATCCGCTCGGGCCGTACCTCAAGATCGTGCCGGTGCTGATCGCAACGTTGTTCACTCTCGCCATCATGGACGACCGGTAACAGCTGAGGGGAGCGCGGCGCGATGGCCCATCTCTATCTCACGCTGAAGCTCATCCATATCCTTGGCTCCGCGGTGCTGTTCGGCACCGGCCTCGGCATCGCCTTCTTCATGTTCATGGCTCATCGCAGTGGCGATGCCGCAGCGGTTGCGCACACCGCGCGCACCGTGGTGATCGCCGACGCGGTGTTCACCGCCACCGCGGTGGTGATCCAGCCGCTGACCGGCTGGGGCCTGATGGCGATGACCGGCGTGCCGATCACCGCATTCTGGATCAGAGCCGCGCTGGTGCTCTACATCTTCGTCGGCCTGTGCTGGCTGCCGGTCGTATGGATTCAGCTTCGGATGCGGGATATCGCGGCGGAAGCGGTTCGCAGGGGCAAGGCGCTGCCGGCGCGCTACCACCGCTATTTCCAGATCTGGTTCTGGCTCGGCTGGCCGGCCTTCATCGGCGTGATCGCGATTTTCGCGCTGATGCTGTGGAAGCCGCGATGACAGCACGGCAATTGTCGTTCGCGCGTGAAACGAGCGCATGTCTGACTGGTCAACCTGCCATCGAGGGGGCGCAAACACCGACAAATGGTGCCTTCGACAAACGGGAGATCGTGATGATGCTGTCGAGATCGAGCCTGTCTTTCCTCATCGCCGCTTGCGTGCTCGTGCCATCGGCGCAAGCGCACATCACGCTGGAAAAGCCGGAGGCCGCGGTAGCGGCGCCCTACAAGGCGGTGTTTCGCGTCCCCCACGGCTGCGGCGATTCCCCGACTGTGAAAATTCGCATCCGGATTCCCCAAGGTGTGATCGGCGTTAAGCCGATGCCGAAGCCGGGCTGGCAGCTCGAAACGGTCAAAGCCAAGTACGACAAGCCGTACAAAATGTTCCACAACGCGCTCACCGAAGGCGTCCGCGAGGTGACATGGACCGGCAAGCTTGCGGACGACAACTACGATGAGTTCGTGTTGTCGACCTATCTGACTGACGAACTCAAGCCGGGCACGACCCTGTATTTCCCGGTGGTGCAGGAGTGCGAGAAGGGCGTGCACCGCTGGATCGAAATCCCCGAAGCCGGCAAGACGGCCGCTGATCTTCCCGAGTCTGCGCCCGGTCTCAAGCTCGTGCCGGCGCAACGTCCGTAGCACTCGGGTCAGCGATGGTCTCACGCGGCGCTGCCATTGTGCTCGGAGTTCTGCTGGCGCTCATAACCGCGTCTGCGGCCTGGGCCCATGCCACCCTGGTCGGCAGTGAACCGGCCGACCGCGCGATGGTGCCGGAGTCCCCGCCGGCCGTTACGCTCCAGTTCAACGAGCCGGTCTCGCCTGTCTCCATCGTGCTCGTCGGTCCCAATGGCGCGTCCAGCACCTTGAAGGGGGTGACGGCGAAAGATGAGACGCTGACGGTCGCGATGCCCGGGGCGTTGGCGAAAGGCACGCACCTGTTGAGCTGGCGCGTGATCTCGGCCGATGGGCATCCGGTGTCCGGCACCGTCATGTTCTCGATCAAGGAGGCGAGCGCGGAGCCTCCGATGCAGCCACAATTCGAGATGGATCGTGGGCTGCTCGCGGGCATCTGGCTCTGCAAGCTCGCGCTCTATTGCGCCCTGATGTTCGGGATCGGCGGCGCCTTCTACGCGGCCTTCATCGCCACGGGGCCGCTCCCTGCGCGCTGCACGGTCTGGCTTTCCGTCCTGCTGTTGGGTGGCCTCGTCGCAACCGTGCTTTCGGTTGGATTCCAGGGTGTGGACCTCGCCAATCTACCGCCGTTGGAGATGCGCCGCCCCGATGTCTGGATCGGCGGACTGCGGACCTCCTACGGAACGACGGCCGTCATCGCCGCGGCAGCCCTCATCCTGGGTCTGCTTGCGCTTCGTGGCGGATCGCAGCGCAAGCTTGCCGCGGCACTCGCAATTGCCGGCGTGGGCGTGGCTCTCGCATCCAGCGGACATGCCGCGTCGGCTGCGCCGCAATTCCTGACACGTCCGGCGGTGTTCCTGCACGGCATGTCGGTTGCATTCTGGCTCGGCGCTCTGATTCCGCTCCTGGCGAGCCTGCACCTGCGCCGCGAGCGGGACTTGCTGAGATTCTCGCGGGTCATTCCGGCAGGGATCGCTGTGCTCGTTGCGACGGGCGTCGTGCTGTCCGTGGTCCAACTTGAAACGCTCGATGCGCTTTGGACAACCCGATACGGCATGGTCTGGGACGCAAAGATCGCAGCCGTGCTCGTGCTGCTCGGCCTCGGCGCCTGCAACCGCTACGCCCTGACACCCAGAATCGTACACGGCGAGCCTGCGGCGGCCGGCCGGATGTCGGCGTCCATCAGGATCGAACTTGTCTTGGCCTTGGCCATCCTGGCTGTTGTCGCGGCGTGGCGATTTACCCAGCCGCCGCGCGCCATCCATGCGGCGGCGAGTGCGCCGACCCAGGTGCACATCCACACCGCGAAAGCGATGGCCGATGTGAGATTGGAGCCCGCGGCTGGCGGACTGCACACCGCGACACTCGCGATCTGGAACGGCGACTTTGCGCCGTTGGCGGCCAAGGAAGTGGCGCTGGTGCTGGCGAAGCCCGATGCGGGAATCGAGCCGCTGCGATTTCCCGCGGTTCATGTGGCGGAATCGACCTGGCGGGTCGATGGCGTGAATATTCCGATCAAGGGACGTTGGCGTGTCCGCGTGGAGATTCTGATCGACGATTTCGACAAGGTTTCGATCGACGAGGACGTCGAATTTCCACGATAGGGCTTGAATGGTGCCGGGGGCGCTGTGGAAGCCGCACTCGCGACACGTTCCAGGCGTAGCACGCTTCAAGTGTAAGCAGGGCGCCACCATGTCCTGGCCCGTGAAACTCGCAGCCGTCGCCATTAGTACACTGATGTATCTCGCGCTGGCCGTGATCGGTTGGGGCGGGCTTTCCGCGTTCTTCGCCAACCCGGCGCGCACCGCGCTCGTGGTCGTGTTCCTGGTGCTGTCCGTCGCAGGCCTCTTTGCCGGCGGCAACCTGAGTTCCGGCATCCAGGAGGATCGCGGCAACCGATGGGTGCTGATCGCCTTTGCGATCATCAGCATTCTGCATGGATGGCTGCCGGCCTATACCGACCGCATCGGGTTCTGGACCGTCGACGGCGATACAGTCCGCTGGACCGGCGTGATCCTCGCTGCCGTTGGCGGCGCGCTCAGGCTTTGGCCGGTCTACGTGCTTGGCAACCGTTTCAGCGGGCTGGTCGCGATCCAGGAGGGCCATACGCTGGTCACGACGGGCATCTACAGCGCCATCCGCAACCCGAGCTATCTGGGCCTGCTCATCAACATGTTCGGCTGGTCGCTGGCGTTCCGCTCGGTCGCAGGCGTCCTGCTGACGGCTCTGATGCTGATCCCGCTCGTCGTGCGCATGAACTCCGAGGAGCGGCTGCTGCAATCGCAGTTCGGCGCCGAATACGAGGCCTATCGCAGCCGGACGGCGCGGCTCATTCCCGGGCTCTATTGATTTACCGCCCACCAGGATGGGGCGCGCTTGGTCTGGACTATTGGGGGCCGACCTGCCAAGGATTACCGGTGCTTGCCACCTAGTCTCCGGCGACACAAGCCCGTGCCACCTGGCCGTGGTACGGGCTTTCTATTTTGCCAACGACAGGGAGCTTTTCGTGGCAACAGGTACTGTGAAGTGGTTCAACCCGACCAAGGGTTACGGTTTCATTCAGCCTCAGGGCGGCGGCAAGGACGTGTTCGTGCACATCTCCGCGGTTGAGCGTGCGGGTCTCAGCACGCTGAACGAAGGCGCTCAGGTGGAGTACGAAATCGTCGCAAATCGCGGCAAGGAATCGGCCGAGAATTTGAAGGTTCGTTAAGCCAAAAGCCCCGGTTCGCCGGGGCTTTTTCCGATCGACTGGCAGCAGCCCCGCGCTCGCGAAGATCGGCGGGGCTCGCTTTCAACGGAAGGTCCCTTGGACCTGCCTCTGTCGTCGGGACGACGCTCTGGCCGATTTTCTTTCCGTTGCCCCAGTGGCGCGCGACTGAGAATTGAACTTCATCGCGCGGTCGAAATTTCGCATTCATACCTTGCAGCCTCGCGGGACGACATGGTTCCCGGGCGCGGTAGCCTCATCGCGGGAATGGGTTTGTCACCTCAGCCAGCCTGGGTGATCCGGCTGTCGCCGCGCGTCAATGCAAGCCTTGCGCCCCGAGCGCGGCGCGGACGCCATCGATCACATATTGCACGGCAAGCGCCGCGAGGATCACGCCGAGCAGCCGCGACAGCACCACGTTGCCGGTGACGCCCAGCAGCTTGCCGAGGCGGTCGGCAGCGGCGAAGCAGACGAAACAGATCGCGATCACGACGACGACGGTGAGCATCAGCAGGGCCAGGAACTCCGGCCGGTAGTTGGCCTGGCCGGCAAGCAGGATGGTTGCCGTGATTGCGCCGGGCCCGGCCATCAGCGGAATGGCGAGCGGGAAGGCCGCCATGTTGTGCAGGTGCTCCTCCGCGGCCTGCTCGGCGTCCTGCGTGGCGTGCTTGAGGCGCAGCCCCAGCACCATCTCGGCCGCCACCAGGAACAGCAGCAGCCCGCCGGCAATGCGGAATGCCGGCAGCGAGATGCCGAGTCCGCGCAGCAGCCAGTCGCCGAAAAACGCGGTGCCGATCAGGATGCCGCCCGCGATCAGCGAAGCGCGGAGCGCGATCTCACGGCGGAATTTTTGCGAGACACCGTCGGTGACGCCGAGAAAGGTCGGCACCAGCCCGACGGGATCGACCACGACCAGCAGTGTCACCAACGCGGAAATCATGAACTCGAACGGCATGATGCGACCCTAAGCGGGGCGCGCTTTCCGGTCCATCTTTTGCGCGTTGGGCTGTGGACTTGAGTCGTTCTGCCATACATGCGGCAAACGCCGAAAAACGTCGGCTTAAGCTATTGAAATCACGGCATGAAATCTTACGTATGACAGGCTCTTTAAGGTGGTCTCACCGCTTTGAATCAGCTATGAAAATCGCAGCAGAATCGCTGCGGAACTTTGTTCCCTTGATCCAGGATGTTTGCCCTTGGCCGACGCTGAAAACCCGCCCGGCGGTCCCTCGTCGTCTGACGTTCGCCCGATCTCCATCACCGACGAAATGAAGCGCAGCTATCTCGATTACGCCATGAGCGTGATCGTGTCGCGCGCGCTGCCGGACGTGCGCGACGGGCTCAAGCCCGTGCACCGCCGCATCCTCTACTCGATGTACGAGCAGGGCCATACGCCCGATAAGAAATACGTGAAGTCGGCCCGTGTGGTTGGCGACGTGATGGGCAAATACCATCCGCATGGCGACAGTGCGATCTACGACGCGCTGGTTCGCATGGCGCAGGATTTCTCCATGCGCCTGATGCTGATCGACGGTCAGGGCAACTTCGGCTCGGTCGACGGCGATGCCGCAGCGGCGATGCGTTACACCGAGTGCCGTCTTGCCAAGTCGGCGATGGTGCTGCTCAACGACATCGACGAAGACACCGTCAATTTCCAGGACAACTACGACGGCAATGAACATGAGCCGGTGGTTCTGCCGGCGCGCTTTCCCAATCTCCTGGTCAACGGCGCCGGCGGCATCGCGGTCGGCATGGCGACCAACATCCCGCCGCATAATCTGGGCGAAGTCATCGACGCCTGCATTGCGTTGATCAACGATCCGGCGCTGACGATCGACAGCCTGATCAAGATCGTGCCGGGGCCGGACTTTCCGACCGGCGGCATCATCCTCGGCAGGGCCGGCATCACCAGCGCCTACCACACCGGCCGCGGTTCCGTCGTGATGCGCGGCAAGGTCGAGATCGAAACGATCCGCAAGGAGCGCGAGGCGATCGTCATCTCGGAGATCCCGTACCAGGTGAACAAGGCCACGATGATCGAGCGTATGGCCGAACTGGTGCGCGAGAAGAAAATCGAAGGCATCGCCGAACTGCGAGATGAGTCCGACCGCGACGGCTATCGCGTCGTGATCGAGCTCAAGCGCGAAGCGATGCCGGACGTGGTGCTGAACCAACTCTATCGCTTTACCCCGCTGCAGACCTCGTTCGGCTGCAACATGGTGGCGCTCGACGGCGGCCGGCCGCTGCTGATGAACCTCCGGGACATGCTCACCGCCTTCGTTGCGTTTCGCGAAGAGGTGGTGTCGCGGCGCACCAAGTTCCGGCTCAACAAGGCGCGCGACCGCGCCCATATCCTGGTCGGTCTCGCCATCGCGGTCGCCAACATCGACGAGGTGATCAAGCTCATCCGTGCCGCCAAGGACGCCAACGAAGCGCGCGAGCAGTTGATGGCCCGCGACTGGCCGGCCCGCGACGTCGAGGCGCTGCTCAAACTAATCGACGATCCCCGTCACCGCATGACGGAAGCCGGCACCTACCGCATGTCGGCCGAGCAGGCCAAGGCGATCCTCGATCTGCGCCTGCAGCGCCTGACGGCGCTCGGCCGCGACGAGATCAAGGACGAGCTCGACAAACTCGCGGCCGAGATTTCCGACTATCTCGACATCCTGCGCTCGCGCGCGCGAATCCAGTCGATCGTCAAGGAAGAGCTCGTGGCGGTGAAGGACGAGTTCGCGACGCCGCGCCGCACGGTCATTGTCGAGCAGGAGGGTGAGGTCGAGGACGAGGACCTGATCCAGCGCGAGGACATGGTGGTGACGGTGTCCCATCTCGGCTACGTCAAGCGCGTTCCGCTCTCGACCTACCGGATGCAGCGCCGCGGCGGCAAAGGCCGCTCCGGCATGCAGACGCGCGATGAGGATTTCGTGGCGCGGCTGTTCGTGGCTTCGACGCACACGCCGGTGCTGTTCTTCTCGTCGAAGGGCCGCGTCTACAAGGAGAAAGTCTGGCGCTTGCCATTGGCCGCGCCGCAGGCGCGCGGCAAGCCGCTGATCAACATTCTGCCGATCGAGCAGGGCGAGCGCATGACCTCGATCCTGCCGCTGCCGGAGGATGAGAGCACCTGGGGCAATCTCGACGTGATGTTCTCGACCACCAAGGGAACGGTGCGCCGGAACAAGCTGTCGGACTTCGTCGATGTGCGCCGCTCCGGCATCATCGCCATGAAG
Organism: Rhodoplanes sp. Z2-YC6860; assembly: GCF_001579845.1. Classification (GTDB taxonomy): domain Bacteria; phylum Pseudomonadota; class Alphaproteobacteria; order Rhizobiales; family Xanthobacteraceae; genus Z2-YC6860. The sequence continues at coordinate 4,079,838 of NZ_CP007440.1, forward strand.
CTCGACGAGGGCGAGGGCATCCTCGACGTGCAGGTCTGCACCGAGAGGGACGACGTGCTGCTCACCACGGCGCAGGGCCAGTGCATCCGCTTCGCGGTGACCGACGTGCGCGTGTTCTCGGGCCGCACATCGATGGGTGTTCGCGGCATCAATCTCGCCGAAGGCGACCGCGTGATCTCGCAATCGATCCTGCGCCATCTCGACGTCAGCTCCGAAGAGCGTGTGGCCTACCTCAAGCGCGCCAATGCGGTGCGCCGCGCCGCTGGCGACGAAGAGGAGGCGACGATCGATGCCGAGGAGGCGGCAGCGCCGGCCATCGAGCTCGGCGAGCAGCGCTATGTGGAGATGTCGGCAGCTGAGCAGTTCATTCTCACCGTCTCGGAGCGCGGTTACGGCAAGCGCTCGTCGTCCTACGAATACCGGATCACCGGCCGCGGCGGCAAAGGCCTCGTCGCCATGGCGATCTGGGAGGGCAAGAAGGGCGAGGAAACGATCAAGGAGAAGATCGGTCAGCTCGTCGCTTCGTTCCCGGTCGAGGAGGCCGACCAGATCATGCTGGTCACCGACGGCGGCAAGCTCATCCGCACCCCGGTCGACGGCATTCGCATTGCCGGCCGCTCGACGCAGGGCGTGATCGTGTTCAACACCGCCGACGACGAGAAGGTCGTCTCGGTCGAACGCATCGGCGAAGAGGGCGAGGAGAACGGCGGCAACTAGCCGCCGTTCCTGTCGAGCCGCTCAATAGCCGTAGGCCGGGCCGATGGCGTAGCGCTGTGCGTCGTCCGTCTCCCACCATGGCGCCGGCTGAGCGTGGAACGGCCGGTCGGAAACGATGGTGTTGGTGTAATGCGGCCGCCAGTCGTATTGGCTGTAGTACGGCCGGTACGCTCGGTAATAATAGCGTGGCGGCTCGACCGCACAGGCGCCGTTACAGGTCCTCGCAGTGGAACCGATTGCGCCGTGCTTGGGTGCAGGGTGCACGGCAAGTGAAGTGGCCTGAACCGGCGCACCGCTTGACGCGAGCAGGACCATCACACACGCCGTTCCTGCAGCCGTCCACACGCCTTTCAACATTGCTCTCTCCTCTGCGATGCGGTTGAGCAACGCGAAGAGTGTCCGTTGGTTGCATGGACGACGCAACGGCTTTTCACGAGCCTCGTTCAGTCCTCCTTCAGCCCGAGCGCCGTAACGATCGGGCCCCATTTTTCGGTGTCGGCCTTGATGACAGTCGCGAGCGCCTCGGGCCCGCCACCGCGCGGTTCTGCGCCAAGCCGCTTGAATGTCTCAAGCATCGAGGGCTCTTTCAGCGCGTCGTTCACCGCGGCGTTCAAGCGCGCGACGATGGCGGATGGCGTGGCCTTCGGCGCGAGCAGTGCGGTCCAGGCGCCGGTCGTGACCGTCGGATAGCCGAGTTCCGGCATCGCGGGCACATCGGGCAGTTCGTCGAAGCGCTTTGGCGCGATCATCGCGAGCGCCCTGAGCTTGCCGTCGCGAATGAAGGGCAGCGACGTGCCGATGGTGTCGAACGTGATCGGCACCTGGCCGGCCACCACGTCGGCGAGCGCCGGCCCGCCGCCTTTGTAGGGCACGTGGGTGATCTCGGTGCCGGTGAGTTTCTTGAACAGCTCCGCCGTGAGATGCGGCAGCGTACCGGCGCCGCCGGTCGAGTAGTTGAGCTTGCCGGGATTGGCCTTGGCGTAGGCGACAAGCTCGGCAACCGTCTTGAACGGCGCCGACGGGTTCGCGACCATCACCATCGGCTGCTCGCTGACGATCGCGACCGGCGCAAAATCGGCCGCCGTGTAGCCAGCATTGCTCCGGAGCATCGGGCTCATCACCAGGCCGCTCGCCGCGGTGTAGATCAGCGTGTAGCCGTCGGGATCGGCAATGGCCGCAGCCTTCGAGCCGAGCGTGTTGCCGGCGCCGGCCCGGTTCTCGACCACCACCGGCTGGCCGAGAAGAGGTGGCAGCGCATTCGCAATCACCCGCGCCATGGTGTCGACCGGCCCGCCCGCGGGCGTCGGCACGATCACGCGGATGGTTCGGCTCGGATAGGTCTCGGCGAAGGCGGCGTGTGCCGGCAGGCCAAGCGCCGCAACGGCGCCCAGCAGAACGCGTCTCGTCAACATGTTGACTTCCTTTGGGTCGTTTCCTCGTCGTCGCTTGTTTTTATTGTCGTTTCAAAGGTCCATCGTGCTGGGGGCGAAAATCTCCTGAAGCGGCACGCGGCGTTTCGCCAGCCCCTGTTCGTGGACGTATTGGGTGATGGTCTCGAGTACGTTGCGGTTCGACGTCACGCCGTAGACCATCGGGTCGGTGGCGAGCGCTTTGCGCACATCGTCGCCGATCAGGCCGGGTTCGTAGTGCCGGTGCAGCGCCGTGTCGCGTGCCGTCAGCACCGCGGCGCGGGCCTTCCTGAAGGCGTTGAAGATGTTCAGCGCCGCCCACGGATAGCGCTCGTGGAGCGAACGCCGGATCACCATGCCATGGTTGATCTGATAGATGCCGGTCTTCTTGAAGTATCGCGCGCCTTCGGTCTTGTGATCGAACAGCGGCCGGAAGCGGTCGTCCTTGGAGAGATCGATGCGGCTCCTATCGACCAGGTTTGGATTGGTGAGATAGAGCAGGGTGGCGTCGAGCTCGCCCTTGACCATCATCTCGCCGATGTTGGTGCTCGCCGGAATCTGATGCACGGTGACGCCGTCCGGCGCCTTGAAGCCGGTTGCGCCGCCGTGGCTGGTCTCGGGCGTGCGCTCCATGTGCCATTCGATATCGCGCGGATGCACGCCGAATTCGTGCTGCAGCACGCCGCGGCCCCAGATCGCCGCGGTCTGCTGATACTCCGGCACGCCGACGCGCTTGCCCTTGAGGTCTTCCGGCTTGGTGATGCCCGAGGCGACGCGAACCAGCGCTCGAAGATGGAAGAACTCGCGCGTGGTGAACACCGGGATCGCGATCCACGGCGTCGGTCCCTGCGATGTCGCAATGGTCAGCGACGACATCGACATTTCCGAGACGTCGAATTCGGCGAACTTCAATTGCCGCCAGAACATCTCGGACGGATGCAGCGCGGTCGGATAAAGCTTGATGCCGTCCGGCATGAATTCGCCGTCGAGAATAGCCTGCGTGTTCTCGTTGCGCGACAGCGCGATGCTGAGCTCGAGCTTGGTGTCAGACATGGATGGACTCGGCTTGGACGCGTTGCATTTGGATACTCATTCGATCACCTCGTCGGCGCTGAGCAGCAGCGACTGGGGAATGGTGAGGCCCAACGCCTTCGCGGTCTTAAGATTGATCGCGAGCTCGAATTTGACGGGCTGCTGGACCGGCAACTCGGAGGGTTTGGCGCCTTTGAGAATGCGGTCCACATAGGTCGCGGCGCGGCGGAACAGATCAACTCGGTCGATGCCATAGGCAATCAGGCCGCCGTCGGTGGCAAACGGTCGGATCGGATAGAGCGCCGGCATATTATGTTTTGCCATGAGGCCAACCAGCGACGTGCGTTGCGCGAACATGAAGCTGTCAGGAAGCACCAGAAGGCCGCTGTTGGGTTCGCGCGCGGTTGCCTGGATGACATATTCCATGCCGCGTGCATCGTGTACAGGCGTGATCCGCAGCGAGAGTTTCAGGCGATCCGCAGCGGCATAAAGGGATGGTTGAAACATTGGCGCGTAGGGCGCGGTGTCCGGGTTGTAGATTGTGGCAACAAGCGCGATGCGGGGCGCGGCTTCCTTCAGCACCTCCAGCCATTTGCCGCCCATGCTGGCTTCCTCGACGCTGAAGCCCGTGATGTTGCCGCCCGGCCGGGACAGGCTCGGTACGAAGCCCTGTCCGACCGGATCGGCGACCGAGACAAACACGATGGGATGCGTGGTGGTGGCCTGCCGCAAGGCGATCAGCGACGGCGTGGCGTTTGCGAGCAGGATGTCGGGCTTGAGTTCGACCAACTCGCGCGCCGCGGCGAGCGCGCCAGCCGGATCGCCAACGACCCAGCGGGTCTCGAGCCGCATGGTCCGGCCGTCAACCCAGCCGAGTTCGGCAAGCGCCTGGATCAGCGCCGTGTATTGCCGCTGCGCCTCGGGATCGTCCTGCCGGCGCGCCATCAGGAGGCCGATGCTGCGTGGGCGGTCCTGAGCGAGGACTACACGCGGCCGAAGGATTGCGGCGAGCGAGCCGCCAAACGCCGCGAGCGCATCGCGCCGGGTGGGGCTGCCACTATTGCCCACCGGCGTTTTCCAGAATCCGCGCCATCTCGACATAGGCGCGGCGGCGGGCGTGCTGCAGCGGCGTCGTGCCCTGACGGTCGGCGACATTGACGTCGCAGCCGGCTTCGACCAGCGCCCGCACGGTCGCCGTGTGATTGGCGTCGCCGTTGCCGAGCACGATGGCTTCCATCAGCGCGGTGAAGCCCAGGTTGTTGACGTGGTTGAGCGGTGCCTTGGCGGCGATGAGGAGCTTCACGGCCTCTGCGTGGCCGAGATGCGCGGCTGCGATCAGCGCGGTGCCGTCATAGCGGCTGGTGATATTTTTGGCGCTGGCGCCGCCTTCCAGCACGATCTTGAGCATCTCGATGTCGTTGGCGACCGCGGCGATGGTGACGATATCGTAGCGGTCGGCGTCGAGCCGATTGGGATCGGCGCCAAGTTTCAAAAGCGCCCGCGCCGCGGCGTGCTGCTTCATGTAGACGGCGACATGCAGCGGCGTGCGGCTTTTGGAATCCTGGATGTTCGGCTTTTCGCCGTCCTTGATCAGCTGTTCGATCCCGGCGACGTCGCCTTTGGCCGCCGCCTCGTGCAGGCCGGCATAGACCGCAAGCTCCTGCCGGGTCGGCGCGTTCTGCGCCTGTGCTATTTGCGTGGCTAGCGCCAAAAGGACAAACAGCGGTGCGAACAGCCGCGTGATCATTGCGCCTTCAATCCTGCGGCCTTCATGATCGCGCCGATGCGCTGGTATTCGCTGGCGATGAACTCGCCGAATTCGGCAGCCGACATGTTCGGGACGTCGGCCGACATCGCCGCGAGCTTGCCGGACAGATCCGGTGAGCGCAGCGCCTCCAGCACCTCGGCACGCACCTTGTCGATGATGGGCTGCGGCGTGCCGGCCGGCGCCAGCACCCCCGACCAGGACGAGCCGATCACGCCGTTGACGCCGCTCTCGATCATCGTGGGCACGTCGGGCAGGGCGGAAATGCGGCTGTCGCGGATCACTGCGAGCCCGCGGAAGCCGCCTTCCTTGAGATGCGCGAGCGTCACCGAGGTGGTCTCGAAGCCAGCGTGGATTCGGCCGGCGATCATGTCGGTCATCAATGTCGAGGCGCCCTTGTAGGGCACGATCTGGATATCGGCGCCGGTCTGCTTCTTGAACATCTCGGCGAGCATGTGTGGCGGTGCACCGTTCGGAACGCCGAAGTTGAGCGTGTTGGGATGCTGTTTGGCGTAGGCGAGAAGCTCCGGCACGGTCTTGAACGGCGCGTTGGTCGCCCCGATCATCACATAGGGCACGCTCGACACCATGGCGATCGGTGTGAAGCTTTTCACCGGATCGTAGCCGCTGTTGCCATAGAGTGCGGGCCCGATCGCGAGCGTGGCCGAACTGCCGAACATCAGCGTGTAGCCGTCGGGCTCGGCGCGCGCCACCTCGCGGCCGGCGAGCGTGCCGCCGGCCCCGGGCTTGTTGTCGACGTACATCTGGCCGAGCGATTCAGAGAGAGACTGCGAGGTCAGCCGCGCCATCACGTCGAGCGGCCCGCCCGGCGGAAACGACACGACCAGCCGGATCGGCTTGCTCGGATATTTGTCCTCCGCCAGCGCGCCGCCCGCGGCGAGCGTCAGCGCTATCGATCCCAGCAGAGTCCGTCGGTCAATCATGCCCAGTCCTTTGTATTCCTGCCCTAAGGTTCAAGCTTCAACCCGGAAGACTTTATCACTTCTGCCCATTTTGGACCCTCCTCGGTGATAAACTTGTCGAAGTCCTCGGGCGTCCCAGCTCTGATCTCAGCGCCGAGCCGCAGCAGCCGCTCGATCATTTCGGGGCTTTTCAGCTCGGTGTTGATCGCGACATTGAGCTTGTCGATGATCGGCTTCGGCGCGCCGACCGGCGCGACCACGCCGCTCCAGGACACCGAGACGAAGTTCTTCACATCGCTTTCATCGAGAGTGGGCACCTGGGGGATCTGCGTCAGCCGGTTGAGGCTCGCGACGCCGAGCGGCCGGACCTTCTTGTCGCTGATCTGGCCGAGCAGCACCGAGGCCGGCTCGAAGGTGAAGTCGATCTGACCGGCGACGAGATCGGTGACCACGTTGTTGGCGGCCTTATAAGGGATGAAAGCGAAGTCGGTGCCGGTGCGCATTTTGAACAGAGCGCCGGTGAGGTGAGGGAGCGCGCCGGTCGGAAAGCCGAAGTTGAGCTTGCCCGGATTGGCCTTGGCATAGGCGATGAGCTCCTGCGTCGAGTTGATCGGCAGGGTGGGCCGTACCACCAGCACCATGGGCACGCTGGAAACGAGTGCAACCGGCGCGAAGCTTTTCACCGGATCGAAATCCAGGTTCTTGTAGAGGTTGGCGCTCACCCCCATGGTCGTCGACGTGGCCATCATCAGCGTATAGCCGTCGGGTTCGGCGGTCGCGACGATGCGCGCGCCGAGCGTGCCGCCTTGGCCGGGCTTGTTCTCCACCACCACCGCGCCGACCGACACCGAGAGCTTCTGCGCGATCAGCCGCGCCATCACGTCGACCGGCCCTCCGGCGCCGAACGGTACGATCAGCTTGATCGGCTTGGTCGGATAGGGCTGCGCCGGTGCGGGCTCACTGAGGGTTGCGACGAGCGGGATCATCAGAAGCGCTGCGAGAATGCCATGCATGGAAGTCACCTTCCTCTCGTGCACTGAAAACCTTCTTCTCATCGTTGGGCGCGAGCATGACAGCAGTGTGGTGCCGTCTGCGCGAGCACGGCAAACCTGATTCAATTGTCAAATGGGCCAAGTGGCAAGCGCTATCCGGGTCTCGCGTTTCGCACTGCCGGAACGGCGGTGGTGCGGATGCGCAGGCTCAGAACGACCTAAATCGCTTCGTCGGCGAGCGCGAGCATTGTCGGTGGAACTTCAAGCCCAAGCATCTTGGCTGTCTTGGTGTTGATGATCAGCTCGAAGGTCGCGGCCCGCTCGGCCGGCAGATCCGATGGCTTTGCCCCCTTGAGAACTCGATCCGTCAGTCGCGCCATTCGTCCAAAAACCCAAGGCACGCTCGTGCCATAAGACAGGAGGCCTCCAACCAACACCGACTCGCGGCCCGAGTGGATGGTCGGCAACCTGTTCTCGTCCGCGAACGCCACGATGCGCTGGTAGTATGCGTAGGTGATCGCGCTGCCGGCGACCATCATGCCATCCGCCCGTTCCTGGCGGATTCTGTCGAAGGCTGCACCGAGTTGCTCCACGACATCGACCGGCACTGGAACGATCGCGACTCCGGGCAGAGCTTCGACCTGGCGGTCCTGCTCCAGAACCCCTCGCGGGCCCAGGAACGCGACCCGCGAGACGCGCGGCGCAATCTCCTTGAGCAGCTGCAACCGCTTGCGGAAGAACTCCGGGCCCGTGGTCTGGGCCACACCCGTGAGATTGCCGCCAGGCCTCGCGAAGCTCGCGATCAGGCCGGCAGCGACGGGATCATCCTGAAACAACGTGATGAGCGGAATGGTTCGCGTCGCGTTCAGGGCCGCATCATGGAGCCAGCGTGCACCGCCCAGAACAATCACGTCGACCTTGCGCGCCACCAGGTCCGCAAGCAGCTCCGGTGCGCGCTGTGGATTTCCCTCGAGACTGAGACGTTCAATGGAGATCGTTTGCCCGTCGATCCATCCGAGATCCCGCAACTCGTGAACGAAGGCGCGTGCCGGGGCAAAGGCGGGGTCGGGCCCGGTCGTTTCGGCTCTGGAGATGCCGGTCAGGACAAGCGCAACCACGGGTTTCCTGGGCGCCTGCGCAAGCGCCGGAACCGAGCCGCAGGCCGCAGCGCTCGCCAGCAGACCGATGAGCTCTCGCCGCCTCATCCGATCACCTCGTCGGCGCGGATCAACAGCTTTTGCAGCACTGTGAGGCCGACGGCCTTCGCGGTTTTAATGCCGAGTTTGGGCGCCATGGCTTCCGTCACCGGCAGAAAGATCGAATGAGAGGCGCGATATGTCAGAATACAATCTATTGCAGCATGGCGCTGTGGAATTGGGAATGGGGTCCGTGGATACTCCCGTGCGGGCGGGCCGGGTTGTAAAGCCATCGCGGATTTTCTAACCGAACGGTTGCGGGCGAGACCGCGTGCGAGGGACTGCTGAGAAATGCAAAGTAAGGTCGCAATTATCGGGGCAGGGATTGGCGGGCTTACCGCGGCGTTGGCGCTGATCCGGCAAGGCATCGACGTCGAGGTGCATGAGCAGGCGCCCGAGCTCAAGGAGCTTGGCGCGGGCGTCCAGATCAGCTCGAACGGCACGCGCGTGCTCTATGCGCTCGGGCTCTGCGCCGACGTTGAGCGGATCGGCGTGGTTGTCGCCGGCAAGGAGATCAGGCTCTGGAGCACTGGCCAGACCTGGAAGCTGTTCGATCTCGGCGCCGAGTCGGTCGAGCGCTACGGCTATCCTTACGTGATGTTCCACCGCGGCGACCTTCACGCCATGCTGCTGAACGCCATCCGCAGCGAACGCCCGGACGCGATCAAGCTCAATCGCAAATGCACCGGCGTCACCGAGGACGGCGATGAAGTGCTGATGCGCTTCGAGAATGGCGAGACCGCGCGGGCGTCGGTGGCGATCGGCGCCGACGGCGTGCAGTCGCGGGTGCGGTTTGCAACCTTCGGCGCCGACAAGCCGGAGTTCACCGGCATCGTCGCCTGGCGCGTGCTGGTGCCGCACGACCGCGTGCCGTCGGGCATCAGGCTCAAGGTCGGCACCAACTGGGTCGGTCCGGGCGGCCACGTGGTGCACTACCCGGTGCGGGGCGGGCAGCTGCTCAATCTCGTCGGCCTCCTCGAGCGGGACGACTGGCGCGTCGAGTCCTGGACGGTGCAAGGCAGTGCGGACGAGTTCATCAACGACTTCAAAGGCTGGCATCCGGACATCCACGAGACCATCCGAGCCGGCGACACGCCGTACAAATGGGCGCTGTTCGCCCGGCCGCCGATGCCGAGCTGGACGAAGGGACGGGTCACGCTCCTCGGCGACGCCTGCCACTCGATGTTGCCGATGATGGCGCAGGGCGCGGTGATGGCGCTGGAGGATGGCTACGTGCTGGCGCGCTGCCTCAAGGCTTATGGTGTGAACCCGGAGGCGTTGCAGCACTACGAGGCGGCGCGGCGAGAGCGCGCCAACCGCTGCGTCGCGGCCGCGATCGACAACACAAAGCGTTTCCACAATCCGGAAATGGCACACGCGGCAGGCGCCGAGGCCTACGTCACCCGCGAGTGGCAGGAGGACAAGGTGAGGGCTCGCTACGAGTGGCTGTTCACCTATGACGCGACGAGCGTGCCGGTTTGATCGGTGGGGGCCCATCGCGTAAGGTCCGCGCCGCATGACTGCTCATACCTTTTTCGACGCGCCCGAGGGGCTGACGGTGTCCGAGATTGCGGAGCTGACCGGGGCCAAGCCCCGCGCCGGCACCGATCTCGGCCGTGTGGTGCGCGGCATCGCGACGCTGCAACAAGCGCGTCCTGCCGACCTGACGTTTTTCGAAAACTTCAAATACGTCGATCAGCTCGCCGACACGGGTGCCGGCGTTTGCCTGACCACCGAGCGCTTTGCCGAACGCGTTTCTGCGCGCGTTGCGGTGCTGCTGACCAGCGAGCCGTTCCGCGATTTCGTCGCGGTGGCCCGTGAGCTCTATCCGAACTCGCTCCGCCCGCATTCGATGTTCGATGCCGAGACGCTCGCGCCCGGCGCTCACGTGCATCCGACCGCGGAGATCGAGGACGGCGTGACCATCGATCCAGGGGCCGTGATCGGCCCGCGCGCCGCCATCGGCTCCGGAACCATCATCGGGCCGAACGTCGCGATCGGCCCGGACGTGCACATCGGCCGCGACTGCTCGGTCGGGCCCGGCACCGCGATCATGCATTCGCTGGTCGGCGACAACGTGGTTTTCCACGGCGGCTGTCAGATCGGCCAGGACGGATTCCGCTACCGCATGACCGCCAAAGGCCATGTCAAAGTGCCGCAACTCGGCCGCGTCATCATCCAGGACCATGTCGAGATCGGCGCCAACACGGCCATCGACCGCGGTGGATTGGGTGATACCGTGATCGGCGAGGGCACCAAAATCGACAACCTGGTTCACATCGGCCACAACTGCATCATCGGCCGCCATTGCGTCATTGCGGGGCAATGCGGCTTCGCCGGCAGCGTGACGCTCGGCGACGGGGTCGTCCTGGGGGGGCAGGTTGGGGTGGCCGACCACCTGACCATCGGGGATGGCACGATGATCGGCGGCAAAAGCGGCGTGGTTTCGAATATTCCCCCGGGCGAGCGTTGGCTGGGCTTCCCGGCCATGCCGGGCCGCGAGTTCCTGCGGGTCACGGCGGCGTTGCGCAAGCGCATCTGAGGCCGTATCAAACGGTTGAGTTCAAGCTGGACCAAGACCCCTGATGGATGACGTCACCCGCGATGTAGTCGCGATTGTCGCGAAGAAAGTGCAGCCCAAGGGCCGTGAGATAAAGCCGGATGACCGGCTCGACGAGCTGGGCCTGGATTCGTTTGCGGCGGTCGAGATGATCTTCGATCTGGAAGAGAAGTTCGACATCCAGATCCCCTATAATTCCAACGACAGCCGGCTCGAATACGAGACCGTGGGCGAGATCGCGGACGCCATCAAGAAGCTCACTGGAAAGGCCTAGATGGCCCATCGCGTCGTCGTCACCGGCTGGGGCGTGCTGTCGTCGATCGGCCATGACGCCAACACCTATTGGCAGAATCTGGCGCAAGGCGTCTGCGGCATTGCGCCGGCGAAGACCATCCCGACCGATCAGCTCGCGCAGAAGGTCGTCGCCGAAGTCAAGGACTACGACCCGCTGAAATATTTCGACGAGCGGGGCGCAACGCCAATGGATCGCGTCGCGCAGTTCGGCGTGGTCGCGGCGCGCGAGGCGATCGCGCATTCAGGCCTGAAGCTCGACGGTGGACTGTCCGAGCAGACCGCGTGTATCATTGGCTGCGGCGTCGGCGGGCAGTCCACGCAGGACGAGAACTACAAACGGCTCTATGGCGACAAGGCCAAGCGGTTGCATCCGCTCACCATCCCGAAGCTGATGGTGAATGCGCCGGCAAGCCAGATCTCCATGACGTGCGGGCTGCGTGGGCCGGCCTTTGTGGTGGCGAGCGCCTGTGCCTCGGCGACGCATGCGATCGGTTTGGCGTTCCACATGGTGCGGGCGGGCAGCGTGCCGGTCGCGGTGACCGGCGGCGCCGAGGCCTGCATCGCGTTCGGCACCATGAAGGGCTGGGAGGCGTTGCGGGTGCTCGCGCCCGACACCTGCCGGCCGTTCTCGCGCGACCGGAAGGGCCTGGTGATCGGCGAGGGCGCCGCCGCGATCGTGATCGAAAGCCTGGACCACGCGCGGAAGCGCTCGGCCAATATCCTCGGCGAGATCGTAGGCTTCGGCATGAGCGCGGACGCGGGCGATCTGTTGAGCCCGGATGCGGGCGGCATGCTGCGCGCCATCAACGGGGCGCTGAATGACGGCGGGCTTGCGGCGTCCGACGTCCAATACGTCAACGCGCACGGCACCGGGACCGCCGCCAACGACGAGACCGAAACCGAGGCGCTCAAAAGCGCATTTGGCGCCCATGCCGGCAAGCTCGTGATGTCGTCGAACAAATCGATGATCGGGCATGCGCTCGGCGCTGCCGGCGCGCTGGAGCTGGTCGCAACCCTGATGACCATCAAGGACGGCGTGGTGCCGCCGACCATCAACTATCTGGGGCCAGACCCGGCCTGCGATATCGACTGTGTGCCAAACGAGGCGCGGCGGATGAAGGTCGACGCCGCGCTGTCGAATTCGTTCGCGTTCGGCGGCTTGAACGCCGTGCTGGCCGTCAAACGGTTCGTTTAAAGCCTTTGGCGCTGACCGGAATCACAATTCGGGCGGTTCCAGCCGAATCCGGATCGGTCGTTTAGCTATTGAAATAATTGAGATTTTTTTGAATCCTTCCGGCCCCGTTGCCGGCTTCATGCAGGCAGGCTAGACCCGCTCAAATGCCGCGGATCGCTCTCTATGCCGGGTCGTTCGACCCGGTCACCAACGGTCATCTCGATGTCGTGCGCCAGGCCGCAGGCCTCGCCGATAAGCTCGTGCTCGCGGTTGGCGTGCATCCGGGCAAGACGCCGATGTTTGTCACGAAAGATCGCCTGCAGATGCTCGAGGAGGTCTGCGGGCCGGTGGCGCGTAAAGCCGGTTGCCAGCTCGAATGCACGACCTTCGATGATCTGGTGATCACAGCAGCAAACCGCGCGGGCGCCACGATCCTGATCCGCGGGCTCCGCGACGGCACCGACTTCGATTACGAGATGCAGATGTCGGGCATGAATGGCATCATGGCGCCTTCGGTCCAGACGGTGTTCCTGCCGGCGTCGCCCGCGGTGCGGCACATCACCGCCACGTTGGTCCGGCAGATTGCCGGCATGGGCGGTGACGTGTCGGCCTTCGTGCCGGCTCAAGTCGCGGCCCGCCTGAAAGAGAAATTCGCCGGCAAATCCGGTTCGAAATAGCTGTCATCCAAAGGTAACGCACCAGGAGCTTCAACGACATGCGCCGTACGCTCGCCACGCTTGCTTCTGCCATTGCGCTCGCTTCCTTCGCGCTCTCAGCGCCTGCTCACGCCCAGGGCAAGCTCGATTCTCCGGCCAATCTCGCCGAAAAAGCGCCGGCGACCTACAAGGCCAAGTTCGACACCAGCAAGGGCGCGTTCGTCGTCGAGGTCACGCGCGATTGGGCGCCCAACGGCGCCGACCGCTTCTACAATCTCGTCAAGAACGGCTTCTACGACAACGTCCGCTTTTTCCGCGTGATCTCGGGCTTCATGGTGCAGTTCGGCATCAATGGCGATCCGAAGATTTCGGCGCCGTGGCGCGAGGCACGCATCTCCGACGATCCGGTCAAGCAGAGTAACCGCCGCGGCTACATCACCTACGCGATGGCCGGGCCGAACACCCGCACCAGCCAAGTGTTCATCAACTTCGCCGACAACGCCAACCTCGACAATTCCGGCTTTGCGCCGTTTGGCCGGATCGTGTCCGGCATGGACGTGGTCGACAAGCTCAACGCGGAATACGGCGAGGGCGCACCGCGCGGCCGTGGCCCGGACCAGGGGCGTATCCAAATGGAAGGCAATGCCTATCTGAACAAGGAGTTCAGCAGGCTCGATTACGTCAAGAAGGCGACCATCGAGCGTTGAGGCGGGGACCGGACATTCGAATGAGCGCAAACCTGTGAGCGCAAATCTGGCGACGCTCGGTCTCGCGACGGTTGGTCTTGCGGCGGTGCTTTCGTCGCAGGCGCTCGCCGATGAGATGACGACCGGTGCAGGCGTGGCGCCCAAGGGTCCGCTCAACACGCTCAAGGATGTCGGCCAAGCGATCGGCGAATGCTGGAAATGGCCACCGCTCAGCGAGGTGGTTCATGGCGGCATGGAACTCACCGTCGTTCTCAGCTTTAAACGCAATGGCGAGATCTTCGGCGCGCGGCTGACCTATCAGCGGCGCGATATCCCGGCGGAGGAACGGGCGCTGTACTACGCATCCTTGATGGATGCGCTGAAGCTCTGTTCGCCGCTCCCGCTCTCCGCGCGCCTCGGTGAGGCGATCGCGGGGCGACCGTTTTCATTCCGTTTCAAAGACACCAGAGGCGAAAGAAAGGCTTAGATTCGATGGCTACTCCCGAGAACACGATGACCCTCGACACCACCAAGGGCAAGGTGGTGATCGAAATGCGCCCCGATCTTGCACCCGGCCACGTGGCCCGCATCAAGGAGCTGGTGAAGTCCGGCTTCTATGACGGCATCGTCTTCCACCGCGTGATCGATGGCTTCATGGCGCAGACCGGCTGCCCGCACGGCACCGGCACCGGCGGCTCGGGCCAGAAGCTGAAGGCGGAGTTCAACAAGGAGCCGCATGTGCGCGGCACGGTCTCGATGGCGCGCGCCCAGAACCCGGACTCCGGCGACAGCCAGTTCTTCATCTGCTTCGACGACGCGACCTTCCTCGACAACCAGTACACCGTGTGGGGCAAGGTGATCGAAGGCATGGAGAACGTCGACAAGATCAAGCGCGGCGAGCCGGTGAGCAACCCCGACAAGATCATCAAGGCGTCGATGGGGGCCTAATCAGAGAACCGGCCGGCGCGACGCTGTGCAGATTCTGTCGAAAGACGAAACCTCCCAATGGTGCCAACGGCACAGCGTCGCGTTGGACGTGTTCGGTTGTCCCGAACATGCCGACTGCCCAGTAAAATTCCGGATTCCCGAGGACGCGGGCAAGCGCGTCTACCTAGTCGCGCAGGCCATGCGTGCGTTCTCCGATGAATCGCGCATGCTTGTTTGGTTCACCGAGTGGGGTATCTGGCCATCGGGCGAGCGCAGACATGTCTTCGACCGTTTTCGGTTGTCGTATGGAGAAAAGCGGCTCTTGATCGATTCACTTGGCCATGTCTTCGGCCCCGGCGAGTTCGAGGACGCTGTTTCCTTTGTCACACTGGCGGTCCTGTTTCTTTGGGATTGCAATGTGGTGACGCCCCACCGAAGCAAGCTCCTGTTTCTGTCCCATGATGAGTGGGGCGCCGCGACCGGCGTCGATGTCACGCTCGGCGCGCCCAGCGGACCGCATTAGGCTGACGGCGCAACCATGCGCACCGATCTCTTCGATTTTGACCTCCCGCCTGAGCGGATCGCGCTGCGGCCCGTGTCGCCGCGCGATGCGGCGCGGCTGCTTGTGGTGCGGCCGGGCGGGACCCCGGAGTTCGACGACAGAGGTGTGCGTGACCTGCCGGACCTGCTCAACCCGGGCGACGCGTTGGTCGTTAACGACACCAAGGTCATTTCGGCGCGCCTTATGGGCCATCGCATCGGCCGCGGACCTGACGCCAAGATCGAAGCAACGCTGACCGAGCGCATCGACGGCTCGCGCTGGCGCGCCTTCGCCAAGCCCGGCAAGAAGCTCGCCCCCGGCGATGTCATCCGCTTCGGCGAGGAGGGCAAGGTTTGCTTCCTGGGCCAGCTCGATGCGACGGTGGAGAGTAAAGGCGAGGGCGGCGAGATCACGCTGTCCTTTGCGTTTCACGGTGTGGTGCTCGACCAGGCCATTGCCGAGCGGGGCGACATGCCGCTGCCGCCTTACATCGCGGGCAAGCGCAAGCCCGACGCGCAGGACCGCGACGACTACCAGACTTACTTTGCGCGCGAAGAAGGCTCGGTCGCGGCACCGACCGCGGGGCTGCATTTCACCGAGGCGCTGCTCGGGCGCCTTCAGGCGCGCGGCGTTGCGCTTCACAAAGTGACGCTGCATGTCGGGCCGGGCACTTTCCTGCCGGTGCATGCCGACGACACCTCCGACCATAAGATGCATTCAGAGCACGCGGTGCTGACGGCCGAAACCGCCGCGGCGCTGAACGCGGTCCACGCCAAGGGCGGTCGGATCGTGGCGGTCGGCTCGACCGCGCTCCGCACCCTCGAAAGCGCCGCGGACGACACCGGCACCATCAAGCCCTTCTCGGGCGACACCGCGCTGTTCATCACGCCGGGCTATCGCTTCAAGGCCGTCGACGTGATGATGACCAACTTCCACTTGCCGCGCTCGACGCTGTTCATGCTGGTCTCGGCCCTGTGCGGCCTCGACACCATGCAGCGCGCCTACGCGCATGCCATTGCGGGCGGCTATCGGTTCTATTCCTATGGGGATGCGTCCCTGCTATTCCGGACGCAATGACAGAAGCCTTCTCATTCCGCCTCATCGGCACCGATGGCATCGCGCGCCGCGGCGAATTTGTCACGCCGCATGGTGCCGTTCAAACGCCGGCTTTCATGCCCGTTGGCACGCAGGCCACCGTGAAGGGGCTGATGCCCGAAGCGGTGCGTGCCACCGGCGCCGAAATCCTGCTCGGCAACACCTACCACCTGATGCTGCGGCCCGGCGCCGAGCGTATCGCCGCGCTGGGCGGCTTGCACAGGTTCATGAACTGGAACGGACCGATCCTCACGGACTCGGGCGGCTTCCAGGTCATGTCGCTGTCGGAGCTGCGCAAGATTTCCGACAACGGCGTGGTGTTCCGCTCGCATGTCGACGGCGCGATGGTCGATCTCACACCGGAGCGAGCGATCGAGATTCAGTCCTTGCTCGGCGCCGACATTTCGATGCAGCTCGACGAATGCATCAAGCTGCCGAACACGAAGCCTGAGCTCGAACGCGCGATGCGGCTGTCGATCGCCTGGGCCGAACGCTGCAAGCGCGCCTTCGAGAGTGTGCCCAAGGGCCGTGCGCTGTTCGGCATCGTGCAAGGCGGCGATGACATGACGCTGCGCGGGGAGAGCGCTCGAGCGCTGGTCGATATCGGATTCCACGGCTACGCCATCGGCGGGCTCGCGGTCGGCGAGCCGCAGGAGACCATGCTGAAGGTCGTGGAGGAGACCACGCCGCAGCTTCCGGCCGACCAGCCGCGCTATCTGATGGGTGTGGGCACGCCTGACGATCTGCTCAAGGCCGTGGCGCGCGGCATCGACATGTTCGACTGCGTGATGCCGACCCGAAACGGCCGTCACGGCGCGGTGTTCACCCGCAGGGGGCAGGTCAATCTCGACAACGCGCGCCATCGTGACGATCCGCGGCCGATCGACGAGCAGAGTCCCTGCGAGGCCGCGCGCATCTACTCACGCGCCTATCTGCACCATCTGATGCGTGTCAACGAGATGCTCGGCGCGATCCTGCTGTCGACGATCAATCTCGCCTATTACCAGGAGCTGATGGCCGGCGCGCGTAGCGCAATCGAGCAGGGGCGTTACGCCGCTTACTGCGACGCGATATGGGAGGGCTGGGCGAAAGGCGATCTACCGCCGATCTAGGTGCGCAAGCTTAAGCGGAATGTGTCGCCGGTCTAATTGCGCTGCTCGACCGGCGCGAGCCGACGTGTAGCGCTCATGTCATAATTGCTGTCGTAATGTACGGCGCGCACGTTGTCGTGGTGGAATCGGCCATCCCAAACGGCAAAGCCGATGCTGGCACCGGCCGTGCAAACCAACGCAAGCACAAAAGCTGCGAATAGAAACTTCATAGTTGCCCCCGCCGGTCAGGCGTTCATTACGAATAATACAGAATCGAACCGGACTTCGCGAGTCCTTTGGCGCGGGTTCCCCCGGGTGAATGGCTGTCGCCGGCAACCGGCTGGAACCGGACCCAGCCTCGACCTTGCCGCAGGGTGGGGGCAGAATAGGACGGTTCCAAACAACAACCGGTGGGCCATGCGACCCGCCCGAAACCACTCCAGGGAGAGGCCAAGCCCATGGCAGTCAGTCTAAAAGTCAACGGCACGAGCCATAACGTGCCGGCCGAGCCGGACACTCCGCTGCTCTACGTGCTGCGCAATGACCTGGCGCTGAACGGCGCCAAGTTCGGCTGCGGGCTTGCCCAATGCGGCGCCTGCACGGTGCTGGTGGACGGCAAGCCGGTTCGCTCCTGCATCACGCCGATCGGGTCGCTCGGGGGCGTCGAGATCACCACCATCGAGGGGCTCGGCACCGCCGCCAAGCCGCATCCTCTGCAGAAGGCCTTCATTCACGAGCAGGCCGCCCAATGCGGCTACTGCATCAACGGCATGATCATGTCGGCCAAGGAACTGCTCGACCGCAAGCCCAATGCCACCGAGGGCGAGGTCAAGAAGGCGCTGGCGGGCAATCTCTGTCGCTGCGGCACCCACAATCGGATCGTCGGCGCGGTGCTGCGCGCCGGGCGCGAACTAGGCGGCCAGACCAACGGCCACATCGGCGGGAGGATCTGACCATGAACGCTCCGGTTCTTTCACGCCGTTCCTTCGCCAAAGGCGTGGGCGGTATCGCGCTGGCGTTTTCGCTGGATCCCACCGAACTGCTGGCGCAGGGCACGGCCGAGCGGCTGCCGGGAAGCCTGCAGACCAACCGCCGCCTCGAGGCCTGGCTGCGCATCAATCCGGATGGCACCGCGACCGTCATCACTGGCAAGGTCGAACTCGGCCAGGGCATTCTCACCGCGCTGAAACAGATCGCCGCCGAAGAGCTCGACCTGCCGCTCGACCGGCTGACCATGATCTCCGGCGACACCGGACGGACCCCGGACGAAGGCCAGACGGCTGGCAGCCAGTCGACCGAGAACAGCGGCACTGCGCTGCGCCTGGCTTCGGCCGAAGTGCGGGCGATGCTGCTCGATCTCGCCGCTCAGAAGCTTGGCGCCCCGGCCGACACCTTGAAGGTTTCGGACGGCGTGATCAGCACCGCCGATGGCCGCAAGATCACCTATGGCGAAATCGCCGGAAGCCTCGACCTCAAGCGCGAAGCGACCGCCAAGTTCAAGCCGAAGGATCCGTCGACCCACAAGATCGTCGGCCAGTCCATCGAGCGCATCGACATTCCGGCCAAGGTCACGGGCGGCGCGGCCTACGTGCAGGACATGCGGCCGGCCGGCATGGTGCATGGCCGCGTGGTGCGGCCGCCGCGCTATGGCTCGAAGCTTGCGAGCGTCGACGAAACGTCGGTGAAGTTGCTGCCCGGCGTCATCGCGGTGGTGCGCGACGGCTCGTTCCTGGGCGTCGTCGCCGAGCGCGAGGAGCAGGCCATCAAGGCGCGCGAGGCGCTGGCGAAAGCCGCGAAGTGGACGCTCGGACCGGAGTTGCCGGATCAGGCCAGCATCCACGCCCATCTGAAGTCGTTGCCGAACACCATGTCCGAGCTCGGCGTCAAGCAGGCGCCGGTGCTGGCCGCTGCCGGCAAGACGCTGGAGGCGACCTACACCAAGCCGTATCTGGCGCATGCCTCGATCGGCCCGTCGGCGGCGCTTGCCGAATTCAAGGACGGCAAGCTCACGGTGTGGACGCACTCGCAGGGCGTGTTCCCGCTGCGGGCTGAACTCACCAGCATCCTGAAGATGCCGCGGGAGAACATCCGCTGCGTCCATGTTGAGGGCTCGGGCTGCTACGGGCAGAACGGCGCCGACGACGTGGCGCTCGATGCTGCGTTGCTGGCGCGTGCGGCGGGCGGCCGTCCGGTGCGGCTGCAATGGATGCGCGACGATGAGTTCGGCTGGGAGCCTTACGGCGCGGCGATGTCGATGAGCGTGCGCGCCTCGCTCGATGCCGACAACAAGATCGCCGACTGGCACTACGAGCTGTGGAGCAACACCCACTCGATGCGGCCGGAAAGCACCAAGGGCGCGAACGTGCTCGCGGCCTGGTATCTGGCCGAACCACAGCCGCACGGCCCGCCCCAAGGCATCCCGCAGCCGGCGGGCGGTGGGGACCGCAATGCGATCCCGCTTTACGATTTCCCGAACCAGAAGATCGTGCATCATTTCATTCCGGAGATGCCAATCCGGGTGTCGGCGCTGCGCACGCTTGGCGCCTATGCCAACGTGTTTGCGCTCGAGTCCTTCATGGACGAGATGGCGGCGCTCGCTGCGGCCGATCCGGTGGCGTTCAGGCTTGCGCATCTCAAGGACCCACGCGCCAAGGCTGTCATCGAGAAGGTCGCCGCGATGGCCAACTGGAAGGCAGGTGAGGCGGGAAGTCTCGCGCGAGGCCGTGGCATCGGCTTTGCCAAGTACAAGAACCTCGCCTGCTACGTCGCCTGCATCGCCGAGGTCGAGGTCGACAAAACCAACGGCAAGGTGCGCGTGCCGCAGGTCTGGGCCGCCGTCGATTCCGGCCTGGTCATCAACCCGGACGGCCTGAAGAACCAGATGGAAGGCGGCATCATCCAGTCGACGAGCTGGACCCTCTACGAACAGGTGCGCTTCGACAAGAACGGCATCACCTCGCGCGACTGGGCGAGCTATCCGATCATGACCATGCCGGAAGTGCCGAAGGTCATGGTCGAGCTGATCAACCGACCGAGCGAGAGGCCGCTCGGTTCGGGCGAGGGCTCGCAGGGCCCTGCGGTGGCGGCGATTGCGAACGCAGTTGCGAACGCCACCGGCAAGCGGCTGCGCGATCTGCCGCTCGATGCCGGACGGGTGAAGGCCGCGATCGGCTGATCGAGAGCCGGAGCTGACGCACTCCTTGTTGCAACGTCGGCAGTGAACTCCCTCTCCCGCTTGCGGGGGAGGGTTGGGGAGGGGGACTGCTAGCGCGTGTCTGCCCTCGCCCCCTCCCTATCCCTCCCCCCGCAGGCGGGGGAGGGGACGCTGTAGCGCGGACAGCGAAAAACTCTTGAGCCAAGACGACGCACAGTCGCGCAATTGTGATGGCACCACGCCGATCGTGCTCGACGGCTCGTCGGCCGCGGTGCAGAATTATTCCAATCTCAAACACAACAGGCGCGGCAAGCGCCGGCAGTCTCTTGCGTGATCCGGCGGTGATGACCGCGCGGATATCGACGATTCAAACATCGCACCGTGCCGGATGGGCTCCGCACGGACGCTGGGAGGAAGACAATGGCGACAAATTTCACCGTGAACGGCAGACCTGTGTCTGTCGACGCTCCGCCGGAGACTCCGCTGCTCTGGGTGGTGCGCGAAGGCTTGAAACTCACCGGCACCAAGTTCGGCTGCGGCACCGGCCTGTGCGGCGCCTGCATGGTGCATATCGACGGCAAGCGCGCCTATTCATGCCAGACGCAGCTCTCAGAGCTCGCCGGCAAATCGGTCACCACCATCGAAGGCCTGTCGCCCGACGGCAGTCATCCGGTGCAGAAGGCCTGGCTCGCCGAGCGTGTGCCGCAATGCGGCTATTGCCAGTCCGGCCAGATCATGAGCGCGGCCGATCTGCTCAAGCAGAAGCCCAAACCCACGCGCGACGAGATCGTGGAGCACATGAGCACCAACATCTGTCGCTGCGGCACCTATCAGCGCATCGTGCGCGCGGTCGAGCGTGCGGCGGGGGAGGCGTGACATGAACAAGCCTCTCAAGAGCTCCGACACCTCGCTCAGCCGCCGCCAGATCATGATCGGCGCGGCCGGTTTCTCGTTCGCATTTGCGCTCGGCGGTCGCGCCGACGCGGCGGTGCTGGCCGGCGAGCGCGCCGGGCAGACCATGAGCCCGTGGATCAGCATCGCGACCGACGGCACCATCACCATCATGTCAGCGGCGACCGAAATGGGGCAGGGATCGATGACCTCGCTGCCGCTGATCATCGCCGAAGAGCTCGATGCCGATTGGACGAAGGTCAAGATCGTCCCGGCGCCGGCGCAGGACGCCATCTACGGCAATCCGGGCTTTGGCGGCATGATGTACACCGCAGGTTCGAATGCGGTGACAAGCTACTATGTGCCGCTGCGCACGGCCGGCGCACAGGTGCGCCGCGTGCTGCTCGACAACGCCGCACGCAAGTGGGCCGTGCCGGTTGCGGAACTGTCCACCGAGCCGAGCACGGTGGTGCACGCCAAGTCCGGGCGCAGGCTCAGCTACGGCGACATCGCGCAATTCGCCGAGGTGCCGGCCAAGGCGCCTGAGATCAAGCCGGAGGACCTCAAGAAGCCCGCCGACTTCCGTCTGATCGGCCAGGACGTGATGCGGATCGAATTGCCGCTGAAGGTCACCGGCAAGGCGACCTACGGCATCGACGTGCAGGTGCCCGGCATGCTGTACGGCACGGTGCTGCGCGCGCCGGTCGAAGGCTCGGTGCCGAACAAGATCGACGAAGCCAAGGCCAAGGCGGTGCCGGGCGTGGTGGCGGTGATCCGGCTGCCGCACGGTGTCGGCGTTGTCGCCGAGACCGCCTGGGCAGCGCTGAAGGCGCGGCAAACGCTCAACGACGCGGTGACCTGGACGCGCACGGGCGTGGCCTGGGGCTTCGACAGCGACAAGGGCCACGACACCTTCGCGGCCGATGCCAAGAACATGAAACAGGCGGCGCGTGACTGGAGCGCCCAGGGCAACGCCCGTGCGGCGTTCCAGAACGCAGCCAGCGTCGTGGAAGGCGAATTCCGCTGCGACTATGCGTATCACGCGCAGATGGAGCCGTTGAACGCGGTGGCATCGGTGTCGCCCAATGGCGATGCGGTCGAGATCTGGGCTGGCACGCAAAGCCAGACCACTGCGACCGAGGCGCCGGCCAAGTTCCTCGGCATCTCGCGCGACAAGGTGAAGCTCCACGACCTGTTGATGGGCGGTGGCTTCGGCCGCCGCGGCAATCGCGACGTCGATTTCATCATGGATGCGGTGATGCTCTCGAAAGAGGTCGGCAAACCGGTGAAGTCGATGTGGACCCGCGAAGACGACGTCCACAACGGCCGTTTCCGGCCGCTGTCCGCGCACTATCTGCGCGCTGCTTTCGATGCGCAGGGCAAGCTCGCCGCCTGGCACCATCGGCTAGCGGCCGACCGCATCACGCCGTTCATGGACCCGGTTCGCTTCCAGCAGGGCGGCGGCAAGGACGGCATGGTGATGGCCGGCACCGACATCCGCGGTTACGATGTGCCGCATCAACTGGTCGAACAGCTCTATCGTGACACCGGTGTGCGCACCAATCCGCTGCGCGGGATCGGCGTCACCGCCAACAAGTATGCGACAGAAGCCTTCATGGATGAGGTTGCGCGCAAGCGTGGCCAGGATCCATTGGCGTTCCGGCTCGAGCTGCTGAAGGATACGCCGCGCGCCTACAACGCCGTCAAACGCGTCGCCGAGATGGCCGAGTGGGGCAAGAAGCGTGAAGGCCGGGCGTTGGGCCTCGCCTATATCGACTACTCGGGCAGCCAGGTCGCAGGCGTCGCCGAGGTCTCGCTCAACCGCGCAACCGGCGAGATCAAGATGCACAATTTTTGGTGCACAATCGACTGCGGTGTCGCGGTGCAGCCCGACAACATCATCGCGCAGACCGAAAGCTCGATCGTCTACGGTCTCGGTCTCTCCATGACCGAACGTATCTCGATCAAGGACGGCGCGGTGGAGCAGTCGAATTTCTACGACTACACGCTACCCCGGATGCGCGACGTACCGCAGATGCACATCGAGCTGATCAAGACCGACAATCATCCGACCGGCGCCGGTCAGATGGCAACGCCCTTGATCGCTCCGTGCATCTCGAATGCCGTCGCCGATATGACCGGTGTGCGGCTTCGTCACACACCGTTCCTGCCGGATCGCGTGAAGAAAGCATTGGCATAGGCGGTCGCACTCGCTCATCAAATAAAAACCGGGCCGCTATCGGCGGCCCGGTTTCCGTTTTCAGTATCGAGCAGTGCTCGAAATCAGCCGACCTCAACGTCCGTGCTGAAGCCGTTGCCGCAGGGTTCGCAAAGCCAAGCATGGCGCACGCGACGCTCGTGGACGAACGACGAAAGCTCGGGCACGAACTGTTCATTCCCGCACGCGGGACAAAGCGGGCGGTTGAAATAGCGCGCAAATGAGATCACTGCGGGCGTGGCATTCTCAAGCGTCATGCACGTCCTCCTGTCCATTGCGATTGCCTCTCTCTGCTGTATTGCACCGCAACTTGCAGGCAGTCTGTGGCGACAGCGCGACCTCGCAGTGAAACTCCAATGACGGGGAAGGGAAGAGACTGCGGCGCGTTACCGGTGCTTCGGCGTGAAGAAACGTGCGCTGGTCTGTCACGGCAGAGTCATACAACGCGGCAAAGCATTGTCGGCGAGCGGTTTAGAGTCCGTGCCGCGCGCAGCTCCACGCCGCTGAAAATGGAAAAGCCCGCCGGACCGGCTTGCATCGATACGGCGGGCGGCTTCTTTGGAAAGGGACTTCACTAAAACTTGTGGGACGCTTCCGTCCGGCCCCGGAGGCCCAGTGGGGGACTGTGGGGGATTGGGCGGACCGAGACCGGAGGAAGCGAACCGGAAAACTCAGTTTCCTTCAGTCAACATCGTGACCAAATCCGGAGAACCTCGAAGTCTCCTGAAGCTTCTCTGGCGGGGCCGAACCGGTGTTTTCCCTTCGGTTCGGCGCCGCCGTTCGATGGTCGGAACGTAAGGCTGGACCGGGATTCTCGGTGTGTTCGGCGTCACAAAACTGCCGATTGCGGAAAAATACTCTGAAGTTGTTCAAATCGCTGTGGAATTGGCCGGCTGGATCGGCCGGGCGGCTGCGTTTTTGGCTTGGAAACGGTGTCCCTATGCCCTAGACCAACGCCCGTGGGCCCGTAGCTCAGCGGTAGAGCACTCGACTTTTAATCGAGTGGTCGATGGTTCGAATCCATCCGGGCTCACCACCCCAACATTTTCGCGCGGCTTTGCTTCCCCCAGGGCTGTCTTGGGACCTGTCTTGGGGACCTGCTTGGGCTATGGCGGGCTTCGTGGCGCAGGTGCATGGCCAAGAGGGCGACGCTCGCTACGCGGCGTCCTTTGCCGGCCCATGCCGAGACGTCGCAGGCGAGGCAGTCTTGGCAGTGCCGCGAGCGGGCCGGCGGGATTGCACGATGAAGATCGTCCAGTCGACATGGTGCGTAGCGGCACTTCCCAAAATCATCCCGTATGGTCTGTGACTTCCCGCACTTTGCAACTGCGAAGTGTGGGGCCAAGTTACGTGGACGGTTGGAAAGGAACGCGCCATGTACACGACAGCCCAGAGCATCCACCCGGTGCACAGCATCTTTGGCGCCGGCTACATTGCCGAAAATCACGCCGATGACGAGCACCTCAAGCTGCCGCCGATCGAGGGCGAAACGCAGTTCAGCGATTTTGTGAAGTCGCTGCGTATGCTGGTTGGCGGCGAGTTGGCGGTCACGAAGCGTTGACTTGGAAACTTTGAGTCCGGTATGAGCCATTTCCGGCGTGTCATGCCGCTGTGTCGTGAGGCCGATTAGCTGTTAACGAATACGGCCGGTCATTTTGACGCACGACAGTTTTTGCGACTGCAGAAAACTGTTGCAGCGCATGCTCATTTTTTCACGGGGATAGCCCAGGCGGTCGCCTCACTGCTGACGACTTTGTTCGGCAGATTCCCGATTCGATCCGTAGCAACCGCGCCGTCCCAAGCGTCTCGAGTCTCAATCTTGGGGCTCCGCCAATCTCGGATCGGATTCAGGAACCACGAGCCATTCCGGCGACTTGCTTTGTCAGGTCCCCGTTGGCGCAACCACGGGTACCGGACACCGCAAAATCGAACGTCGGGGGGCAGAAGGAGCTCATCATGTGCGACTACAGCCTCGAGAACGTTGCATCACGGCCGGCCACAGTGGCCGACCGTCTGGTCTCCACCAACTTCACCGGCACTTTCACACGCGGATTTGCCGGCGCCGATGACACCGGCACGGCGGTGTGCCTGCGGCCAGGCACTGAGATCGCCTTCGAACAGGCACCGCGCTTCGAAGATCCAATGAGCCATTCCGAACAGACCGCAAGCGGGATGACGGCACGTTTCCGTCAGGTCAACCTGCAGGCGCCGTGCACACATCACGACGCGCTGGAGTTTGCCGACGGCACGATCGTGCTGGTGGCGCGGCTGATCTCGGGACAACGGGCAACGGTGCTGCAGTTGCCGGTCGAGCCCGAAACCGCTGAACCCGCTGCCGAAGCGGCCAAGCGCGAGGCCGAGGCTCTCAACTCCTGAGTTGAGAGCCTACGTGCAACACAAGGTCGTGAAAGCCTCGGTACGCCGCTGAGGCTTTCACCCGGAGACTCATGAGATCAGTCTCCGCATCGCAGGGAAGCCGGATGTTCGACCGCGAACATTGCCGGGCGCGCTTCCCTGCAGCTTGTCTTCACAATTGGTTGTTTTCCAACGGCGCGTCGCAGCATCGGCGCGCCGGGGCGGTCTTTGCGTTGGTCGTGCGAGCCCGCAGGAACGATCGGAGCATGCAGACGTTCGCCCGAAGATGCGGCGCAGCATGCGCGGCGTCGGTAACGGGAGGGAATGATTAGACAGGAGAGCAGCGATGAAGGTCAGTGAAGCGATGACCCGGGACGTCCATCTCGCCAGTCCGAACGAAACCGTCCAGCAGGCGGCGCGGCTGATGGCGAGTCTCGATGCCGGCCTGCTGCCGGTCAGCGAAGACAATCGCCTGGTTGGCATGATCACCGATCGCGACATCGCGACCAAAGGTGTGGCGCGAGGGAAATGGCCAAACGCCAAGATCAGCGAGGTCATGACGCGGGACGTCAAATACTGCTTCGACGATCAGGACCTCGAAGAGGTCACGCACAACATGGCCGATATCCAGGTGCGCCGGCTGCCGGTTCTGAATCACGACAAGCGACTGGCATCATCTCGCTCGGCGACATCGCGGTGATGAAAGGCAGTACGGGCAATGGTGCTGCCCATGCGCTCTCAGGGATTTCGCAGCCCGGCGGCCAGCACAGCCAGACGGGGTAAGTGTGCAACTCGCCGGAATGCAATAAGCCCGGTCGCGACCGGGCTTTTTGCTGGGATGGGCCGGTGGGTTGCTATGTCACCACCAGTCGTATCCGCCGTGGCGCGGCTGATAGCCGGACGACCATCGCCAGTCGCCCTGATAGGGCCGGCTATAGGTTTCGTAGCCATAAGATCTGCCATAACCCCAGTGGCCCGCCGGACCGTAATAGGCTCGCGGCGTCGGCACGCTTTGCGGATCGCTCGTGTTCGCCCAAGCCGGATCGCCGGGACCGTAACTCTGCGCCATCGCCACGCCTGACACCAAGGTGAGCGCTGTGGCGAAGGCTGTGGTCATCAGTGCTCGCATCATTCTCTCCTCTTCGTTGCCTACCAAGGGCAACCGATCGGAAACGGTGTCGTTCCGGATGAACTTTCGGTTCCGAGCGCTGTCGGTATAGAGTTTGCAAGTCAAAGCTTCCGACCAAGGAGGCGAGATGCGCCGTCGAGACGTGTTGGGAATGCTGGCGGGAGCCGCGGCCGCATGGCCCGCAGCGGCCGTTGCTCAAGGTCCCGCTGGGCGGCCGATCACCATGATCGTGCCGTTTCCTGCGGGCGGCGGCGCGGATGTGCTGGTGCGCATCCTCACCAAGTACATGGAAGAGAAACTCGGCGAGACCATCATCGTGCTGAACCAGCCCGGCGCGGGCGGGGCGCTGGCCTTCGGCCAACTGGCGCGCGCCGCGCCTGATGGTCAAACGCTTGCCTGGACCTCGACCGGTTATGCCGTCATGGCGGCCACGCTCTCCAATCTCAGCTTCGATCCGCAACACGATTTCGTGCATATTTGCGACGTCGCCGAAAATCCGTTCGTGCTGGTGGTCAATCCGCAACTGCCGGTGACGAGCGTGAGGGAGCTGATCGACTACGCCAAGGCGCATCCGGACACGCTGAATTTCGCGCACAACGGTGCCGCGACCTTGACCAATCTTGTGGTCGAATTGCTCAAGCTGAAGACCGGAATTTCCGTCGGACAGATCGCCTATCGCGGCGACAATTTCTCAGTCAGCGATGTCATCGCGGGGCATGTGCAGGCGATGTTCTCCAACAGCCCGGTGGCGCTGCCTCATGTCGCAGCGGGCCGGCTGCGCGGCCTCGCTGTGACGTCGGCGCGACGCTCACCCGCGGCGCCCGATTTGCCGACGATGATCGAAGCTGGCGTGCCGGATTTCCAGGCGGTGGTGTGGCAGGGCTTCAGTGCCCCGGCGGCGACACCGCGCCTTGTCGTTGATCGGCTCAACGCTGCCGCGCGGCAGGCGTTGCAGGCTCCGGAGGTTGCCGGGCGCTTCAAGGACCTCGGCGCCGAACTCGTCGGCGGCACCCCGGACGAGTTCGGAGCGCTCGTCTCGCGCGAGCTCGATGTCTGGGCCGATGTGGTCCGCCGCTCCGGCGTGAAGGCGAACTAACGCACTTTGAGGCTGCGGACGGCCCCGGGATGGCTTCGCCGCCGTCAGCTTCGGTCTTCACGGCTGCTCGCCGTTGCCCGGTGCAATGCACCAAGTCCTTCCGAATATTGAATTCTGTCGCGGCCGATATCAAATAGGGCAGTTCAAGGGTGGCTCATGACAGATTTTCCCAATCGTTGGATGTGGTCGGAGGCGTGCGAGATGCTCGCCCGGGCGGAGCGGATGCATCGCGAGATGTTTCGCCCCGGGCGCTATGGCACGGCGGCGCCCGCTTGGGAGCCGCCGGTCGACATGATCGAGACAGCCGAAGCCGTCCTGGTGCTGGTGGCGCTCCCGGGCGTCGACCCGGACCAGGTCGAGGCTGCGATCGATGGTGGCGACCTGATCGTCGCCGGCAGCCGCGTGCTGCCTGACGAGTTGCGGACCGCTGTGATCCATCGTCTCGAGTTGCCGCAGGGCCGTTTCGAGCGGCGCGTTCGCCTGCCGTCGGGCCGCTATTCCGCCGTGCATCGAGGCATGGCGAACGGCTGCATCGTGATCACGCTGGAGAAGGCGGGGGTGTCCCGTGGCTGATTTGAATCAACTGCGCATGGAGCAGGCGGGCGGACAGCCCGCCGGCCGCTCCGACCAGACGCGCTCCGAGGCGCCGCTGCCGCCATTGCCGGCCGATGCGATGATCATCATGCCGGTGCGCAATTTCGTGTTGTTTCCGGGCATCGTCATGCCGGTGACGGTCGGCCGTCAGCGCTCCATCGCGGCCGCCCAGCAGGCCGTGCGCGAGCAGCGTCAGATCGGCATCCTGATGCAGCGCGACCCGCAGATCGAAGAGCCCACGACGCTCGACATGCACCGCATGGGCACGATCGCCAACGTGGTGCGCTATGTCACCGCGCCGGATGGCACCCAGCATCTGATCTGCCAGGGCGAGCAGCGTTTCCAGGTGCTCGAATTCCTGAGCGGCTGGCCGTTCTTCGTGGCCCGCGTGCTGCGCATTCCCGAGGCTGACAGCAAGTCGCCGGAGATCGAGGCGCGGATGATGCATCTGCGCAACCAGGCGGTCGAAGCGCTGGAGCTGCTGCCGCAGGCGCCGCAGGAGCTGATCGCCGCGATCCAAGGGGTCGAGTCGCCCGCCGGCCTTGCCGATCTTTCGGCGGCCTACATGGACCTCAAGCCGGACGAGCGGCAGGAGGTGCTCGAGACCGTCGACGTCCCGGCGCGGATGGAAAAGGTCTCGCGGTTCCTGGCCCAGCGCCTCGAAGTGATGCGGTTGTCCGCGGAAATCGGCAAGCAGACCCGCGCGGCGCTCGACGAGCGCCAGCGCGAGGTGCTGCTGCGCGAGCAGATGGCCGCGATCCAGAAGCAGCTCGGCGAAGGCGAGGAGGGCAAGGCTGCCGAACTCGTCGAAATCGAGCAGGCCATCGCCAAGGCCGGCATGCCCAAGGAGGTCGAGGACCAGGCGCGCAAGGAACTGCGCCGGCTGCAGCGCATGCCCGACAGCGCCGCCGAATACGGCATGGCTCGCACTTACCTGGACTGGCTGGTCGAGCTGCCGTGGGCGCTGCCGGAAGAGACGCCGATCGACATCAAAGAGGCCCGCAGGATACTCGATGCGGATCACTACGGCCTCGACAAGATCAAGCAGCGGATCGTCGAATATCTCGCGGTGCGCAAGCTCGCGCCGCAGGGCAAGGCGCCGATCCTGTGCTTCGTCGGCCCCCCCGGCGTGGGCAAGACCTCGCTCGGCCAGTCGATCGCCAAGGCGATGAACCGCAAGTTCGTGCGCGTCAGTTTGGGTGGCGTGCATGACGAGGCGGAGATCCGCGGCCACCGGCGCACCTATATTGGCGCTCTGCCCGGTAACATCATCCAGGGCATCCGCAAGGCCGGCACGCGCAACTGCGTGATGATGCTGGACGAGATCGACAAGATGGGCACCGGCATCCACGGCGATCCGAGCGCCGCGATGCTGGAGGTGCTCGATCCGGAGCAGAACAGCACGTTCCGCGACGCCTATCTCGGCGTGCCGTTCGATCTGAGCCGCGTGGTGTTCATCACCACGGCGAACATGCTCGACACCATCCAGGGTCCGCTGCGCGACCGCATGGAGATCATCAGCCTCGCGGGCTACACCGCGATGGAGAAGCTCGAGATCGCCAAGCGCTATCTGGTGCGGCGGCAGCTCGAGGCGAACGGCATCAAGGAAGGTCAGGTCGAGATCACGGAAGCTGCGCTCGACGAGATCATCCAGCACTACACGCGCGAGGCCGGCGTGCGCAATCTCGAGCGAGAGATCGGCAAGACGCTCCGCAATGCCGCGGTGCGGATCGCCGAAGGCGCGACAGGGCCGATCCGGATCGACCGTGACGGTCTCGCGGCAATTCTCGGCGCGTCCCGCTTCGAGAACGAGGTGGCGATGCGAACGAGCGTCCCCGGCGTGGCCACGGGCCTCGCCTGGACGCCGGTCGGCGGCGACATCCTGTTCATCGAGGCGACCAAGACGCCCGGCGGGGGCCGGCTCATTCTGACCGGCCAGCTCGGCGAGGTGATGCGTGAGAGCGCGCAGGCGGCGCTCAGCATCGTCAAGAACCGGGCAGCGGCGCTCGGCATCGAGGACGGCGCATTCGAGAAGAGCGACATCCATATCCACGTGCCGGCGGGGGCGACCCCGAAGGACGGGCCGAGCGCAGGTGTTGCGATGTTCATGGCGCTCACCTCGCTGATGACCAACCGCACCATCCGCAGCGACACCGCGATGACCGGCGAGATCAGCCTGCGCGGTCTGGTGCTGCCGGTCGGCGGCATCAAGGAGAAGGTCGTGGCTGCGGCGGGCGCCGGGCTGAAGCGCGTCATGCTGCCGGCGCGCAACCGGCGGGACTATGACGACATCCCGGAAGAGACACGCAAGCAGCTCGAGTTCGTCTGGCTGGAACGTGTGGAGGAGGCGGCTGCGGCGGCACTCGAACCGTCCGTTGCCGGAGAAGCGCGAACCGAAGTCGCTTGAGGCCAATCCACTCGATGTGAATCTTTTGTAATGCGCTGACAAGATCGTGAAGCTGAAGCGCGCGTGTCTCGACAGAGATGCGCGCGCTTTCATTTTGTCCGCGGCCGGTAGTTTTGCACCGCAAAAATCAGGGATTCGCTGCAATCTTGCGGTGGTTTTTGCCGAATCCTGCTGATGCCGCTTAATGCGTTATTTTTGCGATGGAATTCTGATCGATATTTCAAATCCTGATCACGGGAGGGTGTGCGTTTAGTCACTTGTTGCGGTGCGAAGAAAGATTAGATCGCGGTCGTGAAAACGGGCGAGCGCCATATCGGGCTCGTCCGTTGGAAGAAGTCGAAGAAACGAAAGGTACGATCATGAAGACCTTGAAGGTTTTAACTGCTGCTGCCGGGATTCTGCTCGCTGTCGCCGCGCCGACCTTGTCCGCAAGCGCGAAGGAACGCGTGCATCGCGGCTACAACGCCTATGCCAGCGATGCGGCGAGCGTCGAGCGCAACGCTCCGTACTACGGCTCTGCCGATAGCCGGGAAGCGCTGACGCCCCTGCAGCACAACTACCATCCGATTGCGCCGAACCAGCCGTATTCGGATCGTCCTTACGGCGATCCCGATCGCGACTAATCGCGGCGGGAACAAAGCCCCGGCCTCAACGGCCGGGGCTTTGACTTGCGCGGCTCAACCCGCAGCGGCTTTCGATGTCTCGGTGATGCCGGAGGGCATCGTGCCGGGGAACAGCTCTTTCAATCGCGGATAGACTTCGCGGGCGAACATACGGATGCCGTGCACGGTGTCGTCGTGTTCGAGGAAGCCGGCCTGGCCCATGATCAGGATCTGGCCGTAACCGCCGACATGGTGCCAGTGCTTCTTGATCTGCTCGAACACCTGGTCCGGCGTGCCCGCGAACATGGTGCCGGCCTCGATGGCTCCATCGACCGTGCCTTGCTTGGTGCCGAATGCGCTGACGACGTTATGCGCGCCACGCGCAAGCTGCATGTTCATCGCGACGGGCACGTAGCCCGGCGGGTTGGAGAAATGTAGCGGCACTTTGTTGGCGTTGACGTACCAGAGCAGTTTCTCGGCTCCGGCGCGGGCCTTGGCCTCGGTGTCACCGACGTAGATCAGCGCCGCATAAGCCAGCCGGTCGATCGGCACGTCCTGGCCGCGGCCGGCTTCCCGCCAGCCGCGCCGGTAGGCGTCGTAGATGCGCTTGGTCGTGTCGAAGCCTGTGAGGAACGTCGCCTGGATATAGCCATGCGCGCCGACCTGCTGGGCGCCGCTGGTGCTGGTGGTGCTGACCCAGATGGGCGGATGCGGCTGCTGATAGCAGCGCGGCCAGATGTTGATCGAGCGGTGGTGGAAGAACCGGCCCTCGAAGCTGAACGGGCCATCGTGATGGGTCCAGGCCTTCACGATCAGGTCGAGCGCCTCCCAGTGCCGTTCGTTCATCCGCACCGGATTGCTGTTCGCCGGCAGGATTTCATACGGCACGCCGCGCACGAAGCCGGCTTCCACCCGGCCGTGTGACAGCACGTCGACCATCGCCATTTCTTCCGCGACCCGAACCGGCTGGCGGCGGTTGGCGATCGGGTTGCCGAGAATGAGCAGCCGGGCCTTCTTGCTGAGCCGCGCCAGCGCCGCGAGCATCAACGGCGCCGCCGGATCGACGCAGGTCGCGGTCTGATGATGCTCATTGAGCATGATCTCGACGCCTTCCTCCTCGGCGATCAACCATTCGTCGATGTAACGGTCGTAAAGCGCCGCGCCCTTGGCCGGATCGTAGATGCGATTGGGCAATGACACGCGGATCGACGGGTAGGAGTCCTGCGGCGGGAGATACGGATAGGCGGTCTCGCTGAAATGCCAGGCTCTCATGTCGAACTCCGATCAGGCTGCGAGAAAATTGAGGACGGTCGAGGCGAAGGCCTCCGGCTGTTCCAGATGAGGCACGTGGCCAGCCGCGGCGATGGTGTGCACGCGGGCGTTCGGCAGCAGCGCCGCGTAGGCCTTCAGATAAGCGTCGGAGACGAGGCCGTCGCTCGCGCCGCGCATGAACAGGGCCGGGCACGTCACGCGATGCAGCCGGTGCTTCAGCTTGGTGTTGTGCATCCACGGCTCCCATACCATCAGCGCCAATGTCTCGCGGTTGCGGAACATCGCGGCGAGCTGGTCGTCCGACATGCTCTTGGTGTCGGGGGCCGATCTGGCGGGGTCGTGATAGAGGAGCTTGTCGACGTCGCTCTGCGGCATCGCGAAGATGTCGGGAATGTCGAGCTTGTCGGACGAACCAGTCTTCACGCCGACCGGGCTCACCATCACCAGCCGCCGCACGCGGTCGGGCACTTTGGTGGCGATCTCGGCCGCGATCCAGCCGCCGATCGAGCAACCGACGATGTCGAGGTGCTTCAGGCCGAGCGTGTCGAGCAGTTCGAGATAGATATGCGCGATGTCGTCGATGGAATCGAGCCATTCCGGCAGGCTCGATTTGCCGAAACCAGGATGTGATGGCGCAATCAGCCGGTGCTTGGCCGACAGCGGTCCAACGAACGGCTGCTGTGGGGCGAAGCCCCCGGCGCTGTGAAGGAAGAGGATCGGCGCCCCTTGCCCGGATTCGAAAAGCTCGAGATCGACGTCGGCGACTTTGACGGTTTTCAAGCGAGCACCTCCCAGACCATGTCAGACACTCAAATATTCCCGCAGCACGGTTTCGTTGCTTTCGATCTCGGCCGAGCTGCCGGTGAAGCAGATCTCGCCCTTGTTCATGATGTGATGGCGGTCGCCGACGGCGAACGCCGCGCGCAGGTTCTGCTCGACGAGAAGGATTGCGAGACCTTGGTCCTTGAGACCGCGCAGCACCTTGATGATCTCCTCGACGATCATCGGTGCCAATCCCTCGGACGGCTCGTCGAGCACCAGCAGGTCCGGGTTGAGCATCAATGCGCGGGCGATCGACAGCATCTGCTGCTCGCCGCCGGAAAGCTGGAATCCGAGATTGCGTTCGCGGGCTTTGAGAACCGGAAAGAGCTCAAAGATGCGCGGCAGATTCCAGTCGTCGTTGCCGCTGCCCCGGGCAAACACCGTGAGGTTTTCGCGCACAGTCAGGCTTGGGAAGATGCCGCGCTCCTGCGGCACGAAGCCGACGCCCAGCCTCGACACCGCGTAGGGCGGCAGTGCTCCAATGTCGCGACCGCTGTAGCGGACGTGGCCGCCACGGGGATGCATGTAGCCCATCACCGTAAGGATGGTTGTGGTCTTGCCAGCACCGTTCCGACCCAGGAGGCATACGACCTCGCCCTTGCCGACGGTGAGCGAGACGCCGCGGAGCACGTGGCTCTCGCCGTAATAGGCATGAACGCTCTCGAGCTCCAGCATCAGTGCCTCACCCCGAGATAGACCTCACGCACGCGAGCATTGGCCTGGATTTCGTCCGGCGTGCCGGTGGCGAGAATTTTCCCGTAATAGAGCACGGTGACGCGGTCGGCGACCGAGAACACGACCTTCATGTCGTGCTCGATCATCAGGATGGCGAGGCTGCGCGGCAGGCCAGCAATGAGCTCGATCATCCGCGCGGTTTCGGCTGGCGACATGCCTGATGTCGGCTCGTCGAGCAGCAGGATTTTCGGATCGCCCGCGAGAGCCATGCCGATTTCGAGCTGACGTTGCTCGCCATAGGAGAGATTGCGGACGGTGCGGTCGCCGTCGCTGCCAAGATGCACCTGGGCCATCAACTCCTTGGCGCGCGTCATCAGGGCGGCATTGCGGTCAGCCGGCCGAAAGAAGTCCAGCGGCTTGCCCAGGCGGACTTCAAGCGCAAGCCGCAGGTTCTCGATCACCGAAAGGTTCTGGAACAGATTGTTGCGCTGGAACGTGCGGGCCACCCCCATGCGGCTGATCCGGTCCGGCGAGTGACCGGTGATATCTGTGCCGTCGACCAGGATATGGCCGGAACTTGGCGCGAGCTGGCCGCCGATCTGATTGACCAGGCTGGTCTTGCCGGCGCCGTTCGGACCGATGATGACGTGACGTTCGCCCGGTGCGATGTCGAGGTTGACGTCGTCCGTGACGACGAGGCTGCCGAACGAGCGGTTGAGGTGTTCGATGCGGAGCGCGCTCATGATTTCGCGCTCCTCGTGCGGAGGTGGAGGCCACGGATCGCACCCCAGATGCCGCCGGGGAAGAACATCACGCAGCAGATGAAGGTGATGCCGATGATGGCGAGCCAGTGCTCGTTGTAGGAGCTCACGACGTTCTTCATCAGCAGGAACACGCCGGAGCCGATCGCGGGTCCGATCAGGGTGCCGGCGCCGCCCAGCATGGTCATGATCAGGACGTCACCCGAGGCGGTCCAGTAGAGCGCATCGGCTGAGATGAAGCCGTTGAAAATGGCGTAGAGCCCGCCGGCGAGGCCGGCGAGCGCGGCCGCAATGGTGAAGGAGAGAAGCTTGTAAGCCAGCGTCGGGTAGCCGATCGCGAGCATGCGCTGCTCGTTTTCGCGGATGCCGATGAAGACGCGGCCGAGCGGCGCGTTGATCAGGCGGCGCAGCGCCCAGAATACCAGAACGAAGAAGATGAGCGCCATGAAGTACATGGTGAGCGAGCTCGACAGGTCGAAACCGAAGAAGCTCGGCTTGTCGGCAATCGCGAGGCCATCGGAGCCGCCCGTGACGTCACGCCATTTCAGCGCAATCGAGAACACCAATTGCGAGAAAGCGAGCGTTAGCATCAGGAACGTGACGCCGCCGGTGCGGACGCAGAACCAGCCGATCAGGCCTGCGGCGAGCGAGGCAAGCACCGAGCCCGCCACAACGCCGATCCAGGCATTGATCCCGAACATATTGCCCAGTACGCCGACTGCATAAGCGCCAAGTCCGAAGAATGCGGCGTGGCCGAGCGACATCAGCCCGGTGAAACCGAGCAGAAGATCGAGGCTCATGGCGAAGATCGCGAAGATGAAAATCTCGGCGATCAGCGTTCTGCCGTAGTCCGAGACCGTAAATGGCAGGGCGATCAGAGCAGCGAGCGCGACGAACTCGACAATGCGGGTGCGGTTGGTCGGCGGCACGGGCGTTGTCGAGACAGCGGCCGGAGCCGCATCGGCATATTTGATGCCGAACAGGCCCTGCGGCCGCACCAGCAGAACCAGAATCATCGTCAGATAAATCAGGAACAGCGCGAGGCTCGGCAGATAGGCCTTGCCGAAGGTGTCGGCGATGCCGATCACCAGACTGCCGGCAAATGCGCCGCGAAGACTCCCGAGCCCACCGATCACGATGACGATAAACGCCGGGATCAGGATCTCGGCGTCCATGCCCGGATAGAGCCCGAGAATGGGTCCCGCGGCGACGCCGCCGAGGGCTGCCAGCGCGACGCCAAAGCCGAACATGCCGCTGAACAGCGCCGGGATGTTGCCGCCGAGGCCCGACGCCATCTGCGCGTCATCGACGCCAGCGCGCACCATGGCGCCGATGCGGCTTCGCTCCAGGAACAGCCAGAGCAGGAGCGCGATGGCGAAGCCGAAGCCAATGAGAAACAGCCGATAGGCCGAGAACACGCCGGCGCCGATATGCAATGTGCCCTGCAGCGCCTCCGGCGCCGGCAAACGCAGCACCGAACGGCCCCAGACGGTCTGCACGAAGTCGAGAAACACGAAGGTGAAGCCGAACGTCAGCAGCACCTGGTCCATATGGCCGCGCCGGTAGAGCGGCCGCATGAACAGCCGCTCGATGACGATGCCGGCGATGATGATGGGGATGGGGGCGAGGATCAGCGCCAGCCAGAAGCTCCCGGTGGCGTTGAAGATCGACAGCCCCACATAGGCGCCGAGCATGAAGAACGAGCCGTGGGCGAGGCTCACGACATTCATCAGCCCGAAGATCAGCGACAGGCCGGCCGCCATCAGAAAGAGCAGGACGCCGTAGACCAGCCCGTTCAGAAGCTGGGCGACGAACACTTCCATGCGGGTTTCAGCCGGCGTTTCAGGGCGTTGCGGGTGCGGTCAGTAGATCTTCTTGCCCGGGTCGGTGACGTCCTTGGCGGTCGACAGGATCTTGGTCGAGATGCCGTCGCCCTTCTCGATCACCTGGCAGATGTAGATGTCCTGGATCGGATTATGCGTTGCCGGGTCCATGCGAAACGGCCCGCGCGGCGCGTTGAATTTCACCTTGGTCATGGCGTCGGCAAGCTTGTCCTTGTTGCCGGCATCGCCGTCGATCGCCTGCATCGCCTCGCCGAGCGCCCGGCCGGCAACGTAGCCGTAATCGGCGAACAGGTCCGGAGAGGATTTGTATTTGGCCTTGTAGTCGGCCGCGAACTTCTGGCCCTCGGGCGTGGGCACCGTATCCGTGTAGGTCAGCGCCGAGATGATGCCGATCGCGGACTTGCCAAGCGCGCTCACGGTTTGCGAGTCGATGATGGTGAAGCCGGTCAGCGGCATTTTCTCCTTCAGTCCGAATTCGCTGTATTGCTGGATGAAGCGCACCGCGTCGGCGCCCGGCATGAAGTCGTAAGTGACCGGCGGATTGATCGACTTGATGTCAGTCAGGTAAGGGCTGAAATCGGTGGTGCCGAGCGGCGGCCAGATTTCCTTGATCACCTTGCCGCCGCGCTTGACATACGGACCCTTGAACTGCGCGATGACATCGCGTCCGCCCGCATAGTCCGAGGCCGTGGTGACGATCTCCTTGCCGAGATTGTCGTAGACGTAGTTCGCCATCGGTGTGGACAGCTGATAGGCGGAGATCGAGGTACGGAACAGATAGGGGTAGCGGTCCCAGGTGATGGCGTCGGTGCCGGCGCCCGACACCACGTAGAACGCTTTCTGTTGCTTCATGTAATTCAGCACGGCGAGTGCCACGTTGCTCGCCTGGATGCCGACCAGGAGATCGACCTTGTCGCTTTCAACGAGCTTCTTCGCCTTCTGCAAGCCAACCTGCGGATTGAACTGATCGTCCTCCTTGACGAGTTCGATCTTGCGGCCGGCGACCGTCCAATTGATGCTCTCGAAATAGAGGCTCATGCCGTTGAGGTTGCCCTCGGCTGCGTAGGCAAGGCCGCCGGTGAAGGAGTTCAGCACGCCGAGCTTGATCGGTGCTTTGCTCTGGGCGAGCAGCGCGGGCGCGGCGAGGTTCGAGGTCAGGACGGCGCCGGCGGCCGCGGAATGCTTGACGAATGAACGCCGCGACAGGCGTGCGGCGAATGGGCCTTGCTTCCTCATTGCGTCTCTCCCTCGGGCTCCGGACTTGTCGCCGGCTGCTTCCTCGATACTAGGCGGGACTCGGCGCACCTCGCTAGAGGTTTCCGTGCGTTCGATCGTCTCGGCATGCGGACGGTTCTGCGTCACGCGGCTATTGACCAATGCTGCGTCACCTGATGCAAATCCGCCCAACTCCCCGCTGCATTGGCGGTGCGATTACAGAACAGGCAAACCAAGCCGTAAATTGAGTGGGCGGAAACCGCATGAAGTTGGAATTCGGCATTTTCGATCACCTCGATCGCAACGACTTACCTTTGCGCGAGTATTACGAGCAGCGGTTGAAGGTGATCGAGGCCTTCGATCGTTCTGGCTTCTACGCCTATCACGTGGCCGAACACCATTTCACGCCGCTCGGCATGGCGCCATCGCCCAGCGTGTTCCTTTCCGCGATCGGCCAACGCACCGCGCGGCTTCGTTTTGGCACCTTCGTCTATGCTCTGCCGGTGCATCATCCGCTCCGGGTGATGGAAGAGATCTGCATGCTCGATCACATGAGCGGCGGGCGGCTGGAGATCGGCTTCGGCCGCGGTTCAGTGCCGTACGAGATTTCCTATTACGGGCAGAACGCGCAGGAGCGGCAGCAGATCTATGCCGAGCGTCTGGAACTGATCATGAAGGCCTTCACGGTCAAGAAGCTCGACTGGAAGGGCAAGTATGACCAGTTCGCCAACGTGCCGATGGAGATGGAACCGTACCAGAAGCCGCATCCGCCGCTGTGGTACGGCGCGCATTCGCCGGACAGCGCCGAGCGCGCCGCACGCAAGGGCTTGAACATCGTCACCAACGACATGCCCGACAACACGCGCGCCATCGTCGAGCGTTATCGCAAGATTTGGGGCGAGGTCCAGAGCGGTGCGGCGTTACCCAAGATGGGCATGGTGCGCTTCATCGTGGTGGCCGACACCGACGATCAAGCGCTGGCCATCGCGCGGCGCGCCTATCTGCGCTGGCGGGCGAGCTTCACATATCTCTCCGAGCTGAACGGCACATGGCCGGAATCGCCGCTTCGCGTGGAGAATTTCGACATGCTGATCAAGCAAGGGCAAGCCATCGCCGGTTCGCCCGAAACC
This sequence comes from Rhodoplanes sp. Z2-YC6860, assembly GCF_001579845.1. Lineage (GTDB taxonomy): Bacteria > Pseudomonadota > Alphaproteobacteria > Rhizobiales > Xanthobacteraceae > Z2-YC6860. Next base: position 4,119,061 of record NZ_CP007440.1, read on the forward strand.
GTGCGAGCGTTTTTGGGCAAGCAGGTTGAGGACAGCGGCGCCAACTACATTGTCGGGCAGTTCTGCTTCGGCGATCTGTCGGGGGAGGAAATGCTGCGTTCAGTGGAGCTGTTTGCAGCGCAGGTGAAGCCCGAGCTGCAGACGGCGTTCAAAAGCTAGCGTGGAGTCGAAGTCGGCGCGAAGAACACGTGGTCAAGCTGCGGCCGCTTTTGCCGCCGTCGTTGCTTTCGCCCACCACACGAGTTCGTCGAGCGCGGTTTTGGCCGAAGGAAGCAGATTCGCCTCAATCTCCTCGATGGGCTTCTTGCCGAACATCGGATGCACCGCCATGAAATCCCCGCCGCCAATATGCACGGCAGCATGCGTGGAGACCATTTGTAGTTCCACGGCAATAGAACGCAGGTGTTCGATAGCGCGCGCAGCTCCGACGCCGCCGTATCCGATCGCGGTGAATGGCTTGCGATTCCACTCCTTGTAAGCTTGATCGAGCGCGTTCTTGAGCACGCCAGTAATGGAGTGGTTGTATTCCGCGACCACAAAGATGTAGCCGTCATATTTTGCGACGGTATGTTGCCAGCGGATCGCCTCGGCATTCTTGCTCGGCATCCACATGTTCGATGCCATTTCATCGAAGAAGGGCAGCGCATAATCGCGCAGGTCGACCAGCTCTACATCCATATCTCCACGCGCCTTGGTTTGCTTCAGAATCCACTGCGCCGGCCCGTCGGCGAAGCGAGTCGGTCGCGTAGAGCCAATGATGACGGCGATTTTAGGCTTAGATGTCATGATTACCTCGGGTATGCTGGTTTCTTGCGGTAACCAACCTAAGCAAACCCAATGGCTGAACAAGAAGGCACCTTGTCGACACCAGATAACCACGAGGATACCGCCCACTGCGAACACATCAGCCGCATGCTCGCGCGCATCAGCGACAAATGGACTCTTCTCGTGGTGCGCGTGCTAGGCCAGGGACCGCGTCGATTCAACGCGTTGAGGCGCGAAGTCGGCGAGATCAGCCAAAAAGTGTTGGCATCGACGCTGAGGGACCTTGAGGAAAACGGCTTTGTCACGCGGACGGTCACCCCCGTCACGCCGCCGCAGGTGGAATATGAACTGACCGACCTCGGGCGAGAACTTTTCAAGCCGGTGCAAGGGATAGCAGACTGGGTCGTCGCGAACTCGACGCGCATCGAAGCTGCGCGCGCGGCCTATGCGAAACGTCGCGCGCGTGAATAACCGTGCCGCTGCTTACTTCAGTGAGACGTGCTGCGCCTCGATCAATTCGGCGTGCACCAGATAGCGCAGCGGGCCGGGCGTGACGGAGTCCAGCGGCCAGCAGGTCGACAGCACCAGCTCCGGTCGGTCGGTGATCGGATCGATGCCTGAGTCGTCGTAGCGCACCACGGACGTGCCGTTGACCTTGTAGCGGAAGATGCGGCCGTCGCGCCGCGTTACGGCAATCTCGTCGCCCATTTTCACGTCCTTGAGAAACCGGAAGTGCGTGTCGCGGTGCGCCGAGTAAACCGCGACGCCGCGTTCGCCGGCATTGGCTGTGAGTTCGACATGGCCCGGGCCGAACGCCAGAGCCTGGCCGCTGCTGCCTTCCAGCACGATGGCGCTGGCGTTGATGCGTTTCATTTCGATGCGCGCCACGGGCCAGGTGTCGGCCCATGACCACGGCTTCACGTCGCGGCCGGTCGCAATCGTCTCGGCGAAGGCGCGCTCCAGCAGCACCTGGGCGAGCATGGCTTTGGCGTGGATGTAGAGGCCTTGGCCCAGCAGGTAGGCACCAGCGAGAGCGAGCATCAGAGCGGCCAACCGTTTTGCATCGAGGCGTTTCATCGGCGCGGTCCTTGAAGAGAATGCGCGCGCGGCCCTGGGGGGACAGAGGCCGCGCGCGCTGGGAGGAGGTGGGGGGCAGACTCCTCCGGTCATCCGGCGTCAGGTTGTGGCAGCACGCCGCCGGGTGAGTGCGAGCAGGATCAGACTGAGCGTGAGCAGCACAGCGCCTGCGATCATCTTGAGTTCGGCATCCGTTGCCGTCTTGGGCAGCGTCACCGTCTTGGGGGCTGCCGACACCGCGGGCAGTGCGCGCTTGGCGAGCGCAAGCTGGATGCGGCCTTCGTCAGCTTCGGTGCGCTGCTCCTTCGGCACGAACGGCACGGAGCGTTCGCCGAACACCTTCTCGAACACCCAGCCGGCCGGCAAATTCAGCGGCAGCTCGGTGAGCTTCAGCGTCTCGCCGTCGGGCCTGCTCGGCGTCCTGTCGACCGCGACCAGACTGGTCAGCCGTGTCACCAGCTGATGCTCCAGGCCCAGCGCCAGGATGGTCTTGTCGGCTTCCTCCGGCGCAGACTGCCGCATGGTGCGGGCAATCTCGGCGTCGGCGATTTTGCGCCGCGCCCAGAGCTTGGACAGGCCTTTGCCCTCGGCGGCGTTTTCGAGCGGCAGCGTCACCGACCACGGACGGTCGCCGATGCGGCCCTTGATCTCGACCGAGCCGGGGAGCTTGTCGAGGCGTGCCGCAAGCACCAGCGGCTCGCCACGATAGATGTCCGGGATCGCGGCCGGCGTCATATCGGCCAAGGCGGCGGAGAACTTCACCGCGAGGTTCGTCACCGCTGGGTTCTCGAGCTTGGCGAACAGGCCGCGCATCCGCTCCTCGACCTGCTCGACCGAGCCGATGTGGGTGAAGGTGCCGCGGCCGAGCTCGGCTGCGCGGTTCATCAGGTAGGTGTTCGGCGCGGAGCCGATGCCGACCATGAAGATCCGCGAACGGCCGCGCATGGTGCTGATGGTGTCGAATAGCTGCTGCTCGTTGCCGATCGCACCGTCGGTCAAGAACACGACCTGGCGGACGTAGTTGCCATCAGCTAGGCCGCGATCGTTCAGCGCGGCACGCATCGCCGGTACCATTTCGGTGCCGCCCTGGGCCTGCAGCGCGTCGACGAAGCGCCTGGCCTGATCGACATGCTCCTGGTCGGCCGATACCGCGTCAGGGAACAGCACGTCCATGGTGTGGTCGAAGCGGATCACGTTGAAGCGGTCGTTCGGCTGCAGGCGGCCAAGCGCATAAATGAGGCTCGCCTTGGCCTGCACGATCGAGGTGCCGCCCATCGATCCCGAGTTGTCGATGACGAAGATCACCTCGCGCGGCAAAGGCTTCTGCTCGGCCTGCTCGATGGCAGGCGGCGTCACGTAAGCCAGCACATAGTCGGCGTCGCCGACCTTCTCACGGAACAAACCCACGGAGGGCGCGGTCTCGTTCGCAGGCTTCCAGGTCAGTTCGAAGTCGCGGTCGGCTGGCACCGGCCCGTTCGCGAGCTTGACGATGCGTGTGCCCGCGTCCGGGCTCTCGACATTGACCGCATGGAAGTGGCTCTTCACCTCGCCGAGCGGAAAGCCGGCCTGCAGGCGCACGGTGATCTGGGTCGGATTGACCGGACCGTTCTGCGCCGGATCGAGCACCGGCGGCGAGATGCGGTCACGGTCGGGCACCGGATCGGTCGTGGCTGTGCCCCAGCCGCTGCTGTCCGGGCGCAGGTCGACGCTCTGCACGATCGGCGCCGGGTTGTAGCGGGGGCCCACGACCATCGGAACGCGGAGCGAGAACTCACCGGCCGATTGGTGCACCGGCTCCTGGTATTCGATCTGCACCAGCACGGTCTCGCCCGGGCCGATGTTGGCGACAGAGTTTGTGAAGATGTTCGGCCGTTCCTGTTCGGTCAGCGCGGCCTTCTGGCCGTTCTGCTTGGCTTGCTCATAGATCACGCGGGCCTGCTGGCGCTCTTTGATTTCGCCAACCACGATGCGGTCGCCGACCACCATCTTCAGGGTGTCGACCGCGCCGCCTTCGGGCAATGGATAGACGTAAACCGCCTCGACCCAGTTCCGCGTCGGATTGCGGAAAATCTGGGTGACTCGGGCGCGGATGGTCGGCCCGGACACCGTCAGATCGACGTCGATCCCAAGCCGGTTGGCGTCGGCGTAGCCGTCATCGGTCTTGATCAGAAGCGAGCCCGAACGGGCGTCGCCGGGCTTGGTCAGAGGAGCAGGGTCGCTTGCCGCCTGCATCGGCCCGATGTTGATAAAAAATGCCGCAATTCCCACGAGAATCGCAGCCAGATACCGCATAAATCGGAGCCCGATGGGCTCCGTCGAATTTGGCCGGCCCAGCCGGCCGGTCCGTTGGATTGCACCGCACGTGATCATTTCAAGCGCTCCCGAAGCTGCCTTCCGCCGGCTGCCGTTGTGCGTCGGAGCGCTTTATCCCGCGAGCGTGATGATCTGGATTGTTCCGCAAGGCCCCGCCAGGCTCAGCACGAGGGCAGCCGCGACTCGCCGCCGTCCGCCCGAGGCGTACGGCCCGGTGCGGTTTTGTGATGGTTTGTGCGTCCGCTAGAATTCTTGAGGATTCGGAGGGGTGACGATGCTGGCGATGGACAAGCAGCTGACGGCCGAGCAGAGCCAGCAGGTGGCCGCGACGGTCCGTGAAGAGCTGGCAAGGCGCCGCCTCTCGCGGCAGCAGCTCGCTGAGCTCGCCAAGATCAGCATGTCGACGTTGGAGAAGGCGTTGGGCGGCCGGCGTCCATTTACGCTTGCGACCACCGTGCGGCTGGAGGAGGCGCTCGGCGTGGCGCTGCGCAAGCGCGCGGACGCAGCGGTCGCGGTCGTGCCGTCCGGTGGCGACGTCGCGCCGGATCATCTCGGTGCTTATTCGCGCAGAGCGGTCGCCTGGATCGAGGGCACCTACGTGACGCTGCGGCCGTCATTCGGTGACAAGGAGTCGATCTACGCCTATCGCACTGAGATCGCTTGGGATGCCAAGAGCGCCTGCCTGCTGTTTCGCGAGGGCGAGCGGCTCGACGCGGACTTCACCCAGTTCGGCGAGGTCGCGGTGCCCAATCAGTCGGGGCATGTTTATCTCGTCACCAACCGGAGCGGTCAGCACCGGCTGGTCACCGTGTCGCGTCCGACCATCACCGGCGAGATGTACGGCATCCTGATGACGCTGCTCGCCGGCAAAGGCTCGCTGCTCACGCCGATTGCCGCGCCAATCGCCTTCGTGCCGCTCAAGGCCGTGGCGAAGCCGAGCTTCGGCCGCGTCAATTCCAGCGATCCGAACCACGCGCTCTATCGCAAGCATCTCAAGCGGACGCTCGACGAGCCGTTCGCGATGTTCATGCCGGGGTAGCCCCGGCACTTCCGGTCGCTAGAGCGGTTCACAATTTGACGGAAGCGTATCCGGCGTTTGCGAAGTAGTTGCTGCATTCGCGGGGGCCTATGGTTGTGACGAGGCTGCCGATTTGGCGCCAGACATCGTCGATGGTGCGCCTTTGAGCCATGCGCATCCAATGTTTGATCTTGGCGAAGGCCTGCTCGATCGGATTGAGGTCCGGCGAGTAGGGCGGCAGGTACCAGAGCCTGGCTCCGGCTGCTCTTATGATCTGTCGCAGCACGGCAGCCTTGTGGCTTCCGAGGTTGTCCATGACGACAATATCGCCGGCCTTCAGTGCGGGAACGAGTTGCTGCTGGACATAGGCTCGGAAGCACTCGCCGTTGATCGGGCCATCGAACACGCAAGGGGCTGTGAGGCCGTCGTGGCGGAGCGCGCCGAGGAAGGTCAGCGTCCGCCAATGACCATGCGGCGCGTAAGCTCGCAGGCGATCGCCCTTGCGTCCCCATCCGCGCAGTGGGGCCATGCTGGTCTTGATCCAGGTTTCGTCGATGAAGACCAAACGCCGTGGATCGAGACCGGCCTGCCAGGATCGCCAGCGCTTTCGTCTGCGGGCGATGTCGGCCCGGGCCTGTTCAAGCGCGAACAGTGTTTTTTTTGAACCGCAGGTCTTCGCGCCGCAGGAACAGCCACACGGCATTGTGCGAGACCTTTACCCCACGCGCGGCAAGTTCGTCCTTCAGCCCATGCAGGGTCAGATGCGGGGTCTGTCTGATGCGCTCCAGGATGAAGGCCCGATGCGGATCGAGCACCGGCTTGCGATATCCACCCATCTTGCTCGGCGACACTGAGCCAGTCGTCCGATAGCGCTGAGACCACTTCACCACCGACGACACCGCCACGCCGAACCGCGAAGCCACCGTCCGGCAGCTCTCACCGTTCCGCACCGCCGCAACGACACGCTCACGCAGATCATTGGACAGAGGTCGGGTCATGAGCTGCTGGCCTCCAACCCAGCCAGCAGCTTGAATCACAATTCGAAGCCCAGCGGAATCCCCAGCGATTCAGAAAAGAAGTGAACCGCTCTAGAATCCGAACAGCCGCTCCGCGTTGCCGTGGGCGATGCGCTCTTTGTCCGCTGGGCTGATCGGGAGTTGCTCCAGAAACGCACGCGCCTCGGCCATCGATCCATACGGGTAGTCGACCGAGAACATGATCCGATCGATCCCGACTTCTTGCACCAGATTTTGAAACGTCGCCGTGAAATTGAAGCCGCCGAACGTGTAGTGAACGTTTTCCCGCAGATAAGCGCCGACCGGACGGCCGAGCTTCGTCATCTCCGTCGGCAGGTTCTTGTTCAGCCGCGGCAGCATGAACGGGATGCCTTCGCCCAGGTGACCGATCACGACTTGCAGCTTGGGATACTTATCGAAGACTCCCCCGAGGATCATGCGAACGAGATGGATCGCGGTTTCGATATGCCAGCCCCAGCCGCCGGTTGAGAAAACGCCGCTCACTTGCGGGCTGAAGCCGCTGTATTGCGCATCGAACACCGCTTTTGGCGGCGGCGTTGGATGCAGATAGATCGGCGTGTTGAGGGCTTCGGCCCGCTCCAGGATCGGCCAGAAGAACTTGTCATCGAGATAGCGGCCGCGTGTATGGCCGTTGATGAGGGCGCCTTTGAAGCCTTGCTGACGGACCCGACGCTCCAGTTCTTCCGCCGCCTTTTCCGGTGCGGCTGTCGGCAGCGCGGCGAAAGCAGCAAACCGCGTCGGATGCTTTTTGACGGCGTCAGCCAGGAAGTCGTTGGACTCACGCGCGGCCGAAATCTGCTCCGCGGCATCGGATTGCTCCACGCCTGGAGAGTTCAGCGAGAGCACCTGCATATCGATCTTGTCGGCATCCATCTCGGCGATGCGCTTGTCGCCGATGTCTTTGAGTTTTTCGTAGATCGCCGCGCCGCGCGGCCCTGCATCGCGGATCCGTCCCATGAATTCCTTGCCCGGACCGGCGAGGAAACCTGGGCTGCCGAAGTGCTCTTCGAGAGTGATGGTCCGCATTTTCTCTTCCTGGCGTGGCGTGAATTTCGGCGGATAAGCGATCTCTTTGCGCCTGTTCTGTCAACTCATCCGCGCGCATGGGACGCGTGCCCGCCGCGTTCGGCGGGCCTCTCAAGATCGTTGGTCGAGACTAAGCCGCCGGGCTGTTACCGGCCGTCGAGCTCGGGCATCTCGAAGTCCTCCCAGCCCGGCACGTCGGCCACTTCCGAGAATGGCTTTCCGTAGGGCCGCGTCGCGTCGATGCCGATCGAGGACGCGGTGCGGAACGGACGCGGCTTGGTCGGATCGTCGATCGAGGGGTCCGAGGGGCCGGCCGGAATCTGATCGACGATGATCACGTCCTTCTGCGGCTGGGTGCGGAATGCCATGGCCCATTCGACATCCGACGACGAGTGCACGTCGATGTCGGGATCGACGATGATCACCCATTTCGGCCGGATGTTGCTCGACATCGCCGAGAGGATCACCTGACGCGCTTCGCCGGCGAAGCGTTGGTTCATCGAGATCACCACATAGAACGACACGCCGGCCGAAGCGCGCACCGAGATCTGATCGATGGTCGGGAATTGCCGCTTCAACGTCTTGAGGAACGAGGCCTCGAACGGAATCTGCTTGAGGATATGGTTCTCGGTGATCGGTTTGCCGGTGAGCAACCCCTGGAAGATCGGCTTCTTGCGGTGCGTGATCGCGGTGATCTTCGCCACAGGTTTCAGCGAGGCAGGCGTGTAATAGCCGGTGTATTCGCCGAGCGGGCCTTCCATCACGGTCTTGTCCATGTCGACTTCGAACTCGATGACGAATTCCGACGTTGCCGGCACCTCGATGTCGCAGGTTTTGCACTTGGTCAGTTCGATCGGCGCGCCGCGAAGTCCGCCCGCAACCTCCCAGTCGTTGGTCTGATCATGCACCTGGACCTGGCACGTGTAGGCGAGGATCGGATCGACGCCGATGATCAGCGCGGCGCGCGGCTTCACGCCCATCTTCTGGCATTTCGCGAGATTCTTGCCGAAGCGGTGGAACGGCTGCGCCGAGAATGACACGGTGTTCTTGCTGAGAATGAGAAAGCGATAGTGGCCGATATCCGGCACGCCGGTTTCCGGATCCTTCGACACCACGATGCCCGGCGTGATGTAGGGGCCGCCATCCTTCGGGCTGTAGGTCGGTATCGGCAGGCTGTAGAGGTCGATATCTTCTTCTTGGATCACAACCTCATGGCAAGGCGCTGCGCCGTTGACCATCACAGGCTTGATCGGATTGTCGAGTCCGTCGAGCACCTTCTGCATGATCGATTTCTCGTCGCTCTGGAACGCGAGAAGCGCCTTGTTGCGGTCCGAATAGAGGCCGCACACCAGCGGGAACTCCGTGCTGTTGTAGTTGAAAGACACGGCGGGCCGGCCTTTCTGATAGGCCTGCTTCAGCGCCTTGCCGACGTCGGTCAATGCGACCGGACGATCGATGTCGATCAGTTCGCCCTGCTGACGCAACACATCGAGGAACTGGCGAAAATCCTGGTAGGGCATCTTGATCTCCAGAGCATGAACGCAGATGTGGTTGACGGGATTGCGCAGGCCGTTATGTCTGACGCCGAGGAAACGTCAAACAAAGGATAGGCGAATGAAAGCCATGCGTGCCGCGCTTGTTGTTGTGGCGATGATGTGCGGCGCAAGCGCTGCAAACGCGCAAAGCAAGTGGCCTGATCATCCGCTGCGCTTTATCGTTCCGCTGCCGGCCGGTTCTGCCGCTGACGTGATGGCGCGATTGATTGGCCAGAAGCTCAGCGAACGCATCGGCCAGCCGGTGATCGCAGAGAACCGCGCGGGCGCAAGCGGCATTCTGGGCGCGGACGTGGTCGCGAAGGGCGCGCCGGACGGCTACATGCTTGGCATCGCGACCTCGACGACGCACGTCACCGCGCCGATCTTCAACGCCAAGCTGCCGTTCGATCCGGTCAATGACTTCGTGCCGGTCGCGGTCGTTGGCACGTCGCCTTACGTGCTGGTGGCGAGCTCGACGCTGCCGGTGAAGACCGTCGCCGATGTGGTCGCGCTCGCCAAGGCCAAGCCGCGCACGATCAGCTATTCGTCGGTCGGGCAGGCGAGCCTTGCCTACCTCGCGATGGAGCTGTTCTCGGCCAAGACCGGCGCCGAATTCAATCACGTGCCCTACAAGACTTCGACCCAGGCGCTGCTCGACCTGGTCGAGGGGCGCATCGACATGCAGTTCGGCATCCTCGGCACGAGCCTCGAGATGATCCGCGAAGGCAAGCTCAAGGCGCTGGCTGTCGCGATGGACAAGCGCAGCGAAGACCTGCCCGGCGTGCCGACCATGGCGGAGGCCGGTGTCAAGGACTTCGAGGTGTCGCTGCTGTTTGCGGTGATGATGCCGCCGAAGACGCCCAACGAGATCGTCACGCGCATCAGTGACAACATCAGGGACATCATGGCCGAGCCCGAGGTCAAGCGCGCGCTCGCGGGCCAGGCCATCATCGCCACCAGCAGCACGCCTATCGAGGCGCATGACCGGATCCAGCGCGAGGTCGCGCTGTGGCGTGGCCTTGCTGCCAAGGCTGGCCTGGTCGCGGAGGCGGGCGGTCGAAATTGAACCCGGCATAGCGATTATCTCCGCAAGTTGCGGATGATCTTTCCAACTGTTTCGAACATCGCCGCGACGTCGGCTTTCGAGAGGCCGGCGCGGGCGCGGAGGTTCACCGCGATCGCGCAATCGTCGAGCGGCTTCTCCAGCGCGCGGCCCGGCGGCGTCAGCGTCACAATGATGCGCCGGCGATCCTGCGGATCGCGCTTCCTGCGGATGAGACCGAGCTTTTCGAGCTGATCGATCACGGCGGTCGACGAGGCGGTCTCGATCCCGATCCGCCGTGACAGATCGACCTGCGCGAGACCATCTTCCTGCCAAAGCTGACGCAGATGCTGGTACTGGCTGAAGGTGATCTTGTGCTGGGCGAGCTCCTCACGCAGCGCGCGGTTGAATACCGCATTTGCATCGCGCAGCAGCATGCCCAGCCCGATGTTGGGAACGTCATGCTGTGCCGCGGAAGCGCCGCGCTTCTCGAATTTGCGAACCGTTGCGGTCACCTGTTTTCTCCGGAGGGCACGCAGCGATAAGTTGACCCAATCATAAGGTATCTTATAATAAGAGTTCTAATAATCAAAGGGAGCAGGCCTTGGCCGAAATCCACGTGTGCAAAAAGGGCGAGATCGCCGATGGCGGCACCCGCCTGGTGAAGAGCGGGCCTGTCGAGATCGGCGTGATCTTCCACAAGGGCGCCTATTACGCCTACCGCAACCAATGCCCGCATCAGGGCGGACCGGCCTGCGAGGGCCTGAAGATGCCGCAGGTGGTCGAGAAGCTCGGCGAGAAAGGCATCTTGCTCGGTCAGGATTTCGACGAGAGCGACATGCACATCGTTTGTCCGTGGCACGGCTGGGAGTTCCATCTCAAGGACGGCTGCCACGTCATCGACAACCGTCACAAGTTGAAAAAATACGACGTCATCGAGCGGGGCGACGAAATCTATGTCGCAGTCTGACGCCAACCGCATCGCCGCGTTTCCGGAGCTTGCCAGCGATCTCGCCGCGGCCTGCGCCGAGGCGATCGAGGCGAACCGGCTGGACGATATTCCGGATGACTCGCTCGGCCAGGCGTTCGGCGCCATCGTCCGGCTCTATGCCGCGAAAGCCCAGATGGGCAACGCGCCGCGGCCCTATGGCCGCAACAGCGGCGTCACCGTGACCGACGTCGCGATCGGCTGCACCGCGCTTCTGGAAAGCGCGGGCATCGAAGTGTTCGAATTGGGCGCCTGGCAATCGATGTCGGGCATCGGCCGTCTCACGCCGCAAGGCGGCAACCGTTAAAGAGGCTTCTCCATGTCCATGCTGACCGATCCGCAGGCTCTGCAGAATCAGGCCAACCGCGATTTCCGCGACCTTGCGAGCGAGGAGTTCGACACCCGCACGCTCCTTCGCAACGCCGTGACCCAGGCGATCGACCGCAAGTACGAAGACTTCCTGATCGTCGACACCGACTCGCACCATTACGAGACCGAGGCTTTCAAGGAGATCGCCGAATACATCGACGATCCGGTGATGCGCTATGAGGCCAAGTTCCAGGGCCACTCGCGCGGTGGCTTCACCTCGGAAACCGGCTCGTATCAGGAGATCGCCGGCCGCATCACGCGCTATCCCGAGCGCAAGAACGAGAAGGTGCCGACCACCAAGCACCGCGACCTGACGCTGATGGAGCGTTGGATGGACGCCATGGGCGTCGACATGGCGGTGATGTTCCCGACGCCGATGCTCAACCTGTCGAACTGCCCGCGCATCCAGGTCGAGGTCGCCATGGCCAAGGCCTATAACCGCTGGCTCTGCGACAAGATCCTCGACGCCGATCCGCGCATCAAGTCGATGCTTTATCTGCCGTTCCACGATCCGGAGGCGAGCTACGAGATCGTCAAGGAGTTCGCCGACCGCAAGGGCGTGATCGGTTTCATGGTGACGTCGACTCACTACAAGGCGAACTACGACAACGCCTACATGAAGACCTACCACATGTTGGAGGAGCGCAACCTGCCGCTCGGTTTCCATGCGGCCTTCACCTGGACCGACCAGAGCCTGCAGCTTTGCAACCGATTCATCGGGGTGCATGCGCTGGGATTCACCTGGTGCAACATGCTGCACATGACCAATTGGATCACCAATGGCATGCCGGAGCGCTTCCCGAAGTTGAAGACGCTCTGGATCGAAAGCGGGCTCGCCTGGATCCCATTCCTGATGCAGCGGCTCGACAACGAGTTCATGATGCGTACGTCGGACTGCGGCCTGCTCAAGCGCAAGCCCAGCGAATACATGCGCGAGATGTTCTACACCACGCAGCCGATGGAGATGGTCGACAACCGTGAAGCGCTGGAGCTGACCTTCAAGATGATCAAGGCGGACACCCAGCTCCTGTACTCGTCGGACTATCCGCACTGGGACATGGATCTGCCGTCGACGATCTACGATCTGCCGTTCCTGAAAGAGGAGGGCAAGCGCAACATCCTTGGTGGCAATGCGCAGAGGCTGTTCAATCTCGACCCGGTCTATTCGCCGGTGAAACTCGCGCGGCGCGCCGCGCGGGAGGCCGGTCAGCCCGTTGCCGCTGAATAACAAGGCGGATAAGCGTGAACTGATGGCCGGAGCCTGGCGCTTCGGCCATTTTTTTGGCCGGCCGTGGCGTCCGCCTCAGGCGGCGCGCGGCCGGTGACCAAAGCACAGGCGGCGGCCGATCATGGACGCGGCGTACTCCACGCTTGATTGCGCGATCACGGCGTCGAGTTGCCTTCGGACTGCCTCGCCGGGTGGCACCATGGGAAGGCGGACGTCCGGCGACATCCAGCCAAGTGTGCTGAGCGCATATTTCAGCGGTGCGGGCGTTGCCTCGCAGAGCAGGGCCGAGGTCAGCCGGCCGGCCTGAACGGCAAGGCGCTGGGCTCGCGCGATCTGTCCCTGCCGGTAAGCCAGGAACACGTTACGGCACAGCCCTGGAGCCATGTTGGACGTGACCGAGATGCAGCCGTCGCCGCCTTGCGCCAGATAACCCAAGGCCGTGGCGTCGTCGCCGGTCATGAGCCTGAACTCCGCACCGACCAGCGGCCGCAGGTGGCAGGGCCGCGTCACGTCGCCGGTCGCATCCTTCAAGCCGATGATCTGCGGAAGCTCGGCCAGTCGCGCCACGGTCGCGTCGGCCAGGCCGCACACCGTGCGCGAGGGCTCATCGTGCAGGAACACCGGCAAGGCCGTGGACTGTGCGATTTCGCGGAAGTGCGCAATGAGGCCCGCTTGCGTCGGCTTGTTGTAGTAGGGCACGACCAGCAGCACGGCGTCGGCACCGGCGTCTTCCGCCTCTTGCGTCAGATCAACCGCATGTTCGGTCGAATTCGATCCGCAGCCGGCGATCACCGGCACGCGGCCGTTCGAGACCTCGCGGGCGATATGGATTAGCCGGACATGCTCGGCGGGCGTTAATGTCGGCGCTTCCCCCATGGTGTCGGCAACCACGAGCGCCGACGCGCCTTCGTCGACCTGGCGGCTGCAGAACTCCGCGAACGCGTCGGCGTCAAGGTTGCCATCCTGGTTGAATGGCGTCGGCAGCGCCGGTGCGTAGCCGGAAAGCTTGGTCACATGTCGGCCGATGGTGGACATGGCTGCACCGATCTCAAGCGACAAGCCGTATGGCGGGATTGTCGCGGGCTTTCTCTCGGTCGGTGTTGTTTTGGGGCGACGGCCTCATGTTGAGGTCGAGACTCATAACTCCCGGCACCATGATCACGGCGCGCGGATTGCGGCCGTTCTCGAACAGCGCAAAGCGCAGGGCCTGCGCGCGATCGACAAAGAGTCCGCCCCGCAGGCCACCCTGGTCTTTCACCACCCAGTGACCCTCACTGTCCTTGCCGAGGTAGAACAGGTTATTGGCAGCATGGGTCTTCGATAGCGGGGGCTCCGAATGGTTGTTCATGACACGCTTCCTTTCATCAACGGCTCGCGCTGCGGTTCACGCGATGGCCGATGCTGGGAATGTGCAGAGAGCTGCGTTTGAATTCGAGGGAAGATGAAGGATGACGTTATAAGTCCCGCATAAAGATGCGGCTGTCTCACTCACAGGCCGGAGGAGTTTCGCCCGTGGACAGCAAGTCCCACAGCGGGCAGGTCATCGTCGTTCTTGGATGAATAGGTATAGAGCCCGCCGAACAGCTCGCGTTCCACGGCGGCGCGGTCGACCCGGGCGCAGTCAGACGCGCGAGAAACACGAGCGGCCATGGTTTGCGCGATGGCGATCAGCCTGATCCAGGGCGGTGACGTGCGCCGCGGGCCGGCGGGGGCGCGATACGGCACGGGATTGCTCAAGCGAAATCGTCGCAATTCATGGGGACTGCAGACAGCCGTTGCAGGCGCACAGCCGTAGCTCTCTGGAACTCCGGTTGCGCGGCCTTTCGCGTCTCGACCAGCGCCAGCAGGATCGCAATCGCCGCAATCTCGTGGCGGCTGTCGATCGTATCGTCGATCTCGATCGGAAGCTGCGGATACCGGGACAGCGAGCAGAACCATTCGCCGTCATCGAAGGTGAGACGGCGGAGCGTCCATTGCGGCGCTTCCAGCGTCAGCAACGCGAGCGCGGCATCGATCCAGGCACCGGCGGCGCTCAGTCGCTTCAGATTTTCTCTGGCATAGGGCGTGTGGGCAGTAACGTCGCTGCATGCATATGAAATCACAACGGCGATTGGTTCGAGCGAACTGGTACAGGCGTGGTGCAGGCGTTCGGCGAGTTGGTCGAGCGACGTTTGTTGTCTGGGCACGTGCAGCATCGGCGTCAGCTCCCATTGGTGGGTGCAACTCGTGGCCATGCTGAAGATGGAGAAGACGCCATAAAGAAGCGAGATGAAGCCCGGAACCGCGTTATAGGAATGTCATAGTCGTTTTGGCGTGTTCTCTAGGCACGCCTCTTGATGCGAACGGGCAGGCCTCGCCACAGATCCTCGTTCCTGGCCGGCGGCCTTGTTTCGCGGCGCCGATCAGGCTCACGCGTTTCCACCAAGCCCATTGCCGCCTGGAATGCTCGCCGCAGGCGAGGATCGTCGATGCGCTCGATGTGTCGGCGCAGGACGATGCTGTCCTGTCCGTCGGCGAGAGTGGCGATGGCCGCGCAAACCTCATCGGTCGTTCGGGTGAAAAAGCGCGGCGCGACCGGCCACCATTGCCCGCCACGGAATCGAGTTTGTCTGCGATCATAACCGCGACCGCATGATCCGTGTGCCGTCGCGTCACGGCAAATCGCAGCAGCGCCAGAAGCCATTCGCGGATTTTCGAGGCATGGCGGTCGTCTTCGTCGGGCTCGACAGTCATGCTTGGGAGCTACGGCTGTTGCTGGTTTGGCGGGCGTTCACATCAACTGAACCGATGTTTGAAAGCGAGAGGGAGGCAAGGGTTAAAAAATAGGAATTCTGTAAAAGATCGACAGTTGACCTGCCGCCGGGGGTCCGATTTGCTAAGGTCATCCGGGCCGGGAAAGACATGCCAGCGGCGCGCCGTTCGCGCTTGAGGAGATACGCCATGCCGATCGTTAACCGCGTCGCCGACCTGCACGACGAGATCAAGGGCTGGCGGCATGACCTTCACGCGCACCCTGAAATTCTGTTCGATGTGCACCGCACCGCGGACGTCGTCGCCGAGAAGCTGAAGAGCTTCGGCTGCGACGACGTCGTCACCGGCATCGGCCGTACCGGGGTGGTCGGTGTGATCCGTGGCAGGAAGGGCGGCAGCCAGCGGACCATCGGCTTGCGCGCCGACATGGATGCACTGCCGATCACGGAAGCCACCGGCCTGTCCTACGCCTCGAAGAACGACGGCAAGATGCATGCTTGCGGCCACGACGGCCACACCGCGATGCTGCTCGGCGCTGCCAAATACCTCGCCGAGACCCGCAACTTCGATGGCACGGCTGTCGTGATCTTCCAGCCGGCCGAGGAGGGCGGCGGTGGCGGCCGCGAGATGGTCAAGGACGGCATGATGGACCGCTTCAAGGTCGAAGAGGTCTACGGCATGCACAACTATCCGGGCATTCCACTCGGCGAGTTTGCCATCCGCTCCGGCCCGATGATGGCGGCGGCCGACCGCATCTATATCGACATCGAAGGATTGGGCGGGCATGCGGCGCGGCCGCATACGTCGATCGATACGGTCGTGGTGGGGGCCGCGATCATCAACCAGCTGCAGACCATCGTGTCGCGCAATGTCGACCCGCTTGAGTCAGCGGTGATATCGATCACCCAGTTCCATGCGGGCACCGCCGACAACATAATCCCTCAGACCGCGCAGCTGCGCGGCACAGCGCGGAGCCTGACCGAGGCCACGCGTGACATCGTCGAGAAGCGCGTCCGCGAGGTGGTGGAGGGTACCGCCAAGCTCTACGGCGCCAAGGCCACGCTCACCTACAAGCGCGACTACCCGGTGACCCGCAACCACGACCGCCAGACGTCATTTGCCGCCGAAGTCGCGGCCAACGTGGTCGGCAAGGATCGGGTCGACACCGGAACGCCGCCGGTGATGGGTGCCGAGGATTTCTCGTTCATGCTGGAAAGTCGGCCGGGCGCCTTCATCTTCGTCGGTAACGGCGACAGCGCGGGGCTGCATCACCCGCAGTATAACTTCAACGACGAGATCATCCCGGTCGGGACATCGTATTGGGTGAAGCTCGTCGAGACCGCGCTGCGCGGTTAGTCCACGCCTTGCTTTGTGGCCAAAACGCTGATGCCCGGCACAGGGCCGGGCATCGCGACGATTGCCAATGTGAGCGGAAGCGTCAGTGCGTCGGTTCGATGACACGCCGCTCTTCGGCCGGAACGGGCGCAGGTGCCGGTTGCGCCGCAATCGCCGAACGCCGCGGACGCATATCGATGACGATGTTTTCCAGTCCGCGCCAGAACGCGAACTCATTGATTCGGCTTCTTTCAAGCAACGCCATGGCCACCGATGACAGGAACGGGAGTGCCTGAACGGCGAGGGCCGCGGCGAACAGGTTGGCTTGATACACCCGGTTGAAGTTGGTGACGTAGAGCAGGATCGCGATGGTGATCAGCAGCGTGCCCAGCACCGCTTCCCAGAACGCGGGAAATTCCGAGCGACGCCGGGTGGCGCCGCCCTTGGCGGTGACGACGAAGGGCAGGCCGTCCTTCACGATGCCCGTGCCGACGGCGCGCGCGACCGACCACTGCAGTGCCATCGCGGCGATCACCGAGCTCAGCATCTGGCGGGGCTTGATCGAAACCCGCAGGCGATACAGCGACACGAAATGAATGACCGCAACCGCGAAGGTGGTGAGGATCGGCAGCGTCAGGACCTGGTCGGGCACCACCGCGACGACCTTGCCGTGGATCTCCGTCCAGAAGCCCTTGATTGGCCGCCCCTGGAGGTAGTCGTAGGCAAGCCACAGCGGCGGCGCGAGTATGATCCAGATTAGGTTGAGCGCCGCCATCAGCACGCCGATGCTTTCAGCACCGAGCCAGCCCATCCAGCCGAGCAGGAATTCGCGCTTCTGTTCGCTCGTCAGGTTGCTGCGGCCCGGCAGGAACCGGCGCCAGTGCTTCTTCATGATCTGGAAGCCGCCATAGGCCCAGCGATCGCGCTGGCGCTTGTAGCCCTGGTAGCTGTCCGGCAGCAGGCCGTGGCCGTAGCGGCGGTTGGTGTAGTGCGAGGTCCAGCCGAGTTCGAGGATGGTGAGTCCTAAATCCGTGTCCTCGCAGATCGTGTCGCTCGACCAGTTGCCGGCCGCGATCATCGCCTCGCGCCGGATCAGGCACATGGTGCCGTGGGTGACAATGGCGTTGTGCTCGTTCCGCTGCACCATGCCGATGTCGAAGAAACCGGCATACTCGCCGTTCATCGCTTCGTGCATCACGCTGCGGTTGGCATCGCGATGATCCTGAGGAGCCTGAACCAGGCCGACCTTGGGATCGGTAAACAGCGGCACCAGATCCTTCAGCCAGTCAGCCTGCACGGTGTAGTCCGCATCGAGGATGCCGATGATCTCAGCGTCCTCCGCGGTGCGGGTCAGCGCGAGCCGCAACGCTCCGGCCTTGAAGCCCTCAAGCTTGTCCTCGCGGATGAACTTGAAGCGCTCGCCGAGCTTTTTGCAGTGCTCTTCCACTGGCTGCCACATCGCCGGATCCGGCGTGTTGTTGATCACCAGCACGCATTCGAAGTTCGGGTAGTTCAGCCGCGCCACCGAATCGAGGGTGAGCTTCAGCATCTCCGGCGGCTCGCGATAGGCCGGGATGTGGATCGACACCTTTGGCGGATTGGGCAGGTCGGGGACGACAGGCGGCGCCGTGACCAGCCGTGCGGGCTTGCCCCCGAAGGCGATCGCGGCGATGTCCTCGATGCGGGTCAGCGCCACGAAGATCATTGGCACCAGGAGCGCCATCGCGAGGCCGAAGGCGAAGGCCGCGCCCGGCACGAAGTAGTGACCGTTCCAATAGGCGAACAGGATGGCGAGCCAGGCGCCAGCAATGTTGGCTGCAGTTGCAAGCAGGACCGCCTGGCCGAAGGTGGCCGCCGCCAGCGCCAGGATCGGCAGTGACAGCAGAACGCCAATCGCAACCGCGATCGTGGTCAGCTTCCAGTGGTCGGGATTGTGGATCGGCCCGGTCCAGGAGAACTTCGGCTGCCGTGAGGCGTCGAGGAAGCCCCAATAGGGACCGACGCCGCCTTCGGTCCTGGCCTTCCAGGGCTGATCGTAGGCTTCGATGATGTTGTACTCGATGCCAAGCTCGTCGGCCCGGTTGACGAAATTGCGCAGCACCGCGGCCTGCGTCAGCGAGTCGGGCAATGCGTCGTTGCGGTTGGGACCGGCACTCGGCCAGCCAAACTCGGCGATCACGATGCGCTTGCCCGGATAGGCCTGGCCAAGCTCGCCGTAGATTTTGACGGCAAAGTCGACAGCCTGGTTCGCCGATACGCTCTCCCAATACGGCAAGATGTGCGCGCCGATAAAGTCGACGGCCGCAGCAAGCGAAGGGTGATAAGCCCATTGGCTCTGGATTTCACCGGTCGTGACCGGCAGCCCAGTGTCGCGCCGAACCCGTTGAATCACCTTGATGAGCCGCTGGACGTTGTTCTCGTCCTTGGCCCATTGCTTCTCCTGATCGGTCCGAGCCTCGTTAAGCCGCTCGGTCTCCTCACGAAGGAGACTGGCTTCGGCGTCCTTGTTGTCCCGGTCCTTGTCGGAGCCGAGAGCCAGATTGGCCACCGGGATCGTCGTGTTGGTGTAGATCGTCTCGTTGCCGACGACGATGCTTTCGATGTTCCGGTTCTTCCGGGCCAGGTCGATGACCGACTGGATCTCGCGCTCGTTGCGGTCCGCGTCGGTGCCAAGCCAAGCGCCGAGAGACACCCGCAGGCCGAACTCCTGAGCGATCTGCGGAACGAGCTCCATACCGCGCGTCGCCGAATAGGTTCGGATCACCCGGGTATAGGGGGCGATCGCCTGCAGGTCGGCCCGGATTTGATCGGGTTGGCAAGCGTTCGGGTCTGGCTTGGCGGCGACTTCCGGTTTCGGGAAGAGGTCTTGCACGAACGAAGACTTGTTCTCGCCCGCGGCAGCTTTCTTTGCCTTTTCCTTTTGGCCGTCTTCGTCCTCCGAAGAGGCGCAGCCATTGAACGGCGTGTAGGACACGCTGGGCAATTGCCCGCGAAAGCCTGGTGCCCCGATCACATCGCGAGAGAGAGACCATGCCCCGGCATGCAAACACGCCACGGCCACAACGCCGACAAGAGCGACGAAGCGCATTTTAACGAGACCAAGCGGGGCTTGAGATGTCCGGCGCCAACCCGTCCCCTGGGTGGGCCATCGCTGCTTTGCAGCTTACCTCATTCGAGGCCATATGACTATATACCCACAGTCGTGGCGAATTGATGACATCGCCTATTTTGATGACGCCCATCTATATCGGGTCGGGCGTCAACACTTTCACCGGCTGGGGGTTCCTGAAGTCTTGGGTGGAGCCGCCTGATTGGCACCGGGCGCAGATGTCGCACCCTCCTTAGCCGCGGCGGGCGCCGGCTCGGATTTGGTCGGGGCAGGTTGAGCAGCCGGAGCCTGGGTGGCGGCGGCCGCTGCCGTCGTTGCGACCGGGTTGATCCAGCAGCTTTGCAGCCGGTCGGTCAGACCCCGGCCGGATTTCGGATCGATGCTCGCGGTCTGACGCAGCACGCAGCGGAAGGCCGATTGGATGTGAGGACCCGGACATCCGAACCGATCGTACAGATCGAGGTGCCGGAATGCCGTATCCATATCGTTCCGAAACAGCAGGCCAACGACGTTCTTTCCGAGAAAGACGCACTCGGCATTGCCTGCCGGACCGCTGATTTCCCGGGCGGCTTGGGTGAATTCGTCCGCCTTACGCTGGGCGTCGGGATCCACAGCCTGGGTTTGAGCCGGTTTATCGGCCGGCTTGTCCGCAGGCTTGGTCTCGTTGTTCTGGGCTGAGGCCGGCAGGGATGCAAACAGACAGGACGCCGCCAGCAGTGCAGCGAGGCTCAAGCGCGGGGGGGAAAACATACGAGCTTTTTCTTGTTTGGGGTTCGCGAACGATCGATCGGGATTTGTGTCTGTCGAATGGGTCCGATTTGCGGCTTCGACCGCACGATTGTTTAGTGGCAGAGATTGCCAAACCTGTTTGCTTTGTCCAGCGTCCTGAAAACTTTTGATGAAAGTGTCGCACCGCGTCGGCGGGCCGACACTGATCGGAACACACTCAGCTGAACTTTGATGCATAAACCTGTCAGTCTGTTCACCTTGGCGGCCTTCGCGATCGTCGTATGCTGGTGGTGGCTCGGCGCCGCGGTTCCGATGCCGCCGTCGCCGCTCGATCCCGGCGAGAAGCTTTATTGTGTTTCCTATGCGCCATTTCGCGGCACGCAGACACCGCTCGATCCCTCGATGCGAGTCGAAGCATGGCAGATCGAGGAAGATCTGACGCAACTCGCCAAAGTGACCGATTGCGTGCGCACCTATTCGGTCGACGTCGGGCTCGATCAGATTCCAGAGATCGCGCAGCGGCACGGCCTGAAGGTGCTGCTCGGAATTTGGGTTTCGAGTCATTCCGACCGTACGCAGTATCAGATCGAAACCGGCGTCAAGCTCGCCAATCAATTCCCCGACACGATTCGCGCCGTGGTGGTCGGCAATGAAGCGTTGCTGCGCGGGGAGATCGCGGCGCCGAAGCTTCGCGAATACATTGAGAGTGTGAAGCGGCAGGTGAAGGCACCCGTCACCTACGCGGATGTGTGGGAGTTCTGGCAGCGCAATCGAGAGCTATCGAGTGCAGTCGATTTCGTCACCGTGCACATCCTGCCGTACTGGGAAGACGATCCGGTTTCGGCAGCCAGGGCCGCCGATCATGTCGGCACGATCCGCAAGCTGGTCGCCCAGGATTTTCCCGGCAAGGAAATCCTCATTGGCGAATTCGGCTGGCCCAGCGCCGGGCGAATGCGCGAAGGCGCGTTACCATCTCCTTCGACACAAGCGCGCGTGCTGGCCGATGTGCTCAAGCGCAGCAAGCAGGATGGCTTTCGCGTCAACCTGATCGAAGCCTTCGACCAGCCATGGAAGCGCTATCTCGAGGGTACGGTCGGCGGCCACTGGGGCATTCACGACGACGCGACACGCCAGCCCAAATTTACATGGGGCGCGCCGGTGTCGAACCATCCGAATTGGGTTTGGCAGGCGGGGGGCGGCGTCGCGCTGGCTGCGGTGATGTTCGTTGTGGCGGCGCTCGCGGCGCGTCGCAAAGACGGTGTGCCGACCAGCGCCTGGCTTGCGATCGCGTTGAGCGCAGTGTCGGGAGGCGTCTTCATCGGCTGGACCGTCGAGAATATTCCGGTCGAAAGCCTGGGGATTTGGGCTTGGATACGGTCGCTCGCCTTTGCCGCGGTTTCGATCGGCCTGCCGATCACGAGCGCCGCGAGCCTCGCAATGTCGCGCCATGTGCCGGCGTTCGGCGAGGTGATCGGCCCGCGTTCGCAGCGCCTGCACGGCGGGTTGGCCGTATTGCTGGGAGCCCTCTTGATCGGTCTGACGGTGCTGGCCATCCAGTCGGCGCTCGCGCTGTCTTTCGACCCGCGCTATCTCGACTTTCCGTTTGCGCCGATGACCGGAGCAGTGGTGCCTGTTTTGTTGGTGTCCTTGGTCGCGCCGCGCGTTGCGGGACGCCGACCACTCGCCGAGATCGCGGCAGCCGTTGTGCTTGCCATGTGTGCTGCGTTCATCGTCTGGAACGAGACGCTCGCCAACTGGCAGGCGCTGTGGTTTGCGGCAACCCTGGTCGCGCTTGCGGTCAGCCTCGTGCGGGCGCGGGCCGCGCCAGGCTGAGGATCAGCGCAGCCACCGCGAAGGCCGAGAGGACGGTGTTGTAAAGCACGATGCCGGCGCCGCCTGAGAGCAGTGCGACGGCAGCCAGAACGATCCATGGCCGGCACAGGTTGAGCAGCGCCCCCGCGAGCGCCACAGCTCCGAACACTTGCTGCTGGAACAGCACGATCGTCGCGTAGCGGCCCGTGCACAATAAGGTCGATGCGGTTTCACAGCCGATCCCGATCGCAGAATTCTGGATCACTGCGTAGCGCATGACGAAGCCGAACGTCAGCGCGATGGCCGCGATCACGACAAGGGCAGACGTTTGGCGGAGGGTGGGGCGGTAGAGCGAGCGGTCCATGCGGACCATTGTGCCTGAATCTTCAGCGGCCCGCGACCCGAGCCCCGTCGTACATCGCGGGCTGGCAGACGCCGCCCATTGACGTGATCGCCGCGCAGAAGCGCGCCGCCTTGGACGCGTCGGCGATCGGACCGGCCACCAGCCGGTACTCCGTGCCGCCGCGAGGGCGGTCGCGTGGCACCACGATGGGCTGCAGGCCCTGCAGCAGGTTGCCGTGACGGCGCACGGCCGTGCTCCAGCTTGCGCGCGCGGCTTCTTCCGAAGTGCTGCCGCCCAGGTCGAGGCCGAACTGCCGTTTGGTCACGCTCGTGGTGTTGGGCTCTGAACTGGCGGGCGGCACGGGTTCAAGCGACGTGGCATCCGGTCCCGAAAGCGTCGACGTGAACTCCTCGACGGGCCTGCCGGCCGCCGCCGGAGGTGGAGCGGCTGCGACCTGCGGCCTTGGAGGGGGGGCGCTGACTTGCGGCATCGGCGGCTTCGCTGGCGCGACGGTCTGCGGCGCCGTCATCGCAACCGGAGGCGATGTCGGCGGAGCAAAGGGTTGCAACTGCTCGACCGGGGCGGCCGCAATCCGCACGGACCGTTCAACCCGCGTGATCGAGCCGGTCATGTCGTCGACATTGTGCTCCAGAGCTTCGATCCGGGCGAGCAGGCGCTCCCGATCAGCAGAAAGAAGGCGGACTGTGTCGGCCAGCCGGCGGCCCTCATTGGCGTCGAGCGGACGTGCGGCCTGGGCGCCGGTCGGCGCGACCATTTCGCGAAACTGCTGAGCGGCGTACCGGGCGCGGTCAACACCGGCATTCGTCGAGCCGGCATAGACCGCCACGACCAGAGACACGGCCGCGGACCCTCCCCAAGCACATATTCGCCAGAGTTCTCGCATTCCAAAAGCCCAAATGGCGCCGTTCTGACGCCGATTTCATTGCGCAATGCTGGGGAACGCGGACACGAATCGCTTCGCTTGAAGCACTATCAGATTCGCTGCATTGGAACCTCTGTCCTGTGCCCTCGGGATCTGCGCTTTTTTCTTGGGGAATGCTCGGTTATGACGGCCGCGCGAGCGGTGGGAGAATCGATGAGCAACCGAACCTGTCTGGCCATTGTGCTTGCCGCCGGCGAGGGCACACGAATGCGCTCGTCGTTGCCAAAGGTCCTGCACAGGGTGGCGGGCCGGTCTCTGGTCGCACACGTGCTGCATGCTTTGCGCGGTGCGGGCGGTGGACAGACCGCGGTGGTGGTCGGGCCCGACCGCGAGGACGTCGCCGCTGAGGCGCGGCGGGAGATGCCTGGCGCGGAGATTTTCGTGCAGCGCGAGCGGCGCGGCACCGCGCACGCGGTGCTGGCGGCGCGCGCTGCGCTAGAAAAGGGCGCCGACGATGTCCTGATCGTGTTCGGCGATACGCCGCTGATCCTGCCGCAGACGCTGGCGAAGCTCAGGCAAGCTTTGGCGGACGGCGCTGCGGTCGCGGTGCTCGGCTTCAAGCCTGCCGATCCCACCGGCTACGGCCGGCTTGTGACGCAAGGGAGCGAACTCCTCGCGATCGTCGAGCATGCCGATGCAACGGAAGCACAGCGCGCCATCGCACTCTGCAATGGTGGGCTGATGGCCTTCGATGGGAAGCAGGCGCTGTCGATTTTGGACAAGATCGGCAACGGCAATCGCAAGGGTGAATTCTATCTGACCGATGCGGTGGCAATCGCGCGCCAAATGGGCCTGCGCGCGGTGGCCCTCGAAGTGGCGGAGGATGAAGTGAGCGGCATCAACACCAAGGCGCAACTGGCGGAGGCCGAGGCTGTCACGCAGCGGCGATTGCGGCAACAGGCGATGGAGGCGGGTGTCACCCTGGTCGCGCCCGAGACGGTGCACCTGTGCATCGACACAAAATTCGGTAAAGACGTCACCGTCGAGCCGTTCGTGGTGTTTGGCGCCGGTGTCACCGTCGAGGACGGCGCCACGATCCGCTCGTTCTCGCACCTGCAGGGTGCCCTTGTCGGACAGAGCGCCACAGTCGGGCCTTACGCGCGGCTGCGCCCAGGCGCCAGGCTCGAAGCCGACGTACACATCGGCAACTTCGTCGAGGTGAAGGAGGCGCTGATCGAGCAGGGCGCCAAGGCCAATCACCTGGCTTACATCGGCGACGCCCGGGTCGGCGCGGGCTCCAACATCGGCGCCGGCACGATCACCTGCAATTATGACGGCGAGTCCAAGCACCGCACTGACATCGGCAAGGGCGCCTTCATCGGTTCGAATTCATCGCTGGTTGCACCGGTGACCATCGGTGACGGCGCCTATATCGGCTCGGGCTCGGTGATTACGGCCAACGTGCCAGCCGATGCGCTTGCGCTCGGACGTGGCAGACAAACCGTTAAGGAGGGCTGGGCCCAGCGCCTTCGCAACCTCAAGTCGTTGGTCAAAAAGAAGGCATAAAGCACTGCTTAAGCATGCCGTTCTTGTTTGCCGGCTTTGCTGCCTTGTTTTGACACATCAGGACATCCATTTTGATTTTCCGGAAACCCGTACCGCTGCATAAAGGACCACAACAGCGGTCGGGGTGAGGGGGTAGTCGACTTGTGCGGGATTGTTGGGATTCTCGGTCATGAGCCGGTGGCGGGGCAACTCGTCGACGCGCTCAAGCGGCTCGAATATCGCGGCTACGATTCGGCGGGCGTTGCCACGCTGGAAGCGGGCGCGCTGACGCGCCGTCGCGCCGAGGGCAAGCTTCGCAACCTCGAAGGCCGGCTGCGCGACGCGCCGCTGAGCGGCACCATCGGCATCGGTCACACCCGCTGGGCGACTCACGGGAAACCGTCGGAGAGCAACGCCCATCCGCATGCCACCGACCGCATCGCCGTCGTCCATAACGGGATCATCGAGAATTTCCGCGAACTGCGCGAGCAGCTTGAGAAAAGCGGAGCCAAGTTCGCAAGCGAGACCGACACCGAGGTCGTGGCCCATCTCGTCACCGACGAGATGAAGAAAGGCAAGAATCCGGTCGACGCCGTTGCGGCGGCGCTGCCGCGGCTGCGCGGCGCCTTCGCGCTGGCATTCCTGTTCGCGGGCGAAGAGGATCTCCTGATTGGCGCCCGCAAGGGCTCGCCGTTGGCGGTGGGCCACGGCGATGGCGAGATGTTCCTGGGCTCGGACGCGATTGCGCTTGCCCCGTTCACCGACACCATCAGCTATCTCGAAGACGGCGACTGGGCCGTGGTGACGCGCAAGGGCGTCCAGGTGCGCGATGCCACCGGCAAGATCGTCGAGCGTGCGGTGCTGAAGTCCAACGCCTCTGCGTTCCTGGTCGACAAGGGCAACCACCGCCATTTCATGGCCAAGGAAATCCACGAGCAGCCGGAAGTTGTCGGCCACACGCTCGCGCACTATCTCGACATGGCGGCCGAGCGGGTCTCGCTGCCGATGACGCTGCCGTTCGACTTCAAGAAGATCGAGCGGGTGGCGATCTCGGCCTGCGGCACTGCCTACTATGCCGGCCTTGTCGCCAAGTACTGGTTCGAGCGTTTTGCGCGGTTGCCGGTGGAAATCGACGTCGCCTCGGAATTCCGCTACCGCGAGGCGCCGTTCTCACCGGGCAATCTCGCGCTGTTTGTCTCTCAGTCAGGCGAGACCGCCGATACGCTGGCGACGCTCCGCTACGCCAAAGAGCAGAAGCAGCACGTCCTTTCGGTCGTTAACGTGCCGACTTCGACCATCGCGCGCGAGAGCGATGTGGTGATGCCGACCCTTGCCGGTCCCGAGATTGGCGTGGCGTCGACCAAGGCCTTCACCTGTCAGCTCGCGACGCTGCTGTGTCTGACGATCGCAGCGGGCAGGGCGCGTGGGGTGCTCTCAACGGAAGACGAGCGCAATCTCGTCCGCGCCATGATCGAGGTGCCGCGGCACATCTCCGAGGCGCTCCGGCTCGAGCCGCAGATCGAGGCGTTGTCACGCGATCTCGTGAAAGCCAAGGACGTGCTCTACCTCGGTCGCGGTACGGCTTATCCGCTGGCGTTGGAAGGTGCTTTGAAGCTGAAAGAAATCTCGTATATCCACGCCGAAGGCTACGCAGCGGGCGAACTCAAGCACGGGCCGATCGCATTGATCGACGAGAACATGCCGGTGGTCGTGGTGGCGCCTTTCGATAAAAGCGCTCGGCGCGAGGGCGTGTTCGAGAAGACCGTTTCAAACATGCAGGAGGTCGCGGCGCGTGGCGGCAAGATCATCCTGATCACCGATCCGCACGGCGCCAAGGAAGCCGCGGCACTGTCTCTGTCCACCTTGGTGCTGCCCGACGTGGCGACCACGGTTACACCCATCGTCTATGCCATTCCGGTGCAACTGATGGCCTATCATACGGCCGTGAACATGGGCACCGATGTCGACCAGCCGCGCAACCTTGCGAAGTCGGTGACGGTTGAGTGAACGTGAGCCCTACTGAATTCAGGCCAATGAATCCCAGACGATGAGTCCGTCCGACGATAAGCCCGTTTTGCCGCCCGCGATGACCGCCTCGGACATTGCACCGGCACCGCCCACTCACGGGCCGCTTGGCCGGCTGCGCAATTACTTCCTCACAGGCTTGATCCTGGTCGGACCGATCTACATCACCGTAAATTTGACGTGGTGGCTGGTGAACTGGGTGGACGGGCAGATGCGGCCGTTCATTCCCATCAGCTTGCGCACCGAAACTTATCTGCCGTTCCGGGTCCCGGGCTATGGCGTGATCATTGCGCTGTCCGCGCTGACGCTGCTGGGCTTCCTCACCGCAAACCTTGTCGGCCGTACGCTGGTCGAATTCGGCGAGAGCCTTTTGAACCGCATGCCGATCGTGCGGCCGATCTACAAAACGATGAAACAGATATTCGAGACGCTGTTCTCGAAGTCTGGCGGGGGCTTCGGCAAGGTGGCGCTCGCGGAGTTTCCGGCCGGAATGTGGTCGGTAGTGTTCCTGGCATCGCCTCCGACCCCGGACGTTGCATCGCGGTTGCCGGGCCAAGAGTTTGTGTCGTGCTTTCTGCCGTGCACGCCGAACCCGACCACTGGATTCTTCTTCTACGCGCCGCGCAACCAGGTGATCGAACTCGACATCACGGTGGAGCAGGCGATGACATTGATCATGTCGGCCGGCATGGCGCAGCCCAATGCCGAGGCGCAGAAGAAGCTCGCGGCCCTGGTTGAAAACGGCCGGGCGAAAGCCGCCACGGTCGCACCTCCCACCGCGCCGGTGCCGTAGTCAGCGGGCGAGGCTTTGCAGCCGCGTGTGCTTCCTCCATGTCGCCGGCGGAACGCCGAAACCTTGCTTGAACGCGCGATTGAACGCGGATTCGGATTCGTAGCCGACCTGTTCGGCGATGCGAGCCAGCGGCGCCTCGCTGTTGCGCAGGTGTTGCGCCGCCACCTGGATGCGCCAGCGTGCCAGATAGCGCATCGGCGGTTCGCCGATCAGCTTGGTGAAGCGGTCGGCAAGCGCCGAGCGCGACATCCCGACCTCCTGGCCCAGATCGTCGACCGTCCATGCATGAGCGACGCGACCATGCAGCAATGACAGCGCGCGCGACACGAATGGATCCCTGAGACCGGCGAGCCAGCCGGTGTGCTCGTCGGATAATGTTTCGACATAGCTCCGCACGGCCTCGACGAACAGCAACTCGGACATCTTCGCCAGCACGGCTTCGGAGCCGGAGCGCCGTGAGGCCACCTCCGACGCCGCGAACTCCAGCGTGCTCCGGATCCATGAGCCGGCTGCGCCTTGCCTTGTGTCGAACTTCAGCAGCGGCGGCAGCGCTCCCGCCAAAGGATTGCCGTCGAGCTTGTCGCATCCCAGGAAGCCGCAGACGATACGAGTGGGCTCGCCGCCGCCACCATGGTTGATAGCGACAAGACCGTCGCTCTCCGGCGGCTGGACCAGCTGCTTGGCTGGCACCGGAGGCAGATCGAGACGGCTTCCCATCAGGTGCAGGTCGTTGTGAGGCAGGATCATGACCTGGCCAGCTTCGAACTCGACCGGATCGTTGCCGGGCACCTGCGCAAGGGCGCGTCCCGAGGTCACGTAGTGGTAAAGCACCATGTGATCGGCGCCGCTGAGCAGGGGGCTGCATTCCTGAGGTTCAGGCCGCGATTCGATGCACCACGGTGCCGTGAACTCGGCGTGTAGAAATACGCCCCCCTTCAATCGGATGACGCGCAACAAGTCGGAAAGTGCATCCATGGCCGGGAAGTGGTTCTCGCGTCCTGAGCCTTGACGTCCTGGGTTTCGGCGTCCTGGGCAAGACATCCGGCGTGCGCGTCATTCATACGCTGCCCGTCCCCGAATATATCAGGGCCCATTACGGCAGCCAGATGCATTGCGGCTTTGGCTGCGTCGAAACATCGCAACGAATGCATTGAATGGAGAGCATTGTGAGCATGAACTGGACTGTGCCGTTTGCGGCACAAAGCACCGGAGAGCGGTGGTTACACCGCTTTATGGCCGCGGCGGAGGGCCGTTGGAGCGTCTACAGTCGCTGGCGCGTCGAGCAACACGCAGCGGCTCAGCTTCGCGGCATGAGCGATCGTGAGCTCAAGGACATTGGCCTGATCCGGTCCGAGATCGACTGCGCCGTCAACATCGTACCGGTCGGGATTGTCGGCCTGGGCGGCCACCATGAGCCACATCCGACCAAGTGGCGCGGCAGCGCCCGCGCCGTTCGTTAAACGATTTCGTAAAACGGAGAAAACAAAGATGACCAAGACCATGCATCCGGAAACCATGATGTTGCACGCCGGGCCTCGTTGCGAGGCTGGCACTGGCGCCGTTGCGGTGCCGATTTTCCAAACCTCGTCATTCCAATTCCGCAACTCCGAGCACGCGGCGAACCTGTTCGCGCTGAAAGAGCTCGGTCCGATTTACTCGCGGATCGGGAATCCGACGACCGACGCCCTCGAGCAGAAGATGTCGGCGATGGAGGGCGGCGTCGCCGCGCTCGCGGTGAGCTCCGGACAGGCCGCGTCAGCGGTCGCGATCCAAAATCTGTGCCGGCCGGGCGACAATGTCGTGAGCTCGACCGATCTCTACGGCGGCACTTGGAATCTGTTCGCCAACACGCTGCCGTCGATGGGCGTCACGGTCCGCTTCGTCGACCCGGCCGATCCGGAGGCGTTCCGTCGCGCCACGGATGCACGCACGCGCGCCTATTACGCCGAGACATTGCCGAATCCGAAGCTCATGGTGTTTCCGATCGGTGAGGTGGCAGCGATCGGGCGCGAACTCGGCGTGCCGCTGATCATGGACAACACCGCGTCGCCCTTGATCTGCCGGCCGTTCGATCACGGCGCGGCCGTTGTGGTGCACTCGCTGACCAAATATGTCGGCGGTCACGGCACCTCGATTGGCGGCATCATCATCGACGGTGGCAATTTCGACTGGACGGCGCACAAGGAACGCTTTCCGACCCTCAACGAGCCCGATCCGAGCTATCACGGTGCGGTGTGGACCGAGGCCGTCAAGCCGCTCGGGCCGATTGCCTACATCATCCGAGCCCGCGTCGTGTTGTTGCGCGACATGGGCATGTGCATGAGCCCGTTCAACGCGTTCCAGTTCATCCAAGGACTGGAGACGCTGGCGCTGCGGATGCGCGAGCATTGCAGCAACGCCGCCGAGGTGGCGCTGCATCTGCAGCGGCATCCGGAGGTGTCACGCGTGATCTATCCGGGCCTGCACGAGGACAAAGAGCAGATCCGCCGTGCGCAGACCTATATGAAGGGCTTCGGCGGCCTGGTCGGCTTCGAGCTGAAGCGTGGTGGCGAGGCGGGAGCGCGCTTCATCGATGCCCTGAAGCTGTTCTATCACGTCGCCAATATCGGCGATGTGCGGTCGCTCGCGATCCATCCGGCCAGCACCACGCATTCGCAGTTGAGCCCGGACGACCAGCTCGCGAGCGGCGTGACGCCCGGCTATGTCAGGCTGTCGGTCGGCATCGAGCACATCGACGATATCATCGCCGATCTTGATCAGGCGCTTGCGGTCGCGGCGGGTGGTATCGCCAAGGCGGCGTAGCCTTGAGGCAACCTGCGGGCCGGAAGCCTAGCCGGCCCGCAGCAGCCT
Organism: Rhodoplanes sp. Z2-YC6860; assembly: GCF_001579845.1. GTDB lineage: Bacteria > Pseudomonadota > Alphaproteobacteria > Rhizobiales > Xanthobacteraceae > Z2-YC6860. The sequence continues at coordinate 4,149,634 of NZ_CP007440.1, forward strand.
GATCGCTTCATCGCGCTCGAACAGATAGAGCAGATGACGTAGCGCTTCGCCGCGAGGCGAGGCGAGGTGAGGATCGCGCGAGAGGATGAGTGCCGCATCGTCACGGGCGGCCGGGATCAGCTTGCCGTGCACCTCGATGCGCGCGATGCGGAAGCCGGGGATACCACTCTGTTTGGTGCCGAGGAGGTCGCCTTCACCTCGAAGGCGCAGATCCTCCTCGGCGATGCGGAAGCCATCTTCGGTGTCGCGCATGATCGCAAGCCTCGCTTTGGCGGTCTCGCCGAGAGGTGCGCGATAGAGCAGCAGGCAGGTCGAGCGGTCTCTGCCACGGCCGATCCGGCCGCGCAGCTGGTGGAGCTGGGCGAGGCCGAAGCGCTCGGCGTGCTCGATCACCATGACGGTCGCGGCCGGTACGTCGACACCGACCTCGATCACCGTGGTGGCGACCAGAAGCTGCGTTTCGCCAGCCGAGAAGCGGGCCATGGCGCGATCCTTGTCGGCCCCCTTCATCTGGCCGTGGACGATATCGACCTTGGCGCCAAAATGCTTTTTGAGATCGGCGAAACGGTCTTCGGCGGCGGCGAGATCGCTGGTCTCGGATTCGGCAACGAGCGGACAGACCCAGTAGGCGCGCTTGCCTTCATTGAGTGCGCGGCCGACTGCGGCCACCACCTCGTTCAATCGGTCGAGCGGAATGGTTCGGGTGTCGATCGGCTGGCGGCCGGCCGGCTTCTCGCGCAGCTCCGAGATTTCCATGTCGCCGAAGTAGGTGAGCACCAGCGTGCGCGGGATCGGCGTCGCCGTCAGCACCAGCATATCGACGGCCTCGCCCTTGCGCGCCAGCGCGAGCCGCTGGTGGACGCCGAAGCGGTGCTGCTCGTCGATGATGGCGAGCGCGAGATCGCGGAAAGCCACGTCGTCCTGGAACAGCGCGTGGGTGCCGACCACCAGATCGAGCTCGCCGATGGCGAGCCGCTGCAGCGTCTCGTCGCGCTCCTTGCCGCGCTCGCGGCCGGTCAGCACCGCAACGCGGATGCCGGCCTTTTCGGCGAGCGGCGCGATGGTGGCGAGATGCTGCCGCGCCAGGATTTCTGTCGGCGCCATCAGCGCGGCCTGCCGTCCAGCTTCGATCACCGTGGCAGCCGCCATCAGCGCGACCACGGTTTTGCCGGAGCCGACGTCGCCCTGCAGCAGCCGGATCATGCGCTGCGGTCGGGCGAGGTCGGTGACGATGTCGTCGACCGCGCGGCCTTGCGACGGTGTCAGCGCGTAGGGCAGGGCCTTGATAACCTTTGCCCGCAGAAGGCCTTCCCCGGAACTGCCGCGGCCGGGGAGGCTTTTCTGATGCTGACGCACCAGACCGAGAGCGAGCTGCCCGGCGAGGAATTCGTCGTAGGCAAGCCGCGACCAGGCCGGCGTTTCCGGCATGACCGCCGTGGGTTCGGCTGGGTGATGCAGCGCGTTCAGCGCATCGGCGAAGGCCGGAAAGTCGTTGCGCTTGAGCCAGGCCTCGTCTTGCCATTCCGGCAGCTTCGGGACTTTGGTCAGCGCAGCCTCCGCGGCCTTGCGCACCACATTCAGCGACAACCCCTCGGTCAGCGGATAGACCGGCTCGACCAGCGGCAGCTTGTGCAACTCCTCGTCGCTGACCACGCGATCCGGGTGCACCATCTGCAGTATGCCGTCGTAGAGCGCGGTGGTACCGGACACCGTGCGGTGCTCGCCAACCGGTAAGAGCTTTTCGAGATAGTCGCGTTTGGCGTGGAAGAAGGTCAGGACGAGGTCGCCTGTATCGTCGCTGGCATAGACCTGATACGGCACCCGCGGCCGGTTGGGCGGCGGCGGGCGATGACGGTCGATCGTAACCGCGACGGTGACGACACTGCCCGGCACGACGTCGCGAAGCTTGGGCCTTGATCTCCGGTCGATGGTGCCAGTTGGCAGGTGGAACAGCAGGTCGACCACGCGCGCGGGCATATCCTCGCCGCGGTCGAACAGCCGCCGGTATAGCTTTTCGAGCTTCGGACCTGTGCCTGGAAGCACAGTCAATGCGGCAAACAGCGGGTCAAGCAGCGATGGACGCATGTCCGATCCTTTGGCATGCAAGCTGCACGGGTTTTTGACGCGCTTCAACCAATGCGCATAGGTTGGGGCACAGTGGAGTGGATACAATGACTTGGTCGAAATGGCTGCTGGCGGCAGTTTTATTGGGGCAGCCCCTTGCGGCCTCAGCGCAGGACTATCCGACGCGCCCCGTCAGCATGGTCGTGGCCGCCGCGGCCGGCGGGCCGATCGACGTGTTCGCCCGGATCATGGCCGAACGGATGTCGCCCGCGCTGGGCCAACGAATGATCATCGAGAACGTCGGTGGCGGCGGTGGCACCCTGGGCGGCCAGCGCGTCGCGCGTGCTGAGCCTGACGGCTACACCACGCTTCTTGGTACCATCGCGACCCACGCCAACCCGCAGCTTTATGGCAGCAAGCCGCTCTACGATCCGATCAACGATTTCGTCCCCGTGGCGTTGATGGCCGAAATCCCGCTCATTCTCATCGCGCGCAAGGACCTGCCCGCCAACAACCTCGAAGAGTTCATCGCCTATGCCAAAGCGAATGACGGGCTCCTGAACTATGGCTCGGCCGGCGTCGGCTCCTCGGCGCATCTCGGCTGCGTGATGCTGGAGCAGGCGATCGGCGCCAAGTTCCAGCATGTGCCCTATCGCGGCACGGGTCCTGCGATGCAGGATCTGATCGCGGGTCGCATCGATTTCCTGTGCGATATCGCCGTCACCGCGGTGCAGGCCATCAACAACGGCAACGTCAAGGCGCTGGCGAACCTCTCGACCACGCGCTCCTCCGTGCTGCCCGATCTGCCGACTGCCGCCGAGCGCGGCCTGCCGACGGTTGCGGCCTACACCTGGGCGGCGCTGTTCGTGCCGAAGAACACGCCTGAGGCGGTTGTGACCAAGCTCAACAGCGCCGCGGTTGCGGCGATGGAGGGTAAGGGGCTCCGCGAGCAACTCGACAGCGTTGCCGCGACCTTGGTGGCGCCGGAACGAAGGACACCTGCCTATGCGGCGACCTTCGTGAAGTCCGAATGGGACAAATGGGGCGCCGCGATCAAAGCCGGCGGTGCGATCCCGCAGTAGCTGGCCCACAACTTCGTCAAAATCGAAGCGTTCATTCGCGACTTTGCCGCTGACACCGGCGCCGCTGCGAACTATATAAAACGCGCACCCGGCCGCCGCCGGGTTTTTGGCGTTGGAGACGGCATGACGGGAAGCACGATTTCGAGCGACGGCCTCGACCCACGGCGGCGAAGGTTGCTGTTTCGGTCATGGCATCGCGGCACCCGCGAGGCCGACCTGATCATGGGCCGCTTCGCCGACGCGCATATCGCGGCTTTCAGCGATGCCGAGCTCGACCAGTTCGAGCATCTGCTCGATGCGCTGGAGACGGATCTACTGTCCTGGATGACCGGACTCTCCGAGGTCCCAGCCGATCACGACACGTCGATGTTCCGTCGCGTGCGCGAGTTTCATTTCAAGGCAAGGCAGTAATTGATGGCCAAGCTTGCTGCTGTCAAATCGCCTGCCGAACTGCTTGCGCCTGACCGGCCGCTGACGCTCGCCAACGTTGCGGACGGCGCCGAAGGCGTGGTCATTGCCGATCTCGCCAAGGCGGTGGCGGCGCGCGCCAATGCGCCGGCCACCAGCGCTGTGGTGATCTGCCGCGACGGCCCGCGAATGGCGGCGCTGGCGCGACAGCTTTCGTTCTTCGCGCCCGGGCTCGAGGTGCTGCAATTCCCGGCCTGGGATTGCCTGCCTTACGACCGGGTGTCCCCGCACGCGGCGATCGTCGCGCAGCGCATGACCGCATTGTCGCGACTTGTGCGCATCAAGGGCCGCGAAAAGCCCGCGGTGCTGCTGACCACCGTCAACGCCGCGCTCCAGCGCGTGCCGTCGCGCGACCAGATCGCCAAGCAGGCGCTGTCGGCTGCGCCGGGCAACGTGCTCGGCATGGAAGGCGTGATCCGCTGGCTCGAGCTGAACGGGTTTATCCGCAGCTCCACGGTGCGCGAGCCGGGGGATTATGCGGTGCGGGGCGGCATCCTCGACCTGTTCGCGCCCGGGATGGACCTGCCGGTGCGGCTCGATTTCTTCGGCGACACGATTGAAACGATCAGAAGTTTCGATCCCGAGAACCAGCGCAGCGTGATGGACATGCGCGGGCTCGATCTGGTGCCGGTCGCCGAATTCCAGCTCACCACCGACACCATTCGCAAATTTCGCACCGGCTACGTGGCGGCGTTCGGCGCCGCCGGGCCCGACGACATTCTGTACGAAGCCGTGAGCGAAGGCCGCCGCCATGCCGGCATGGAGCACTGGCTGCCGCTGTTCCATGACCGCATGGACACGCTGTTCGACTATCTGCCGGGCGCGCCAGTGATCCTGGAGAACCTGGTCGAGGACGCCGCCCGCGAGCGCATCACGCAGATCGCCGACTACTACGAGGCGCGCAAGGAGCCGCTCGCGGCCGAAAGCGTGCCCTATAAGCCGTTGCCGCCGGACAAGCTCTATTTGCCCGAGGCGGAATGGAACGAGCGGCTCGGCACGTCGGCGCTGGCGCGGCTGACGCCGTTCGCGGTGCCGGACGGCGGCGCAGCCCATGTCGATGTCGGTACGCATCAGGGAAAGAACTTCGCCGCCGAGCGCACCGACAACGCCGCGGGCGTGTTTGATGCCGTCACCAAGCACGTGATGGCGCTGCAGGCCGACGGCAAGCGCGTGGTCATCGCGCTGTGGAGCGAGGGCGCCCGCGAGCGCATGAAGCATGTGCTCGCCGAGCACGGGCTGCACAATCTCACGAACGTCGGCTCATGGACTGACGCGCTAGGGCTGCCCAAGCCCCAGGTGGCGCTCGCCGTGCTGGGTCTTGAGACTGGATTTGAAACCGCCGACGCGGCCGTGATCGGCGAGCAGGACATTCTGGGCGATCGTCTCGTCCGGCCGCGAAGGGCATCCAAGCGCGCCGAGAATTTCATCGCCGAAGTGACGAGCCTTTCGACCGGCGACCTCGTGGTGCACGTCGACCACGGTATCGGCCGCTTCGTCGGCCTGCAGAACATCGAGGCGGCCGGGGCGCCGCACGATTGCCTGGAGATCCAGTACGCCGAGGGTGCCAAGCTCTACCTGCCGGTCGAGAACATCGAACTGCTGTCGCGCTACGGCTCCGAGGACACCGGCGCCGAGCTCGATCGCCTGGGCGGCACCGGCTGGCAGACCCGCAAGGCGCGGATGAAGAACCGCATCCGCGAGATCGCCCATGAGCTGATCAAGATCGCGGCCGAGCGTAAATTGCGTGAGGCGCCGAAGCTCGTGCCGCCGTCGGGCGCGATGGACGAGTTCGCCGCGGGCTTCCCCTACGAAGAAACCGAGGATCAGCAGTCCGCGATCGACGCAACCCTCGACGATCTCGCCACCGGCCGGCCGATGGACCGGTTGATCTGCGGCGACGTCGGATTCGGCAAGACCGAGGTGGCGTTGCGCGCGGCCTTCGACACCGTGATGAACGGCAAGCAGGTCGCCGTGGTGGTGCCGACCACGCTGCTGGCGCGCCAGCACGCCAAGACGTTCAGCGAGCGCTTTCGCGGCTTCCCCGTGCAGGTGGGGCAGGCGTCGCGTCTCGTCACTTCGACCGAACTAGCGCGGGTCAAGAAGGGTATCGCCGACGGCGGCATCGACATCGTGGTCGGCACCCATGCGCTTCTTGGCAAGGCCATCAAGTTCAAGGACCTGGGGCTCGTCATCGTCGACGAGGAGCAGCACTTCGGCGTCGCCCACAAGGAGCGGCTCAAGGCGCTGCGTGCCGAGGTCCATGTGCTGACGCTGACCGCGACGCCGATCCCGCGGACGCTGCAATTGGCGCTCACCGGCGTGCGCGATCTTTCGATCATCGCCTCGCCGCCGGTCGATCGCCTTGCGGTGCGCACTTTCGTGTCGCCGTTCGATCCGATCGTGGTGCGCGAGGCGCTGCTGCGCGAGCGCTACCGGGGAGGGCAGTCGTTCTATGTCTGCCCGCGCATCGAGGACCTCGCCGGCGCCAAGGACTTCCTCGAGAAGCACGTGCCCGAGGTGAAGGTCACGGTGGCGCACGGCCAGATGCCGCCGCAGGTGCTGGAAGACATCATGTCGGCCTTCTACGACGGCAAGTTCGACGTGCTGCTGTCGACCACCATCGTCGAGTCCGGGCTCGACATTCCGGCCGCCAACACGCTGATCGTGCACCGCGCCGACATGTTCGGCCTGGCGCAGCTCTATCAGCTCCGCGGCCGCGTCGGGCGCTCCAAGCTTCGCGCCTATGCGCTGTTCACGCTGCCGGAGAAAAAGAAGATCACGCCGCAGGCCGAGCGCCGCCTCAAGGTGCTGCAGTCGCTCGACACGCTCGGGGCGGGCTTCCAGCTCGCCTCGCACGATCTCGACATCCGCGGCGCCGGCAATCTCCTGGGCGACGAGCAGTCCGGCCACATCAAGGAGGTCGGGTTCGAGCTCTACCAGCAGATGCTGGAAGAGGCCGTCACGTCGCTCAAGGCTGGCATCGCCGAGCCGGTCGCCGACCGCTGGTCGCCGCAAATCACCATCGGCACACCGGTGCTGATCCCAGAGGACTATGTCGCCGATCTTTCGGTGCGGCTCGCGCTCTACCGGCGGCTCGCCGATCTCGAAGAAGACCAGGACATCGAGGCGTTCGGCGCCGAGCTCGTCGACCGCTTCGGGCCGCTGCCGGACGAGGTCGAGCATCTGCTCAAGATCGTCGCCATCAAGGCGTTGTGCCGCAAAGCCAATGTCGAGAAGATCGAGGCTGGTCCCAAGGGTGCGGTGCTGCAATTCCGCGACAACGCCTTCGCCAATCCGGAGGGCCTGATTGCCTTTATCAGCAAGCAGGGCGCTTCGGCCAAGGTGCGGCCGGACATGAAGGTCGTGCTGTTCTACGACTGGGAGAAGCCCGCGCAACGGCTGCACGGCACCACGGCGGTGCTGCGCAATCTCGTGCGGATCGCCGGGCAGGCGAAGACAACCGCGCCAGCCGCGCAAAAGCAGAAAGCATCGGCCTGACGCGCCGTCCAGAAAAGAAGTGGCCCCGCCTCGGGGGGAGGAGGCGGGGCCGTTCCAAAGCAGGCTGGGTTCGGGGGGCTGGGCTGCCTGCTTCGTACTGAACTTCTGGAAAAGAATGTTCTCAGCGGATCGTCGCGCCATCCTTGCCGGCATAGGCCGGCGTGGGGACGGCTTTGACGACCGCCGGGCCGGTTGCGGTGGCGGCTGTGTCGAAGCTGCTCGTGCGGGCGTTGATGCCGACAACGACGACGACAATCGCTGCCGCGAGCGAAACCAGGACGATCTTGAGGTGCGTGGCGCCGCGGGCGCGCAGGAGCGTCGAGTCCATCTGTAGTCTCCCTGCCATGCTGATCGTCTTGAATGCGATCCCAATCATGCTGTTCGACGTTTGATGCAGCATGTTAGTTCGGCGCTCTTCATCGCTCTATTGAACATAGGGAAGCTGCTGCTACCCAAAACGATCGGCGCGCTAGACGTTCGTATATTGGTGTAGAAGCGCGCGATCTTCCCTGGACGTCAAAAAAATGCGGCTGGCTCGGGGGGAGAGCCAGCCGCGCGCGAACCTGGTCGGTGGGGTTGGGGGGGGTGGACCGGGGCCGCGATGAAAGACTTCCTAGTAGAGACTGAAGGGCCGAACCGAATTGGCGCCTGCCACGCTCAAGCGCGCTTGAGCCTGCGGCGGTGCGGCATGCGGAACCTTCGCTTCGAGGCGCGGCCTGTCAGGCAGGACGATGACCTTGGTTCCGACGTTCACGCGGTTGTAGAGATCAATCACATCCTCGTTGACCATGCGGATACATCCGCTCGAGACATGCGAACCGATCGTCTCGGGAGCATTGGTGCCGTGGATGCGATAGACTGTATTACCGAGATACATCGCGCGGGCGCCCAAAGGATTGGACGGGCCGCCGGCCATGAAGCGCGGCAGATAGGGTTGCCGTTGCAACATCTCTTCGGGCGGGATCCAGTCGGGCCATTCGGACTTGCGTGCGATCGACTGCACGCCGGACCAGGTGAAGCCGTCACGGCCGACACCAATGCCGTAGCTGATGGCCTTGCCGCCGCCGAGCACGTAGTAGAGCCGCGTGTGCGGCGTATCGATGACGATCGTGCCCGGCGCTTCGCGGGTCTGGTAGTTGACGATCTGCCGCCGGAACCGGTCTGGCAGCTCTTTGGTCATTTCGGCGTCCTCGCGGTCCGGCGTGATCTGCTGGAAGATCGGGCCTTGCTGGCCGAACCACGGAGCATAGCCGAGCGGTTCTGCATGAGCGGCGGTGCTGGCTACGAGCGTGGCGGCGAGAGCGACGGTCGTGTGGATGCTCAGGCGTGACATGATAGACCCCTGCGATTGAACGATCGAAGCTGCTAGTTCGCGAACGAAGGAGAGATGTCGCCGGGCGGCGTGCGGTCGGCTGCGACGATCCGCACAACTCGAGCCGCGGGCCCTTGGTCCGACGGCTGGCGGCCGCGCACGCAGTCGCCCCTGTAGTACGGCCACGCGGCGTCGGCGCAGTTCGTGCCCGCCGGGAGAACGGGGAGGCGGTCGCCTTTCACGCCGCGAGGCTGCTCGATCGTCTCGTTGGGTCCGGTCGAGGCCGGTGCCACGGCAGCGTCATAGACGACGAACGAAGCGAGTGCGGCGGCAATAGCGATCCGTATCATTGTCGTCTCCCGGTCTGATCTTGTTGTCGATTGACCGCGAGACTACGAGCGCGAATGTGAGCGCTCCATTGTACGTCCGGCGTGCCCGCTTATCGAAAGGGACACTGTCCTATCCGAAGGTTTAGGGGGATATCGGCGATATGCGGGTGGCAATATGCGGTGGCTCGGGCCAGCCGTCACGCGGCATTGAGCGCGCGATCAAGACAGACGATCAGGTTCGCTTCGCTATAGGGCTTGCTCATGAAGGAGATTGCTCCGGACCGCATGGCGCGGTCCCGCACCTGGTCGTCCGGAAACGCCGTAATGAAGATGATTGGTATGCGGTGGCCGCCGGCGGCCAGCCGTTCCTGAAGTTCGATGCCGTTAAGCCCCGGCATGTGGACGTCCGAGATCAGGCACGACGTTTCTTGCACCCGGTTTGAGCCGAGAAACTCTTCCGCTGACGAGAACGTGGCTGCGCGATAGCCCAGCGACCTTATCAACGCTTTGGTTGCATCGCGAACAGCTTCATCGTCGTCAACAATCGAAATCATCGGCGTGTTTTTTTGAGGCAAGGAACGATCCTCTCGGCTTTTGTACAAATATGAGGGGATTCGGCCGATGCCGCCACGATGCTTGCAGCGCGGTCCAATGCCAGAAAGGCTAACGGAACTATACTTAAGTGTATGGAGCTAGGGCTTGGTCTGCCGGATGCCGAGTGTGTCCGCCATTCGCACCAGATCGGCGAACGATTTCGCTCCCATCTTGTGCATGACGTTGCCGCGGTGGACTTTGACGGTGACTTCGCTCACGCCGATGTCGGCGGCAACCTGCTTGTTCATCAGGCCGGACGTGACGAGGGCCATCACCTGCTGTTCGCGGGCGGTCAGCGTCTGATAGGCGGACATGAGGTTCGCTGTCGCCCTGTCGTTTTCGCGCCGCACGCGGTCACGGTCGAGCCCGACCTGGACCGCATCCAGAAGATCCTGGTCGCGGAACGGCTTCGGCAGGAATTCCACGGCGCCGGCCTTCATCGCCCGCACCGTCATCGGGATATCGCCATGCCCGGTGATGAAGATGACCGGAATCTGGATGCTGGACTGGATGAGCTTGGCCTGGAAATCCAGCCCGCTCACACCCGGCAGGCGGACGTCCAGGACGATGCAACTCGGCGCGTCAGGCATCCGGCCCGCGAGGAACTCGTCTGTGGAGCCGAACGTATTCACCCGCAGGCCGACCGACCGAAGCAGCGTCTGCAACGAAGCCCGCACGCCGGCATCGTCGTCGATGACGAAGACGGTTGCTTCATTGTCCTGAGATGGCTTCGGAATGGCCGCCATGCATGTGTCCTAGCCGGGCGCAACCGGCAGGGTGAAGCAAAATTCGGTTCCGTGCGCCTTTGCGGGCGCGGCCCAGAGCCGTCCGCCATGGGATTGGACGATGCCTCGGCAGATTGGCAGCCCCATGCCCATCCCGGTGCTCTTGGTCGTGAACAGCGGGTCGAACACGCGATTCTTGACGGCTTCGTCGATGCCGGTGCCGGTGTCCCCGACGACCACCAGCACATTGTCCGTACCGTCAAGTTGCGATCCGATCCGCAGGACGCGCGAACGGTCCGTGACCGAATTCATGGCGTCCGCGCCGTTGATCACCAGGTTCATGATGACCTGCTGCAACTGGACGCGGTCACCGAGCACAGGCGGCACCTCGCTCGGCAAGGAGGTCTTCACTATGACATTGCGCTGGCGCAGCGTGTTCATGGTGAGCGCCAGCACCTCGCGGATGGCCTCGTTGATGTCGGTTGCGACGTAGTCGGGTTTCCGGTTTCTGAGAAATGCGCGGATGCGGCCGATCACCTCGCTCGCGCGATTACCCTCCTGGATCGCACCTTCGAGCGCGTCCTTGGCTTCTGCCAGATCGGGCGTGGCACGGTCGAGCCATCGGAGCGCGGCGTTGCCGTTGGCCACCACTGCGGCGAGCGGCTGATTGATTTCATGCGCGATCGAAGCGGCCAACTCGCCCATCGTCGTCAGCCGCGCGACCCGCGCGAGCTCCGCCTGCGCCTCCTGGAGGGCTGCGGTGGCGCGGACGCGTTCGGTCTCGTCGATCGTTGCACCGACGAGCTCGGCCACTTCGCCGGTCTCGTCGAGCACCAGACTGCAGACGGTGTGGATGTTCTTGACCGTGCCGTCGTGCAGCACCACGCGATAGGAGATGTCGTAAGGCCTTTTTTCTCGTATGGCTCGTGCGCTCGCTTCATCGAACAGGGCGCGGTCTTCCGGATGGACCCGTTCACGGACCAAGTCGAGTGATGGCGTCGTCACTGCCGGATCGATAGCGAAGATATTCCACTCTTCCGGCGACCAGAATATCTCGCCGGTCTTCGTTTTCCTGGACCAGAAGCCGGTGTGGCTGAGCTTCTCTGCCTCCGCGAGGTAGGTTTCCGTGCGATGCAGATCGCTTTCCCGTCGCTCGGCGGTCTGCTTTTTGTTATCGATATCGACGCAGATGCCCACCCATTCGCGGACCGTGCCGTTGTTTTCCAGAACCGCGTTGGCGCGCACCTGATGCCAGATGTGGACACCGTCGTGCTGCCGGATGCGGTACTCGACCTCGAACGGCGATTTCTGCCGGACCGACCGTTGCCAGACATCGCGCGCCCGGTCGCGGTCGCCGGGATGCACCGCGGCCAGCCATCCCGAGCCGCGGATTTCATCTGGCGACTGGCCGGTGAAAGCGCACCATCCGGGCGACTCGATGAATTGTCCGTCCAAGGTCGCGGTCAACACCAGCGACGAGGTGGCCTGGGCCAGCGCCCGGTAGCGCTGTTCGCTTGCGATCACCGCGGCTTGTGCGCGCTTGCGTTCGGTAATTTCCTCGGCCGCGACATTGACGCCGACCACGCGGCCGCCTGGTCCTTTAAGCGGGTACCAGTTCGTCAGCCAGGCGCGGTCGGCGCCGACGCCGTCCGCGCGCTGTCCATTGACCTCGATGCCTGTGATCGGCTTGCCGCTTTCGACGATGGATCGTACGAGCTGCTCCACCTGACCGGCGATATTCGGGACCATTTCGCGGACAGTGTGGCCGAGGTGGCCCTCCACCGAGATGCCGCAGATGTCGGTCAGCCGCTGATTGATCTGCAAATACTGGCAATCGGGAGACAGGAAGGCGAGCCCGATCGGTGCCGTGTCGTAGATCCAGCGCAGCTCAGGCGGCGCGAGGCCAGCTTCGCCTGCCGCTCGCCGTGCCACCGACATCGGACGCGCAGTTTGCGCGCCCGTTCGCACGGGTTTCCGCGCCGGTCTTGCCGCTCCTTTCCGCTTGCCCATCGACCCCACCGGCACCCCAAAGGGCGCCGACCCATTGACGCGATTGAACAAAGCCGAAGCAGACGTGGCGGGGTGGATGTTCGTGCTGCGGCCGCCGCGCCGAGCCCGGATAGCGTCCTATGTTGCCCTAGGAAAGGCCGCCCGTACATTAGCCCCAAGGACAATGAGCCGGCTACTGGCCTCCGTTTCCGGGAATGCCCGGGTGGCGTCCGCAAATACAGGTACTGGAGAACCGTCTCTGTCTAAGCCATCGCCCGCGTTCTGGCCGATGCCTTGAGTTCGGGCATCACCTTCTTCGCAAACAATCCGATGGAATGCAGCGACTCCGCGAGGCTCATGTCGCCGAACACCATCTGGCACATCAGATAATTGCTGCCAGACTCTTCTATCCGTCGTGACAGCACGTCGAGGACAGTCTGCGGCGAGCCTGCGATACCGAGTTCGCGCTGTACCACATCGGGGAAGTTGTCCGCGCGCTCACCGTGCACCGGAGAACGACCGTGCAAGTGATAGAGATAGTGGAAGCTGTGGTGCCAGACCTTGTAGGCGCGGTCGGCGAGCTTCTGTGCTTCGGCATCGGTGTCGCCGACCACGACGAACACATTCATACCCATCTTGATCTTCGGATCGAGCCCGCCGTTCTGTCGCGCGGTCTCCTTGTAGCGCTCGACGCGCGCGCGCATTTCTGACGGCCGCTGGATCGCCACGAAATTCATGTTGGCGCGCGCGGCCTGCTCGGCGTTCTCGAGCGAGCTCACGCCCATCCACAGCGGCGGATGGGGCTTCTGCAGCGTCTCGAGCTCGATCGGCACGTCCGTGGCAGTCCGGTATTGGCCCTGCACGGTGACGCGCTTTTTCGTGAACGAGTCCTTCATGATCTGCCAGGTTTCGGCGAACGTTTGCCGCGACTCCTTGAAATCGGTGGACTCGCCGTAATAGCCCGCCTCGACGGGCGAGATGCCACGGCCGATGCCGAGCTCGAGCCTTCCACCGCTGAGCTGATCGAGCATGCAGATCTCCTCGGCGAGCCGCAGCGGGTGATAGAACGGCAGAATGTAGACGAGGGGGCCGAACCGCAGCGTCGTGGTGCGCTGTGCCACCGACGCGAGGAAGATGCCGGGCGAGGCAGCCATGCCGAGCGGCGTAAAGTGGTGCTCGGCGATGTGGTAGCAGTAGAAGCCGTGGCGTTCGTAAGCCTGCGCGATCTGGATGCGTTCCTCGAAGAATTGCCGAAGTGGTGCACCCGATCGATCGACGTGATCGAAGACGCCGAATTCCATTTTCAACTCCCGATTATTTTTGTTCTGGATTGAGATTGATGGCTTTGACCACGCGCTCCCAGCGCGCGGAGTCTTCCTCGATCAGGTTCCGGAACTCCGCGGGCGAACTGCCGACCGGCTCCATGAGGATGCGCGCAAGCGCGTCCTTCGCCTGAGGCTGCTGCACCGCGTTGGCGAATTCACGGCCAACCTTCTCCACGATCGCAGGAGGCGTGCCACTGCGCATCACGATGCCGTTCCAGCTGAAGGCCTGCATGCCGGGAACGGTCTCGGCCACGGTCGGCATCTCGGGATAGAAAGAGGTGCGCTTGGCCGTGGTGACGCCAAGCGAACGCAGCGCGCCCGACGCGAGATGGCTCGCGACCGATGACGAGACGTCGATGGTCAGATCGACATTGCCGGCGAGCAGGTCGTTCAGTGCCGGGGCATTGCCGCGATAGGACACGTGAACCATATCGGTGCCGGTGAGCAGCTTGAACAGCTCGACCGAGAGATGGGCCACGCTGCCGATGCCGGTGCTGGCGTAGGTCACTTTGCCGGGATTCTGCTTCAGATAGGCGATCAGCTCCTGCACGGTGTGGGCTGGCACCTTGTTGGGATTCACCACCAGCATCATCGGCGCAATGACCAGCAGCGTCACCGGCGTGAGGTCGGTCATCGGATTATAAGGGAGGTCGCGGCGCAGCGCCCGCAACGCGGTGTGCGAGGTCGGCGCCGCGTTGAGCAGCGTGTAGCCGTCGGCAGGCTGCCGGACCGCAAATTCGCCGGCGATGGCGCCAGTGGCGCCCACGCGGTTGTCGATCACGACAGGTTGGTTCCAGTTTTTGCTGACTGTCTGTGCCAGGAGCCGCATGACCACGTCGCTCGATCCGCCGGCCGCGAACGGCACGACGACCTGCACGGGGCGTGAGGGAAACGAAGAGGCCTGCTCCTGGGCGGGCAACTGCCGGCTACAGCACAGCGAAACGGCCGCCACGATCGCGCTCCGAAGCGCGGCAGGCCATACCCCAATTTTCAAATGCGAACCCCACCTACAGGCATCTCGACCAAGCCGCTTCCGCACTCCCCGGACGAAGCCGAGGCCCATGGAAATTTCCGGGAATGGCTGGGCGTGCGCAGCGCGCCAGGCTCATGTGGCTCAGGCGGGAACGCATGGGGCGGAACGCATGGGCGCGATGGTGCGCCCAATCAGTTGTTCAGGATCGCGATGTCCTTGGCCGGTCGTCGTCCCGGAAGGCTCTGTAGGAACGCGTAGATGTCGGCAACGTCCTGGTCGGGCAGCACCGCTTCGACATAGGCCGGCATGTCCCGCAACGACTGCCGCAGCACGCCTTTGAAGCCCTCGAACGGAACCTCGGTCTTGGCGAGCGCCGGCGCCGGATAGTTCAGCGCGCCGCCCTGGCCAGAGCGGCCGTGGCAGTAGTAACAGCCGACGGCCACAAAGACCTGCTTGCCATGGGCGACATCGCCCTTCGGCGCATCCTGGGCTCGCGCCGCCGCGGTGAGGGCGAGCACGCTGAGTGCGCCGATCAAGACAGCTTTCGACATCATATCTCTCCCCATCACCGCGGATCAGTCACGACATCGATCAAGGCGGGTGCGCCGCTCTTGACCACTGCGAGCGCGCGTTTGATCGCCGGCGCAAGGTCCTTGGGGTCTGTGATCGGTCCTTCGCCGTATATGCCGTAGCCTTTCGCCACGGTGGCGTAGTCGATGTTGGGGTCGGTCAGCGTCGTGCCGATGCGCGTGTTGGTGATGCCGCGGGCATGACGCGCCGCCATCGCCTGCAGGTACATCAGCTCCTGATGATAGGCGCGGTTGTTGTGCACGATATAGAGGATCGGAATCTGGTGATGCGCCGCGGTCCACAGCGCGCCCGGCACGAAGTTGAAATCGCCATCGCCGCCAAACGCCACGGTAAGGCGGCCGTGCTTCTTGTTGGCGAGCGCCGCGCCGATCGAGGCGGGCAGGTTGTAGCCGATGCCGGCACCGCCGGCGCCGCCGTTCCACTGATAGGACTTCTTCATGTCCCACAGCCGGTGCGGCCACACGTTGCGAATGGCGTTGCCGACCAGCGACCAGTCCTCGTCCTTGATCTGCGCGTAGACCTCGGCGCACATCCGCGCCGTGGTGATCGGGCTCGCGTCCCAGCCGATCGTCGCTTCGGAGCGGGCCTGGTCCATCATCGCCAGCCGCGCCGCGGCGAGCTTCTTGCCGCGCGCCTCGAACGCGTTCTTGCGGCCATCGTCGACGAGCTTCTTCACTTGCTCGGTCAGCGCCGGCAGCGAGGCTTCGCCGTCGCCGGTGATCGCCAGGTCGACGTCCTGGTAGCGCGAGAAGTCCTGATAGTTTGCTCGGATCAGCATGTCGCGGGTGCCGAGCGTGACGAGCTTGGCGTCCTTCTTGGCGACGCGCCGGTAGCTGCGCTCGATCCGGTCGCTGAACTGGTTCAACACGCCCCAGAGGTCGTTCATCTCGATCGCCAGGATCACGTCGGCTTGCGCCAGAACCGGGCCGCGGCGGAAGCTCATGTTGAGCGGATGCCGCGACGGGAAGTTCATGCGGCCGGCGTTGTCGATCACCGCGCATTGCAGGGTTTCGGCAAGCTCGACCAGCCGCTCCATGCCGGCCGGCGTTCGCGCCAGGCGGTCGCAGATGATCACCGGGTTCTCGGCAGCCACCAGCAGCTTCGCGGCTTCGGCAAGCGAGCCGGAATCGCCGACAGGCGCCATCATCTTGCCGAGCTTCGGAATGTGCAGCGTCTCTGCATCCTTGATCGGATTTTCCTGGAGTTCGGCGTCGAGCGACAGCAGCACCGGAGCCATCGGCGGCGTCATTGCGACCCGGTAGGCGCGCACGGCCGATTCAGCGAAATGCTGGAGTGACGTGGGCTGATCGTCCCACTTGGTGAAGTCGCGCGTCAGCGCGCCGATGTCGATTGCCGAATGCACCCATTCGGCGCCCGGCATGCGCTTGTCGGCTTCGACGATGTTGCCGCCCATGCAGTAGACCGGCGCGCGGTCGCACCAGGCGTTGTACATCGCCATCGTGGCGTGCTGCAGGCCCACGACGCCGTGGCAGATGAAGGCCATCGGCTTGCCTTCGATCTTGGCGTAGCCGTGTCCCATCGCCACCGCGATTTCCTCATGCGGACAGGTGAGGATTTCCGGTTTGTTGTTGTTGTGATTGAGCACGGCCTCGTGCAGGCCGCGGAAGCTCGAGGCGCAGTTCATCGCCAGGTATTCGATGTCGAGCGTCTTGAAGACGTCCACCATGAAGTCGCCGCCGCTCGACGACTGCGTGGCCGGATCCTTGACCGGAGCCGTGGTTTCGACAGCGATTTGCCGCGGACCAGGTCCTGGCGCCTTCAATTTTGCAACCGGCACGGCGGCTTCGGCGGTCGGCGCCACTGCCACGGCGGCGGTGCCGGCCAGGGCGGCGCCTTTCAAGAAATTGCGGCGACCCATACCGCGCGGATTGTCAGACTTCGACACGGTGACCTCCCAACAGTTGATATTTTGATTTTGGACAGTGTCGCGCCGGGCGCGGTGGCCGGTCAAGGCGGGCTTGGTCGTGTTATGGTTTGCGGGTAAAAAGGTAGCGTCGCGAGACTCGTCCGCATCTCGGGCCGGAAGATGCTATCATTTGCCGACGGGCCGCTTGATTGACGTCAGCTAAAGCTTAGCCGCGGGCAGCAGGTTAAGGGACGAACGAACATATGGCACCAACCGCTGTCGAAACGTCCACCCGACGTTTCCTGGTCGTTCTGATCAAGCCGTCGCATTACGACGGGGACGGCTACGTCATTCAGTGGCATCGCTCGGGGATCCCCTCGAACAGCCTCGCCAGTGTCTATGGTGCTTTTGCCGAATGCGCGTCGGCGCATGCTCTCGGGCCTGATGTGAAGATCGAATTGGAGGGATACGACGAATGCAACACGGTCATTGACGTCCGGGGCATCGTCAAGCGCCTGCGAAAGGCCGGGCAGGGTCTGATTGGGCTGGTTGGCGTCCAGTCGAACCAGTTTCCGAGAGCACTCGATCTGGCGCGGCAATTTCGCGCCAGCGGCTTGCCGGTCGTCATCGGCGGTTTTCATGTGAGCGGCTGCATATCGATGCTGCCCGAGTTGCCACCCGATCTCGACGAGGCACTTGAGCTCGGGGTCACGCTTTATGCCGGCGAAGCCGAAGGTCGTCTGCACGAATTGCTGCAGGACATCGATCGCGGTTCGCCCAAGCGCGTGTACAATCACCTCCACGATCTGCCGGGCCTGGAGGGCGCAAGCCTGCCGATCCTGCCGCGCGATATTTGCGAGCGGGTCTATATGAGGTCGTCGACCTTCGACGCCGGACGCGGTTGCCCGTTTCAATGCTCGTTCTGCACCATCATCAATGTGCAAGGCCGCAAATCGCGCTATCGCACGGCGGATGACGTCGAGGCGATCGTGCGTGCCAACGCTGCGCAAGGCATCACACGTTTTTTCGTGACCGATGACGACTTTGCCCGCAACAAGAACTGGGAGTCGATCCTCGACCGTCTCGCCGACTTGCGAGTGCGGCAGGGATTCGGGATTTCACTGGTGCTGCAGGTCGATACGCTGAGTTACCGCATCCCCGGCTTCATCGAGAAGGCTGCGCGAGCGGGCTGCCGATCGGTCTTCATTGGGCTCGAGAACATCAACCCAGAATCCCTGATGGCGGCCAAAAAACGCCAGAACAAAATCTGGGAATACCGCGAGATGCTGCTCGCCTGGCGGCGGTTCAGAATTTCCACCCATGCCGGCTATATTCTCGGTTTCCCGGCCGATACGCCTCAATCGATCGCCCGCGATATCGAGATCATCAAGAAGGAACTGCCGGTCGATCTGCTTGAGTTCTTCTATCTCACGCCGCTTCCGGGTTCCGAGGATCACAAGAAGCTCTACGTTTCCGGCACCCGTTTGGAGCCGGATCTGAACAAATACGATCTCGAACATCCGTGCACCGATCATCCACGGATGAGCCAGGAAGAGTGGACGCAAGCCTACAACGACGCGTGGGAGCGCTACTATTCCAGAGACCACATCGAGACCATCCTGCGCCGCGCGGCGGCAAGCGTGGTCGGCCTGGGGAAGGTCGCCAATGGCGCAACCATTTTTTCGGGGGCTACAAGCATTGAAGGGCTGCACCCCCTGCAGTGCGGAATTGGACGCCGTAAGGTGCGGACGCAGCGCCGGGCCGGATACCCTATCGAGAATCCGTTCACGTTCTACCCACGACGCGCGGTGGAAATAACCTTCGAATGGTCGCGTTGGGGCTGGCGCTTCTGGTGGATCCGAAGGCTGCGCAAGCGCATCGCCGCTGATCCGGCCTCTTCGCGCTACTCGGACGAGGCTTTGATTGAAACGCCTGTAACCGACAGCATCGTCGAAACCTACGCCAGCAAGGTGCCGAAGACGCACGGCGCGCCCGTTCGTCAGCCGGCTGCGTGAGCGAAGTCAGCCGCGAGCGGAAAACAGCACCGTCATTCCGGCTTGATGTTGCCGGCCGCGATAATCTTCACCCATTTGTCGATCTCGCGGTCGACGTGGCTGCGAAATTCATCGGTCGAGGTGCCGATCGGTTGAAAGCCGCGCGCCAGAAGCTTCTCGCGAAACACCGCGTCCTTCACTGTCGTGGCCGAGATGCGCTGCAGCTTCTCGACGATCGGGGCGGGGGTCGAAGCGGGTACGACCAGGCCCATCTCGCTTGCGGAGTCGACGCTGCCGTAGCCGATCTCGTCCATGCCAGGGATGCCCGGAAGCTGTGGCGCGCGTCCGCGCGTGACGCCAAGCCCGCGCGCGTTTCCAGCTTCAATGTAGGACTTGATCGACGGCACCGCGCCGAAGGTGAAGTCGACCTTGCCGGCGAGGAAATCGGCCAGCGCCGGCGCGCCGCCGCGATAGGGGACAATGACGATCTGGATGCCGGCGACCTGGCGGAATTGTTCGCCGGCGAGGTGAATGCCGGTGCCGATGCCGGCCGATGCAAAGGTCAGCTTGCCGGGATTGGCCTTGGCGTAGTCGACCAATTCCTTCGCGGTTTTGAACGGCGAGGCCGCGGGCACCGCGAGCACGAGCTGCGTGCGTGAAAGCAGCGACACCGGGATGAAATCCTTTCGCGTGTCGTAGGGAAGCTTCTCGCCGAGCAGGCCGGGATTGGTGACGAAGGCAGAGTCGACCATGCCGATGGTGTAACCATCGCCCGCCGCATCGGCGACGGCGCGGGTGCCGATGGTGCTGGCGCCACCGGCACGGTTGTCGATGACAAGCGGCTGGCCGAATTCTTTCTCCATTTGCGCCGCGAGCAGCCGCGAGAACACGTCGGTCCCGCCGCCCGGTGCATACGGCACGATCAGCTTCACCGGACGTTGCGGGTAAGCGTCTTGCGCGCGCAAGGAAGAAGCACCCGCAAGACATAACGCAGCAGCACCGGTGGCGAGCTGCCGCCTGCTCACGAAGGTCATGGACTTTTCTCCCGAACGGCGTTTGTTGTTGTCAGACGCGGTATTTCAACAACTCATCCTCTTCTGGATCGGCGCCAAGTCCGGGCCGGTCCGGCACGTCGACCGCGCCGTTCACGTCCGGCACCGTCTTCGTGTAGGGGACAAAAGCCACATCGGCGAACAGCCGCTCCAGCGGCGCATCGCGGTCTTTCGAGGCGATACAGTGCAGCGTTGCGAGATAGCCCGGGCCGAAGAAGAAAGCATGGGGCACGCAGGTGATGCCGGACTTCTCGGACTCGGTCGCGATGCGGAAGAGTTGCGTGATGCCGCCGATTTTGACGATAGACGGCTGCACATAGTCGGTAGCACCGGCCGCAATCATTTTGCGGAAATCGCTTGGGCTCGTCGCGTTCTCGCCCATCGCGAGCGGCATGCCAGTGGCCTTGCGGAGCTTGGCCGCCGATTCAAAATCCTCCGGAGGCCAGATCGGCTCCTCGACCCAATACGGATTCGACGGTTTCATCGCGGCGACCGGCTTTTCGGCTTCGCCAGGCGTCCAGCCGCAATTGGTGTCGACCTTGATTGGGATCGCCGGCCCGGTGACCGAGCGGGCCGCGGCGACGGCCTCGGCGGTGCGCTCATGCAGCTTGATGTGGCGATAGCCGCGCTCCAAGGCGCGAGCGGTGTTGCGCTTCACGTGCTCGACATCGCCGGCGTATTGCAGAAGCGACGCATAGGTCTCGACGCGCTTGCGCTTCGGTCCGCCCAGCAGCTTCGACACCGACGCGCGTTCGAGCTTGCCGCGGATGTCCCACAGCGCGATGTCGAGGCCGCTCAGTGCATGCATCACCGGACCGGCGCGACCGAGGCCGTGCAATAGCCGCTCCATGGTGGGAAGCAGGTTCGGATCGGTCGGATCCTTGCCGACCGCAAGCTGCCGGATCCAATTGTCATAGGCCGCGACCACCAAGGTGCCGCTCGAGCCGAAGGCCTCGCCCCAGCCAATCGTGCCATCGCTGCATTTCACTTTGACATAGAGCGCCTCGACATGGGTGCGCGGCCGGCCGGCGAACAGCGGAGGCGGCGCCCAGGTGTCGAGCGGGATCCGCACGTGAATGACGTCAATGGCACTGATGGTGACGGGCATTTCGCTTCCTCGGGATGGCAGGCTTTTTGAGATCGCTATAGTGGACGACATGCGGGGCGCTGTAATCCCGGTTTTTGCAGTTCTGGCTTGCTTGGCGTTGCCTGGCCTGGCGGCGACGCCGGCTTTGGCCCATCCGCCGCCGCTTGGGCTCACGGGCTTCGCGGGTGGTGCGCTGCATCCGCTGTTCGTGATCGATCATGCGATGGCGGTGCTGGCGATGGGCCTGATGGTGGGCAGCCAGACGCGATGGGGCTGGCCGCCCGTCATCGGCTTTGGGTTGGGCATCGCGGCGGGGATCGCCGTGATGGTTTCGGGGGCGGTGCCGCTCTACGCCAACGAGACCATTCTGGGCATCGCCGTTCTATCGGGCGTTCTGGTCGCGCTGGCGTGGCCGCTGTCGGTCCGCATCGGGATTGCGCTTGCGGGCGTGCTCGGGATTGCGATCGCGCTCGACTCGCCGCCCGAGGCGCTGTCGATCAGCGAAGCCAACCGGACGCTCGCCGGCACGGCGGTCGGCGCCACGATGTTCCTGATCGCGATGTGGCAGACCACGCGATACGCGCGGCCGCTGTGGGCGCGGATCGCGGTGAGGGCTGCCGGGTCGTGGATCGCGGCGGCCGCAATTCTGGCGCTTGCGTTGCGCTTCGTGCGACCGGACTAGAGCATGATCCCGAAAAGTGTGAAGCGGTTTTCGGAAAGGATCATGCTCAAGCAAGAGAAAGAGCGACGGGTCTGATTCAACGAAGTTGAATCAGACCCTAGCGGCCCGCGGCGCGTTGCTGCTCGGCGAGGAACGTTTCGCGGTTGACCGCGATCTGCTCGATAGCGTTGGCCAAAACCTCCGGCGCCTGCGCGCCGCTGACCGCGGCCACGCCGCCGAGGATGTAGGTCGGCACGCCGTCGATGCCGGCTTCCTTTGCTGCACTGGCCGCAGCCTCGACCTTGTCGACGTCAATGTCGTTCGCAAGCTTCTGGCGGACGTCCGCCGCGTCGAGGCCGATGGAGGTGGCGGCCGCGACCAGCACCTCCGGATCCGACAGGTCGGCGCCCTCGGTGAAATACATGTCCATCAGCCGCTGCTTCATCTGGGGAGCCTTACCGATGGCGCCGGCCCAGAGGATCAGCCGATGGCAGTCGAGCGTGTTGGGCTGACGCCGCATCTTGTCGACCGCGTAGGTCAGCCCCTCGGATGCCGCCGCCGCGGCAACCCGCCCGGCAATGCCCTGGTAGCGCTCCGGCGAGCCGAATTTGGTGGTCAGATACTCGTCGCGGGTCATGCCCTCGCGCGGCACCCATGGATTCAGGAAATAGGGGTGATAGCGCACCTCTACCGGAATATTTGGTTTCAGCGCCAAGGCCTTCTCAAGACGGCTCTTTCCGATAAAGCACCAGGGGCAGACCACGTCCGATACGACGTCGATCGTGACAGGCGGGATGGCATTGGGCGTGTCTGGCATGGCGGGCCTTCCTTGCATCGGCCCGTCAGATTTAAGGCCCGGATCAGGCCGCGGCAACCGGTCGGGGCGAGACGCGGTCCAGCAACGTTTGCGCCGTATCGCCGGGCTTCAGCGTCGCGAGCGTCACCGCGGGGCTGACATTGGGCCGCTGACGGTCGAGCCGCAGCATGGAATGCTTGAGAACGCTTGCGAGCCGCCGTGCGGCGACATTGGCATCGCGCAGCGTCGTGTCGCCGAACACGAAGAGGATCGAATTGTCCTCCTGTTGGCTGGCGAAATCGGTGTCGCGGACGAGCTGGCTGACGAGGCGGGCCGCATCGACGGCGGTGCGGCGGTCGAGCGGCTGCTCAAAGGCGAAGCGGGCGATTGAGAACACCGTCCTGCGCTCGCCGGCATCCTGGATCGCGAGACTGAGAGCCTGATCGAAGGCGTTTCGGTGCAAGAGGCCCGTCAAAACGTCGAGCATGCCCTTGTATTCGATTGATTTCAGGAGCCGCTTCAGCGCGCTTTCGAGCGCGCGGGCGCGAATGAGCGGCATCATCCGTTGCAGCAGCACCTGCGGGTCATGGGCGCGGGCAAAGTTCGGCAGCTCGGCGATGTCCGTGGATGCGCCGAGCATCGCGATCGGCAGGTCGCGATAGAGCAAGTTGGCACAAAGCGTTGCGAGGAATGTTTCAATCGAGCGTGCGGGCAGGCCATCGCCAATCACGATGCCGCTGACCTCACGGTCCGCAAGACAGCGCTCCGCGGTCTCGGTACTGAGCGAGCCGATGACTCCCATCCGCTCGCCGATCGCAACGCTGAGAGTCGCATAGTGTCGGCCTCGTCCGACAAGCATTACGGTGGCGTCGTCGAGGGGATCGCCGGCGGGCAGTTCCGCGATGATGTTGCGTTCTTCCTTCAGAGCCTGTGCGCGCATGAGCACCGTCGAGTGCAGCGTGCGCAAACGCTGCGCCGATGTGACCTTGGCGGTCAGCTGCTCGACGGTCGCGTTGTCAGAAATCGCCAGCGCATTGGCAACTGGGGGGATGGTGTTGTCGCGAGCGCCGATGATCGCCGGGGTGTAGGGCGCAGCTTCGAGAATCAGCCGTGACAAGGCCTCGGCGACCGATGGGTTGCTGCCGTCGGGCTCGGGGATCACGACTGCGGCGGGCCTGACTTCGGCCATCGCGGTGACCGCACCAGCCCACGAAGCCTCGATGACGGGCGAAGCCCCGGCATCGGCGAACGCTTTTGCCAACGCGTTCGTCGGCCGACCGGCGACAATCAGGATTGGACCTTGCAGCGACATCGGACGGCTACGCAGAACTAAGAACCGCAGGAAGGCAGCGACTTTAGCGGCCCGCCATTAACGAGCGGTCAACGCTGACGCCTAGGCTGCTTTTGACCGTCGGTTGCGGAAGGCTTCGGCAACAAGCGGGTTGACGCCGATCTCCTTGAGTTGCGTGCGCACCGTTTCGAAGTCCTCGCAAATGCCGGCAAGCCGGTGGCCGGCGACGGCGTCGGGCAGGGCTGTGACCATGGCGCTATTGCTCGCCTGGCGCACCGTGCTCTCGAGTTCGCTCAGAACGAAGCGGTAGCCGCCGACCGTAACCATGCCCGGGGGCGGTGCCGTGACGACAAAGGTGCCGGAGCCGCGGTCGGCACGGCATGCGTAGCGGGTGTCGACGAAGTTCTGGGTGTCGGGCTTCAGATGCGGCAGATTGTGCCGCTCGGCGCCCGGCGGGAACGCGCGCTTGGGCACCATCGCTCCGCGCAGCGCCAATGTGCCGGCCTGGGTGCGCGCCACTTCGGCGAGCAGCACCGCGTTGGCCGAGCCGCGCGGCACCATCACCTCGCCGGAGGGCAGCGGGTCGGGGCGACCGACCACGTCGCGTCGCGAGCCGAGAATTGCGATTTCGCCGAACGCCATCAGGTCGACCAGTCGGGCGCGAGGATGCTTCCAACTCGGACTCGCCATCAGCCGTTCGGGCATGCGCCACAGTGCCAGCACGCATTTCAGGTCGGGATGCTCGAGCAGGCCCGCGTCGGCGAGGCGAGGGGCCAGCGCCGACGGCAACGCGATGGCGTCACAGCGGTCGAGCCTGCATTGCAGATCGAGGGTCTCGGCATCGAAAGCGTGGTGCAGCGACAGCGTACCGCCGGCCAGCAGCCACGGCGTCACCGACAGTGACAGCCCGGCGAATGACATCATCGAGCAGCAGGCGAGGAGCCGAGTGTCGGGCCCGAGGCCGCCTTCCAGGAGCGCGGTCACGCCGCCGGCGATGAACTCGGTGTGATTGCGGGCCACCGCCACCGGTCCATCCGGCGTGATGTCCCACGTCACCACGGCGACGTGGGCGGCGGGGTTGCCAGCGCGCGCCACTTCTGGCGGCGTCTCCTCGGGGCCTGGCGCCAGGAGATCGTCGAACGGCACCACGCCGTCGGGGAGTTTTTGGCCGAAGCCGCAGACATAGCGGATCGGGAACACATCGGCCGCGACCCGCATGGCAAGTTCGCAATGGTCGACGGCGCCGATCCGCGATGCGGTGATGATGGCCTTGGCGCCGAGCTGGCTGAGGGCATGGCTCGCATCGGCGCGCCGCCAGAGCAGAGGCAGCGGCGCGGCAATCATACCCGCACGGATCACTCCCAGAATGGTCAGGACGCATTCGAGGGTGTTGGGCAGTTGAATGCCTACCACGGCGTCGGTCTGCAGGCCGAGCTTGCGGAGGCGGGCGGCAATCGCGGATATGATCCGGTCGGCTTCGGCGAAGGTCAGGCGGCGCGGCGCGCCGTCGGTGAAGGTCTCACGATCGAGCGGATCCGAGATCGCGACCGCGTCCGGCCGCAGCGCCGCGGCGCGCCGGAATATCTGATCGATCGTCGTCTCCGGGCCAGACTTGGCGCGACCCGACCGGGGATCGCCGAGAATCATGAAGTTCCTCCGGTGCTTGCTTTCACTGGCGCCGCTCCGGCGCCGCACGCCACCAGGTTTCGGGGAGATAACCGAACAGCGAGGTTGCCGCGGGATGCTCGACCCTGGACCAGCGGGCGACCCACTGGTCGGGCAGATGATACAGCGGCACGACGAAAAAGCCTGATATCAGGATTCGGTCGAGCGCGCGCACCGCTGCGACGAACTGGTCGCGCTCGTGCGCGGACAAAAGCGCAGCGATCATGGCGTCGACCGCAGGGCTTTTCACGCCCATGTAGTTGCGCGTGCCGTCGGCATCGGCGGCGGCCGATCCCCAATAGAACGACTGTTCGTTGCCCGGCGACAGCGACTGGTCCCAGCGGTATTCGATCATGTCGTAATCGTATGTGAGTCGCCGCCCGTCGTATTGCACGGCGTCGACGACACGAACACGAACCGCGATGCCGGCGCGTTTGAGATCGCGGGAGTAGGCGAGCGCCAGCCGCTCCTGCTCCTTGGTTGTCACCATGATTTCAAAGGTGAACGGCCGCTTGTTCGCGCGATTGCGCAACACCGTGCGGTCGAGGTCGTAGCCCGCGGCGTCAAGAAGTTCGAGGGCGCGGCGCAGCGTTTCGCGATCGCGGCCGGTGCCGTCAGTCACCGGCGGCTGCCAGCGTCCCTCCATGACGTCGTCGCGAACTGCGCCGGGAAACGGCTTCAGCAACGCGCGCTCGCTGTCGTCGGCGGGCCTGCCGCGGGCCGACAGCTCTGAGCCTTCGAAGTAGCTCGCTGAGCGCTGATATTTATCGAAGAAGAAATTGTGGTTGAGCCATTTGAAGTCGAAGAGAAGGGCGAGCGCCTCGCGCACCCGGATGTCTTGGAACAACGGGCGTCGGGTGTTGAATACGAGCCCCGAGAAGGGCTTCGGCATTCCGGTCGGAAACGCTTCCTTGACGATGCGGCCGTCGCGAACTGCGGGCACATTGTAGGCGGTCTCCCAGCGGCTCGGATCGTATTCGACGCGCAGGTCGTAAAGGCCCTTGGTGAAGGCTTCGAAATGCGAATTGGTGTCGCGATAGAAGTCGTAGCGGATCTCGTCAAAATTCCAGAAGCCGCGATTGATGGGAAGATTGCGGCCCCAGTAGTTCGGGTCGCGCTTGAATGTGATGCTGCGTCCCGGTTCGACCGCGCTGATCACGTAAGGGCCGCTGCCCACGATCGGATCGAATGTGGTGTCCTCGAAGGTGTCGGGATTGATGGCATGCTTGGCCAGCACCGGCATCAGCCCGAGAATGAGCGGCAGCTCGCGGTCGTCGGCGCCCGTCAGATCGAAACGCACCACGCGATCCGATAGCGCCTCGGCCTTGGCGACCTTGGCATAGTAGGTGCGGTAGTTTGGCCGGCCTTTGTCGCGCAGCAGCTCCCAGGAAAAGATCACGTCCTCGGCGGTGACAGGCTTGCCGTCGGAAAATTTTGCGGCGGGATCGAGCTCGAATTTCACGTAAGTGCGATCGGCATCGGTCTCGACCGTCTTGGCGAGCAAGCCATACAGCGTGAACGGCTCGTCGTAACCGCGGGCGAGAAGGCTCTCGACCACATAGCCGCGCACCTGCGGCAACGTGATGCCTTTCACGATGAACGGGTTGAGGCTGTCGAAGGTGCCCAGGATCCCCTGGTTGAGCCGCCCGCCCTTGGGGGCGTCGGGATTGGCATAGCGGAGCTGGTCGAAGCCTGCGGGCATGGCCGGCTCGCCGTGCATTGCGATGGCGTGTTCCGGGACACCCGGACGGGCCTGCGCCACCGAAGCCATCGGCAGCAGCATGGCGACAACACCAAACATCCTCGGCAACAAGGCCGGACGCCGGCGCACTGCAGCATGCGGATGGGCAACGATCACAACGGCCCCGGTTGCGTCCAGGCAGACGCCCAAGCGAATCGCTTTCGTCCTCCCCCTTTAGCACGGTCGCGAGCGGGCGGTCCGAGGCGTGTTGTCCAGATTAATCAACGCGCCACTCTGCGATCTTAGCGCAGGTATGAAGGCTTTATCGGGCCGCGGAATTCGGCTAATCAGGCGTCCGCCAGTGGCCGCTAGGCGTCACGCTCCCGCCTTTTTTGAGGCGTCGAGACAGGCGTTGGGCGCCCGCACGGGCCGGCGCCGGGGATTTCCCGGCGGAGTGGTAAGAGGGACCATCGAATGACCTACCCGATCGCGTCCGCGGCACCGCGGACCGCAAAAAGAATGTTTGTCGCGCTTGCTTCGGCGGCGGCCCTAACGATCGCAGCGGCGACGGCCGCGCTGGCGCAGGCCCAGCCGCCGGCGCAGCAGCGCCCGCCGGCACGGCCCGCCCAGCCGGCGCAGCGGCCCGCCCAGCCGGCTCAGCCCGCCCAACGGCCGGCTCAAGCCGCCCCGGCTGCGCCCCAGCAACAGCAGCAGGCCGGTGGCGAGGCGCCGCAGCTGATCTTTTCGCCGTGGGTCAAGCTTTGCAACAAGGACGCCGATCCCAAGGCCAAGCGCGTTTGCGTCACTGTTAAGGATGGCCGCGTCGAGTCTGGCCTGCTGGTCGTCAGCGTTGCTGTCATCGAGATGGACGGCGAGCCGAAGAAGCTTCTGCGCATGAGTCTGCCTTACGGCGTCAACCTGCAATACGGCACGCGCCTGATCGTCGACCAGAGCGAGCCGCATACCGCTCCGTTCGTGACCTGCTTGCCGCCGGTCGTGCCGCCGGGCGGTTGCATCGCCGACTACGACGCGACGGCTGATCTGATCAACCAGATGAAGAAGGGCCAGCTGCTGACCGTGCAGGCCATTCATATGAATGCCCAGGCCATGAGCCCGCAGCTCGATCTCAAGGATTTCGCCAAAGCCTTCGACGGCCCGGCGACCGATCCAAAGGTGTTCGAGGAGCAGCAGAAAAAGCTCCAGGAGGAGTTGCAGAAGCGGGCCGAGAAGGCGCGCGAGCGGCTCGAAAGCCAACAGCCAGCACAGCAGGCGCCGTCGCGCTGAGCTGGTTTAAACCGAAAAGCAAAAAGGCCCGCAGCGATGCGGGCCTTTTCATTTTGGGGATGCTTTTGCGGAGGCGTCAGTTCAGCACGGTGTTGCGCGGATGGTAGCCGCCGTCCTCGTCACGCTCGAACGCCTCGGCGATCTGCGGATGGCGTACCGGCTTGCCGGAGCTGTCCGGCAAAAGGTTCTGCTCCGACACATAGGCGATGTATTCGCTTTCGGCGTTCTCGGCGTAGAGGTGATAGTACGGCTGGTCCTTGCTCGGCCGTACGTTCTCGGGGATCGACAGCCACCATTCCTCGGTGTTGTTGAACACCGGGTCGATATCGAAGATCACGCCGCGGAACGGAAAAACGCGGTGTTTGACGACTTCGCCGAGCTTGTACTTGGCGAGCCGCGTGCGGGAAGGGCTGTCGTAAAGCTTTTTGATGGTGTTCTGTGTCATGTCCGTTGCTCTTCACCGCTAATCTATTGCTGAATCAACCCCTGCAAAAGCCTCAAAGTCCATAACGCACCGCTAGATCGGGGTCCTTGGCCGCGACCAGCTTGGCCAGATCGAACACCACCCTGGCTTGCTTCCAGGTCGCATCGTCCTGCATCTTGCCGTCAATCATCACGGCGCCGGTCCCGTCAGGCATGGCGTCGATGATCTTTTTGGCCATCGCGACCTCGGCGGGATCGGGCGAGAACACGCGCTTGGCAATGGCGATCTGTGTCGGGTGCAGTGACCACGCGCCGGCACAGCCCATCAGGAAGGCGTTGCGGAATTGTGACTCGCAGCCTTCGGGATCGGAAAAATCGCCGAATGGTCCATAAAACGGCTTGATGCCGGCCGCGGCGCATGCGTCGACCATCTTGGCAGTGGTGTAGTGCCAGAGGTCTTGCTGGAATTTCTGACGCGCCTCGCCGGTCTTGCCGTCGGCCAGCACGAAGTAGTCGGGATGCCCGCCGCCGACGCGCGTGGTCTTCATGCTGCGCGATGCCGCGAGATCGGCGGGTCCAAGGCTCATGCCGTGCATGCGCGGCGAGGCCGAGGCGATCTGCTCGACGTTGTTGACGCCCTGCGCAGTCTCCAGAATGGCGTGGATAAGAATAGGCTTCTTCACCGCGTGCTTGGCTTCGAGCTGGGCGAGAAACTGATCGAGATAGTGGATGTCCCACGCACCCTCGACCTTGGGCAGCATCATCACGTCGAGCTTGTTGCCGATGGTGGCGACGATCTCGGTGATGTCGTCGAGCGCCCACGGCGAGTTCAGCGCGTTGATCCGCGTCCACAGGCCGGTGGCGCCGAAGTCGGTGGTTTTGGCCATGGCGATGAAGCCTTTGCGCGCCGCCTCCTTCGCGTCGGCCGGGATGGCGTCCTCCAGATTGCCGAGCACCACATCGACCTGCCGGACGAGCTCGGGCACCTTGGCGGTGACCTTCTCGATGTGCGGCGGCACGAAATGGATCATGCGCTCGAGCCGAATTGGCAACTCGCGCAGTGGGGCGGGCGCCCCGATGGCTAATGGCTGAAAGAATGGACGCGGCAGCTTCATGGATGCGATACCAACGGCATCAGCGCGCGGTTTGCAACCGCCGAAAGTCGTATGACTCCAGGCCGGACTTGTCGCGGCCCTGACGATCAGGCAGGCAAGGGGCGTGCCATTTAAGAGGCGAATGAGCCACACCGCGGCGACGGAACCGTGATCGACGTCCTCAATCTCGCGCTGCCGTATTTCGGCTTGATCTTCCTGGGCTTCGCCAGCGGCCGGGTCACGCGCATTCCGGTCACGGGCCTTGCCTGGATGGACTTCTTCATCCTGTGGATGACGCTGCCGGCGCTGTTCTACCGCATCCTGGCCAAGACTCCGTTCGAGCAGCTCAACAACGTGCCGTTCATCGCGACCGCGACGCTCGGCACTTTCACGGTGCTGATGCTGTCGCTCGGGATCGCCTATTTGATCCGCCGCGATCTGGCGGAAGCCGCGATCGGCCAGCTTGCGGGCGCCTATGGCAACATTGGCTACATGGGGCCGGGACTGGCGCTTGCGACGGTCGGCGCGCAGGCGGCGGCACCGGTGGCGCTGATCTTCTGCTTCGAAACGCTGCTGTTCTTCTCGATCGTGCCATTTCTGATGGCGCTGGCGCGCCCGCTGGGCAAAGGCTTTGGCGCGACCGCGCTCGACGTGGTGCGAAGGATCGCGCTGCATCCGCTGATGGTGGCCAGCGCACTCGGCGCGCTATCCGCGGCGCTGCGTTTCGAGCCACCGGCCGCGATCGACAAACTTCTGCTGTTTCTCTCGAATGCCTCGGCGCCATGCGCGCTGTTTACGCTTGGCGTCACGGTGGCGCTCCGCCGGCTCAACGGCGTGCCGTGGGATGTACCGGTGCTGGTGCTGATCAAGCTCGTGCTGCATCCGGTCGTGGCGATGGTCCTGCTCACCACTTTCGGGCCGTTCGATCCGAACTGGGTGAAGACCGCGGTGCTGATGGCGGCGCTGCCGCCGGCGCTCAGCGTCTTCGTGCTGGCGCGGCAATATCAGGCCTGGCTCGAGCCGGCCTCGGCCTTGGTGCTGATTGGCACGCTCATATCGGTTGCTACACTGACCACGGTAATGTGGCTCGTTCAAAACGGCATGCTGGATCGGTTCTTGTTGCGCTGAAGTGCCTGGGGGCAGACATGCAGCCATTGTCCGGACTTCTGGTGCTCGATTTCACGACGCTGCTGCCGGGGCCGCTCGCGACGCTGATGCTCGCCGAGGCCGGGGCCGAGGTGATCAAGATCGAGCGGCCTGGCGGCGAGGAGATGCGGCACTACGAGCCGCGCTTCGACGGCGAGAGTGCCATGTTTGCGCAGCTCAATCGCGGCAAGACGAGTCTGGTGCTTGACCTCAAGAGCGCGGCCGATTGCGCCAAGCTGAAACCGTTGCTGGCCCGCGCCGACATTCTCGTCGAGCAGTTCCGACCGGGCGTCATGACACGGCTGGGCTTCGGCTACGACGCGGTCCGCGCCGTCAATCCGAAGCTGATCTATTGCTCGATCACCGGATACGGCCAGTCCGGTCCGCGCGCCGCAGAAGCCGGTCACGACCTCAACTACATCGGTCACACCGGCTTGCTCGCGCTCAATCCTGGGCCGCCCGACCGGCCGGTGGTGCCGCCCGCGCTGGTCGCCGACATCGCCGGCGGTACGCTGCCAGCCGTCATGAACATCCTGCTGGCGCTGCGCCAGCGCGACCACACCGGCGAGGGCTGTCATCTCGATATTGCGATGACGGATGGGATGTTCACATTCGCGAGTCACGCGCTCGCTGCGGGTCACGCAACCGGCCAGTTTCCCGGTATGGGCGGCGCGCGGCTTTCCGGTGGTTCGCCGCGCTATCAGATCTATCCGACGCGTGACGGCAAGTTCGTCTGCTGTGCGGCGCTGGAGCAGAAATTCTGGGAGGCGTTTACGGAGGCGATCGGTCTCGACGCCAAATTCGTCGACGACGGCAGAGATGCCGCGGCAACGAAGGCGGCGGTCACGTCGCTGATCGCCAGCCGGACTGCAGACGAATGGCGGCCCGTGCTCGCTGCTGCCGACTGCTGCGTCACAATCATGGCGACTTTGGAGGAAGCGCTGCGCGATCCGCATTTCGCGGGGCGCGGGCTTTTCGCGCACAAGGTCGCGGGGCCGTCGGGCAAGACCATGCCGGCCTTGCCGGTGCCGATCGCCCCTGGATTCCGTGGCGCTCGAGGCGTGGCGAAGGCCGTGCCGAAGCTCGGCGCCGGCGAGCTTAATTAAAGCGCCTCGCCGCGCATGAGGCGCGGTTGGGAGATTCTCGGCGAGACGCCCTCGCGCATCGCGGCGCGACGCAAGGGTCCGATGCGGTCGAGGAGATAGAGCCCCAGGCCGCGGGCGCTCTGTGTCGGCATGAAATCGGACAGCAGCGTGCGGTTGAGAAGATCGACCGCAAGCGTGCGACTTTGCACATCGGCACGGCGCAGCGCGTCGTAATGATCGAGCACGTTGTCGGAACCAATATCGCCTCCGTCGCGGCGGGCCGTGACCGCGAGTTCGCCGATCATCGCTGCATCGCGCAGCCCGAGATTGAGGCCTTGGGCGCCGATCGGTGGCACGAGGTGGGCGGCTTCGCCGACCAGCGCAATGCGCTGGCGTCCGAAAGACTGCACGGTCTCGATGGCGAGTGGAAACACTCCTCGGCCGGGTTCGGTCGTGATCTTGCCGAGGATCGAATGCGAGCGCTGTTCGAGTTCGGCGTTCAGCTCCGTCTCGTTGAGCGCCTGGAGATGCTCGGCTTCGCGCGGGCTGACCACGCAGACGAGGCTCGACCGGTTGCCGGGCAGCGGCACAAGCGTGAAGGGGCCTTGCTCGGTGTGGAATTCGGTCGAGGTGTCTCGATGCGGCCGGCTGTGAGCGAGATTGAATGTCAGCGCGGTCTGCGGATAGGTGCGGCCGCGGCTGTCGATCCCGGCCGCGGCGCGGCACAGCGAACGCCGGCCGTCGGCCCCGATCACAAGACGCGCCGTGACGGTGTCGCCGTCCTTCGTCGAGACGACGACGTCGCTGTCCCGGCTTTCGACCGCGACGGCTTCGCTTTCGACGCGGATCAGCGATCCGACCGCCGTTGCACGGCTATCGAGCGCGGCGACCAGATGGCGATTCTCGATGTTCTGGCCGAACGCATCGAGTCCGATTTCGTCGGCCGTGAACCGCACCTCGGGCGCGCGGATCAGGCGGGAGGTGGCATCAACGATCCGCAAGGTTCGCAGCGGCGCAGCCTGGCCGGCGCAAGCCTCCCAGACGCCAAGCGTCTCAAGCGCGGCGACCGAGCCCGCAAGCAGCGCGCTGGTGCGGTGATCGGCAGGCTGCCTCAGGGCAATCAGGGCGGTCTCGATCCCCGCGCTGGCCAGCGCGACGGCCGCGGTCAGGCCCGCAGGACCTCCGCCAACGACCACCACTTCGACGCTTAACGATTTTGCCATGGTTGTTTCCTTGGCCGTTCCTACCGCGTCTTTTGGCCCAAAACGAGGGGGCAGCACAGCCGGGAAACCATGATCGGCAGAGCCAATTCCGCAAGCCTGCTCAATGGGCTATCTCTTGGCGGTGACCGATGCGACGCAGCAGGACGCGCTGACCCATCTGACGGCCGCCGAAACGCGGCTGTCGGAGGTGCTGGCGCGCCCGAAGCGGATCGCGCTCGGCTGCATCGTGGCGCTCGCCGCGGCGGGTTGGCTGGCTTTGGCTTTGATGGCGACCGGCGGTTCGTGGAACTGGGACGCGCTGTGCCGGCCCGTGGCGCGTGCGGGGTCCTTGGGACAGTTTGTTGTCGCATGGCCGATGTGGGCCGCGATGACGCTCGCGATGATGCTGCCGACGGCTGGCCCGATGATCCTGACCTATGCCGAGATCGCCGACACCGCGGCGCGCAAACGCGAGCCCGTGGTGTCGCCGCTGGTGCTAACGGCGGGCTATGTCGTCGTGTGGTTTGGTTTTGCCGTCGTTGCCGCGGCCTTGCAGTGGACACTGGTGCGTGCCGGCTCGATTGATGGAAACGGCACCGGCGGGCTTGTCAGTGGTGTGTTGTTCGTTGCCGCGGGCTTCTACCAATTCTCTGCGCTCAAAAAATCCTGCCTGACGCAATGTCAGCGGCCGTTTCCGTTTTTCTTTTCCAACTGGACCGAGCAGACCTTTGGCGTGTTCCGGCTTGGCTTGCGCCAGGGACTCTATTGCCTCGGCTGCTGCTGGGCGATGATGCTCCTGATGTTCGCAGTCGGTGCCATGAATGTGGTCTGGATGGCCGTGCTGGGCGTGCTGATGACGATCGAGAAGCTTTCGACCACGGCGCGCTTCAGCCGCATCGCGGGTGCGGCTTTCGTTGCAATCGGCGTGGCCATGGTGATGTGGTCTCTCGTGTAGGGTGGCGTGATGGATTTGAACGAACAATTGCGCGTGTCGGACCCCTGGGCGATCAAGGGGGAGCTCACGCTGTCCTGCAACTGCGAGGTCTTCTGCCCCTGCGTGCTGTCGCTCGGCCAGTCGGCGCCGACCGAGGGTTACTGCCTGACCTGGGCCGCGGTACGGATCGACGAGGGCCATTTCGGCGAGACTTCGCTCTCGGGCGTGAAGTTCGGCTTCATGGCGGAGATCCCCGGGAAGCTCGGCCGCGGCAACTGGACCGTCGCGCTGTTCGTCGACGACAAGGCGTCGGCGCAGGCCGCCAAGGCGCTGACTTGGATCATGACCGGCCGGGCCGGCGGCTCAACTGGCTTGTTGAAAATCCTGGCCGGTTCCTTCCTTGGCGTGCGTCAGGTGCCGATCGTTTACGACACCCAGGGCGACACCCGCATTATCAAGATCGAGAAGATCGTCGACGGCGCGATCACGCCGGTGCGCGGCAAGGACAAGGGGCCGGTCGTCATCAGCAACAGCCAGTACTGGATTGCACCCGATATCCTGGTCTCCCGCGCCGACAAGTCGCGGTTTCGGCTGTTCGGCCGCAACTGGAATTTCGAAGGCCGGTCGGCGGAAATCTGCCAGCTCGATTGGGGCAATCAACAGCGGTGACTGCCCCGCTTCCGCGACAAGGGCGGGGGCGCTACAACGGCGCTGTGGGCGCTCTGGCATTCTCCGTTCATGTCTTCACGGCTTGCGGCGCGGGCTTCGCGCTGCTCGCGATGGTGGCTGCCGTCGCGCATGACTGGGCGATGATGTTCGTCTGGCTCG
Organism: Rhodoplanes sp. Z2-YC6860; assembly: GCF_001579845.1. GTDB lineage: Bacteria > Pseudomonadota > Alphaproteobacteria > Rhizobiales > Xanthobacteraceae > Z2-YC6860. Next base: position 4,184,674 of record NZ_CP007440.1, read on the forward strand.
GCGTGGCGCTGATCATCGACGGCGTCGATGGTTCGTTCGCGCGCGCCGTGGACACGGCGGCGAATGCGCCGCGCTGGTCGGGTGACGTGCTCGATCTGGTGGTCGATTTCACCACCTACGTGTTCGTGCCGACCTATGCGATCGTCGCGGCCGATCTGATGCCGTTGACCTGGGCGTTGGCCATGGGCTTCGTCATCACGGTCACGGCCGCGCTTTATTTTGCCGACGGCAACATGAAATCCGCCGACAATCACTTCGTGGGCTTCCCGGCGGTCTGGAATCTGATCGCGTTCTATCTGCTGCTGGTGCGGCCGTCGGCCTGGACTACCGTCGCGGTGATCATGATCTTCGCCGTGCTCACCTTCGTGCCCATGAAGTTCATCCATCCGGTCCGGGTGCGGCGGCTGCGCTGGCTCAACACCGTGGCGCTGCTCGTGTGGTCCGCGCTGGCGCTGCTGGCCCTGTCACAAGGGCTTGCGCCGCAACCCTGGGTCACAGCGGCATTATGCCTGATTGCCGTGTATTTCCTGCTCGCCGGGCTGGTGCCCGCCCGCGCCGTGGCTACATGAGGTCGCCATGCTCGAACTCCTCACCGACTGGAACGCCTGGGTAGCCCTTGCGACCCTGACGGCGCTCGAAATCGTCCTCGGCATCGACAACATCGTCTTTATCTCGATCCTGGTGTCGCGCTGCTCGCCGAAAGAGGCGTTACGCGCCCGGCAGATCGGCCTGTCGCTCGCCTTTATTTTCCGCGTCGCGATGCTGTTCACGCTGACTTGGCTGATGAAGCTGACCTATCCGCTGTTCAGCGTGTTCGGCACCGGCATTTCCTGGCGCGACATCATCCTGATCGGCGGCGGCTTGTTCCTGATCGCGAAATCCACGCACGAGATTCACAACGAGGTCGAGCACCGCGAATCCGACACGAAAGCGGGCGCCGTGGCGCAGTCCTTCGCAATGGTGGTTGCTCAGCTCGTCGTGGTCGACCTGGTGTTCTCGCTCGACTCCATCATCACCGCGATCGGCATGGTTGACCGCGTTGAGATCATGATTGCCGCGGTGGTGGTCGCCATGCTGGTGATGTACGTCGCCTCCGGCCCGGTCGCGGCCTTCATTGCGGAGCATCCGACCACGAAGATGCTGGCGCTCGCCTTCCTGGTGCTGATTGGCGTGGCGCTGGTCGCCGAAGGTTTCGACTTCCACATCCCGCGCGGCTACATTTACTTCGCCATGGCCTTTGCCGGTGCGGTCGAGGCCTTCAACGTGATGGCAAGCCGCAAACGGCGCAGCCCTCAATAAACTCGCGGGAGCGAAAATGCCTGTCCTGCTGATCACCGGCGCTGGCCGAGGTATTGGAGCCGCGACCGCAAAGCTTGCCGCAGCGCGCGGCTATGACGTCGGCATCACTTACAAGACCGATGCCAAGTCCGCGAACGAAGTCATTGCTGCCGTGAAACAGCAGGGCCGTAAGGCCGTTGCGATCAAGGCCGACATGGCCTCCGAGGCCGATGTCGAGCGGATGTTCAACGAGGCCGATACGCTCGGGCGGCTCACACACTTCGTTTACAATGCGGGCATTCCCGGCACCGCTGGCCGTTTGGAATCCGCAGCCTCCACGATGATGCGCGAGGTCGTCGAGGTCAACGTGCTCGGTACGCTGTGGTCCATGCAGCGCGCTATCCGCCGGATGTCGGTGATGCATGGCGGGCAGGGCGGCGCGGTGGTGCTTTTGTCGTCGGTTGCGGCCGATATCGGCGGGCCCAACGAATATGTCTGGTACGCGGCCTCCAAGGGCGCGATCGAGTCCATGACTTACGGGTTGAGCAAGGAGCTCGCCGGCGATCACATCCGCGTCAATTGCGTGTCGCCCGGCGCGAGCGAAACCCGCATCCATGCCGATGCCGGCACGCCTGAGAAGCTTGCCAAGGTGGGACCGATGATCCCGATGGGCCGCGTTGGCAAGCCCGAGGAGAGCGCGGAGGGCATCCTGTTTCTGCTCTCGGATGCGGCCTCCTACATCAGCGGAACGGTGCTTCGCGTCGCGGGCGGCCGGTAGCTCTGGAAAGCCGTCAATCCCTTGCGCGGCCTTCCGGCCCCCCTATGATCGCGGCCCGATGAAACGCGCGCATGGCGTTGCGTGCTTACGAGGGAGTGAAACATGACCGCAGCAGTTCGAGTGCATAAGCACGGTGGCCCCGAAGTCCTGACCTATGAGCAGGTCGAGGTCGGAGCGCCGGGGCAAGGCCAGATCAAGCTCAAGCAGCATGCGGCGGGCGTGAACTACATCGATACCTATTTCCGTATGGGCATGTATCCGTCGCCGGTCGGACTGCCGTTCGTGTCCGGCAACGAAGGCGCGGGCGAGGTGATCGCGGTCGGCCCGGGCGTCACCGATCTCAAGGTCGGCGACCGCGTGGCTTACGTCACGGCACTTGGGGCCTATGCGGAAGAGCGGCTGATGCCGGCGGAGCGCGCGGTGAAGGTCCCGGACGGCATCACCTACGAGCAGGCCGCCGCGATGATGCTCAAGGGCATGACCGCGGAATACCTGCTGCGCCGGACCTACAAGGTGCAGAAGGGCGACAACATCCTGGTGCACGCCGCGGCTGGCGGCGTGGGTCTCATTCTCTGCCAGTGGGGCAAGGCGCTGGGCGCCAACGTCATCGGCACCGTGGGCTCCGAGGACAAGGGCAAGCTCGCGATGGCAAACGGCTGCGATCACATCATCTATTATCGCAAGGAAGACTTCGCCGCGCGGGTCAAGGAAATCACCAAGGGCGAGCTCTGCGCCGTGGTGTATGACGGCATCGGCAAGACCACGTTCCCGGCCTCGCTCGACTGCCTGCGTCCGCTCGGCATGTTCGCAAGCTTCGGCAGCGCGTCCGGCCAGATCGATGCCTTCAACATCAATATCCTGCAGACCAAAGGCTCGCTGTTTGCGACGCGGCCGACGCTCAACACCTATGCGGCCAAGCGTGCCGACCTGCTCGACATCGCCAAGAACCTGTTCGACGTGGTGGGCAGCGGCAAGGTGAAGATCCCGGTCAACCAGAAATACAAGCTGAAGGATGCCGTGAAGGCGCACCAGGACCTCGAGGGCCGCAACACGACCGGCTCGACCATCCTGGTGCCGTAAGCCATCGGGACGGCATTTTGCGTTAGGGTATGCCCGGGTCGCACTTGACCCGGGCATAGTTTTTGCGTGCAAACAGAAGAAAGGGCCAAACCGGCCTGGTGTCGGAACGGAGCTTGAGTTTGGACGTCTTTGCCGGCGAGTGGCTGAACCTGCTGATCCGATGGTCCCATATGGTGGTGGCTATCGGTTGGATCGGCACCTCGTTCTACTTCATGGCGCTCGACTACACGCTTGAGAAGAAGGGCGCACTTAATCCTGGCGTGATGGGCATCGCCTGGCAGGTTCACGGCGGCGGCTTCTATCACGTCGAGAAATACACGGTGGCGCCGCCAGCGCTGCCGGAGACGCTGCACTGGTTCAAGTGGGAGGCCTATCTCACCTGGGTGACGGGTTTCGGCCTTCTTGTCGTCCAATATTACTTCCACGCCGACGCCTTCCTGATCGACCCCGGCGTGATGCCGCTGCAACCCTGGCAGGCGATTGCGATCTCGGTCGGTTCACTCGCCGCCGGCTGGTTCATCTACGACGGTCTCTGCCGCTCGAAGATCGGCGAGAGCACCGTCTGGCTGGCGATCCTTGTGTTCGCGCTTATTCTCGTGTCGTCGGTGCTGTTCACCAAGGTGTTCTCCGGCCGTGGCGCCTTCATTCACGTCGGCGCGCTGGTCGGCACCATCATGGCGGTGAACGTGTTCGGTGTGATCATCCCGGGCCAGCGCAAGATGATCGCGCAAATGATCGCGGGCGAGAAACCCGATCCCCGTTACGGCATCGTTGGCAAGCAGCGCTCGACCCACAACAATTACCTGACTTTGCCGGTGCTGCTGATGATGGTGTCGCAGCACTATCCATTCCTGTTCAGCCATCCGCAGTCGTGGCTGATCGTGGCGCTGATCATCATCATCGGCGCGCTGGTGCGGCATTTCCTCAACCGCGTCGATGCCGGCGACGAATGGAACGGTTACGGCTGGACCTTGCCATGTGCTGCCATCGCGCTGATGGCCGCAATCTACGCAACCGCGCCTCAGGCGCGCACCGTGAGTGCTGGGCCGGCCGTCAGTGACACACAGGCCCAGGCCATCGTCGCCAGGCACTGCCTGATGTGCCACTCGCGCCATCCGTCGCATCCGGCGTTCCGGGAGCCGCCGAAGAACGTCACGCTTGAGTCCACGGCAGACATGCGACGTTTCGGTCAACAAATCTATATCCAGACGGTGCAGAATCGGGCCATGCCGCTCGGCAACCAGACCGGCATGACCGACGAGGAACGCGACGCGCTGGGCCGTTGGGTCAGCGCCGGGAAGTGATCGAGATCGTCTCGATAGGGACAGCATGAGCCTGCCGCCGGACTCGCAATCGCATGATCCGCCTTGGGGCCCGGCCGCGACGGTCGCCTGGACGCTGACGGCACTGCTGGTCGGCGTTCTGGTCGCAACCGGATTCTATGCGATCTGGGCCGGCGATGAGGTGCGGCCGGGGAGCACCATGTCCGACGGCGTGCTGATCGCCTTTGGCACCTTCATATCGACACCAGTGCAACTCGGGATCGTGATCTTCGCCGCCCAGCTTCGTCGCTGGCCGCCGGCCGATTATCTCGGCCTTGTTTCGCCGCGGCGCGTGGAGATGATGATCGCCCTGGGCTTCATCATCGCGCTCAACCTGGTCTTTGACGGCATCCTCTACGCCGCAGGGCGTGAAGTGGTGCCGACATTCCAGGTCGAAGCCTGGCGCACTGCCGTGGACGCCGGCTGGCTCCCCTGGCTGCTGCTGGCCATCATTGTCGTGGCTCCGGTCGGCGAGGAGGTGGTCTTCCGGGGCTTTCTTTATCGCGGTCTGGCCAAGCCCGGCTGGGAGGTCCATGCGATCGGCGCCATTGCGCTCGCCTGGGCTTTGCTGCACATCCAATATGATTGGCTGGGCATGGCGCAGATTTTCCTGGCAGGATTGGTGCTCGGCTGGTTTCGCTGGGCCAGCGGCTCGACTCTTCTGACCATCGCCATGCACATCCTGATCAACCTTCAATCCATGATCGAGACCTGGATCAAGATGGAGTATTTCTCTTGAGCGCTCTTGACCCCGAAGCGCTCGGCACGAGGGCCTATGCGATGATCGCCGAGCTCGCGGCGATCTCGGCCGAGCCGAAGCGGCTGGTCCGGCAGTTTCTGACGCCGGAACATCGCCGTGCTGCGGACCTGGTCGCGACGTGGATGCGGAAGGCGGGTCTCGCGGTGAGCGAGGACGCGCTTGGCACGTTGCGCGGCCGCTTCGGCACCTCGCGACGGCGGCTCCTGATTGGTTCGCATATCGACACCGTGATCGACGCCGGCAAGTACGACGGCCCGCTTGGCGTCATCGCCGGTATCCTCGCCGCGGAGCCCTTTGTCCGCGCCAAGGCGAAATTGCCGTTCGGCATCGACGTGCTGGCCTTCGGCGACGAAGAGGGCTCGCGTTTTCCTGCGACGATGACGTCGTCTTCGGCTTGCGCGGGTGTGTTCGAGAGCGAGGCGCTGACCAGCGCGGACGCCAAGGGCGTGACGCTCGCCGCGGCGCTCCGCGCCTACGGCAAGCTGCCCCAAGACATTGCGGCGGCGGCTTACCGGCCGCAAGACGCCGCAGCCTATGTCGAGGTTCATATCGAGCAGGGACCGCTGCTCGAAGCCAAAGGAGAGCCGCTCGGCGTGGTCACCGGCATCGTCGGCCAGAGCAGGTTGCGCGTCACCGTGACCGGCGAGGCTGGCCACGCCGGTACGGTGCCGATGGCGCTGCGCCACGATGCCTTTGCCGGCGCTGCCGAGATGGCGCTGGTTGTGGAGCGGCTCGCGCGCGAGCATCCCGAAGATGGCATGGTTGGCACCGTTGGCCGGATCGAAGCCTCGCCTGGCGCGGTCAACATCGTGCCCGGCCGCGTGGTGTTCACGGTGGATTTTCGTTCGCTGACCGATGAGCTGCGGCTCGCGGCGATTCAGCGCTTCACGGCCGAGGCGGAAGGCATCGCCGCGACGCGCGGCCTCAAAGCGAGCGTTGAGAATTTCCACGAAGTCGCGACCGCCCATTGCGCCCAGCCCTTGCAAGACGCGCTGGCGGCGAGCATCGCCGAGTATGGCCACAATCCGATAAGGCTGCCGTCGGGCGCCGGTCATGACGCACAAGTCATGTCGCGGCTTTGTCCCTCGGCGATGCTGTTCGTGCGCTGCCGCGGCGGCATCAGTCACAACCCGGCAGAGTTCGCCAGCGTATCGGACATGGGCGTCGCCATCGCCGCGCTGATCCGGTTCATCGAGAAATTCCAGCCAGGTTAGGCGGCCAGTATTTCTGCAATCGTCTGGAATGTGCCGTCGCTCGGCGCCACCTGCCACCGCAGTCCGGCCATCGAAATCGTCCCCTCGAACTTTTGCAGCGTGGCGACGGTGCTCTGACATGTCACTGGCGAGCCCGGCGTATCGTTGATCACGATGGCTTTGACGGCGAGCCCGCGGCGCGTCAGCACGTCGAGGCAAGTCAGTGTGTGGCTCAAGGTGCCGACATAGGTGCCGGCGACAAGCACCAGCGGGATATCCAACGCAGCCATCCAGTCGAGGACGGTGTGCTTTTCAGTAAGCGGCACCATGATGCCGCCGATGCCCTCGATCACCAGGATGTCTTTTGCTGCGGCGATGGCGTCGCGCGAGTGCTTCACCACAGCTCCGAAATCGATCCGGCGGTTTTCGCGCTCGGCCGCCATGTCGGGCGACAGCGGCGCCGAAAAACGCCAGGGCGAGACTCGGTCGATCTCGACCGCCGTGATCGGCTTGCCAAGCGCGCCAAGCAACGCGCACGTGTCGCTTTTCTCCACGGTAGCGGGGTCAAATCCGCTGGCGACCGGCTTCAGCGCATCGACCTGACGACCGGCCGCGCGCCAGTGACGGATCAAGCCGGCCGTCAGATAAGTTTTGCCGACGTCGGTGCCGGTCGCGGTGATGAAGAACGCGGTCATCGGTTGCCGATAATGCGGCTGCGGACGAGCTCGGCAACGCGCGCGATGGCGTCGTCCGGATGCACAGCACTGAAAGAAAACCGGAGGCGCGCAGTGCCATCCGGCACGGTCGGCGGCCGGATCGCCACGGTGAGGAAGCCTTCGGCTTCCAGGAGCCGCGAGGCTTCCAGTGCGGCATGCGCATCGCCGATCACCACCGGCACGATCGTGCTTTGCGCCTGCGGCAAGCCTGCGGCTCGGGTGAAGGCGCGGGCCTTCTGCAACGGCAACTCAAGCCGTTGCGGTTCGCGCTCGATCAGGTCCAGTGCCGCAATCGCTCCAGCGATCACCGGAGGCGGCAGGCCGGTCGTGTAGATCAGCGTGCGGGCGCGGTTGCGCAGGAGGTCGATCACGGGCTTGGATGCGCAGACATAACCGCCATAGGTGCCGAGTGCTTTCGATAATGTGCCGATCTTGATCGGAACGCCGACCCGCGCCGCGGCGCCCATGTCGAGATCGTGCGCATCGTCGGCCAGGAGCCAGGCATCGAATTCCCGGGCCAGCGCCGCGAGCTCTTTCAGAGGCGCGCGGTCGCCGTCCATGGAGAACACGCCCTCGGTGACGATCAGCACGCAGCCGTAGCGCGCGCGATGTTCGCCGAGCAGCTGCCGGACGTGCGCGACATCGTTGTGCCGGAACGGCAAGGTCTCGGCTCGCGACAGCCGCGCCCCGGTCCACAGGCTCGAATGGGCGAGTTCGTCGATCAGGATCAGGTCGCCGTCGCCGGCCAGTACCGGCGTGATCCCGGCATTGGCGAGATAGCCAGAGCCGAACACACAGGCCGCCTCGTCGCCCTTCATCCTCGCAAGCCGCTGCTCCAGTTCGGCGTAGAGCGGATGGTCTCCGGTGACGAGCCGCGAAGCGCCGGCGCCCACGCCGTAGCGCTCAATCGCTCGTATCGCAGCGATCTTCAGGTCTGGATGCTGCGTGAACCCGAGATAGTCGTTGCAGGAGAACGACAGCAGCCGCCGGCCTTTGCGCTCGACCCAGAGCCCGTCGGTGCGGCCGGTCGGGACGAGGCTGCGCCGCAAATGCGCCTGCTCCAGGCTGTCGAGCTTGCGGCGTGCGAATTCATCGAGAGAGGACATGTTTGCCGTATACTAGCCGCACGATGGATTGGAAACACTGGTACGAGCCCGGCCTCGATCACGTCTGGCTGCCCTATGCGCAGATGAAGACGGCGCGGCCGCCGCTGGCGGCGGCTGCAACCGAAGGCTGCCGCATCAAGCTCGCCGACGGCCGCGAGCTGATCGACGGGATCGCGTCGTGGTGGACCGCCTGCCACGGCTACAACCATCCCCACATCCGTACGGCTGTGGAACGGCAGCTTGCTGCCATGCCGCACGTGATGTTCTCGGGCCTGGTGCACGAGCAGGCCCTGACTCTGGCGCGGCGGCTGGCGAAGCTTCTTCCGGGCGATCTCGATCGGGTGTTCTTTTCGGAATCCGGCTCGGTCGCGATCGAGATCGCCATGAAGATGGCGCTGCAGGCCGCGATCAATCGCGGCGAGCGTCAGCGCACCAGGTTCGTCGCCTTCAAGGGTGGCTATCACGGCGACACCACCGGCGCGATGTCGGTGACCGACCCCGATGGCATGCATGCGCTGTTTCGCGGGCTTTTGCCGGCGCAGTCGATCGTCGAATTGCCGATCACGGCCGAGGGCATGGCTCGGTTCCTGGCATTCTTGCAGGAAGAAGGCGACAGCATCGCGGGCTTGATTGTCGAGCCGCTGGTGCAGGGCGCGGGCGGCATGTTGTTTCACGCCGCCGCTACGCTCAAGCACATCCGGGCCGCGGCCGATGCCTGTGGCGCGCTCTTGATCTTCGATGAAATCTTCACGGGTCTGGGACGCACCGGGACGCTGTTCGCCTCCGAACAGGCCGGCGTTGTGCCCGACATCATCACGCTGTCGAAGGCGCTCACGGGCGGCACCTTGCCGCTCGCCGTGACGGTCGCCAGCAAGCGCGTGTTCGACAGCTTCTGGTCCGACGATTCCGACAAGGCGCTGATGCACGGGCCGACCTATATGGGCAATCCGTTGGCCTGCGCCGCAGCCAACGCGTCGCTCGACCTGTTCGAGCGCGAGCCGCGGCTCGATCAGGTGGCCGCGATTGGCCGGCAGATGGCGGAACAACTCGCGCCATGCCGTGGCCTGCCTGGTGTCCGCGACGTGCGGGTCAAGGGCGCCATCGGCGTGGTTGAGATGGATCGCATCGGCGACCTCGGGGCGCTCCGCGCCCGCTTCATCGACGAGGGCGTGTTCGTCCGGCCGTTCGGGGCTACCATCTATTTGACGCCTTCCTTCACAATTGGTGCGGACGAGCTTTCGCGGCTGACCGCAGCAATCGTGAAAATTGTCGGGCAGGGGGTGTGACATGACCGGCCGATCGGCGCTTTCAGGATGGAGCCGTATGGCGCTTTTGGCTGCGTTGGTCCTCGGCTCGATGCTCGGGCCGGCCGGCGCGGAGGATTTCCCGTCGCGGCCGGTGACCTTGATCGTGCCCTATGCGGCCGGCGGCACCACTGACATCGGCCTCCGGGCACTGGCCTCCGCGACCGAAAAGCACCTCGGCCAGTCGATCCTGATCGAGAACCGCACCGGCGTCGGCGGCGTGCTCGGCCCGATGCAGATGGCCTCGGGCGCCAAGCCGGACGGCTACACCATCTCCCAGATTCCGATCACGGTGTTTCGCTATCCGTTCACCGCGAAGACCACCTTCGATCCGCTCACCGACCTGACCTATATCATGAGCGTGTCGGGCTATACCTTTGGTGTTGTTGTCAGAACCGAAGCGTCCTGGGCAACGTTTCCGGCTCTCATGGCGGACGCCAAGGCCCATCCCGGCAAACTCAGTTATGGCACGCCCGGCGTCGGCACCACGCTGCATCTGACCATGGAGCAGATCGCCAAGCAGCGCGGCATCCAATGGACCCATGTGCCGTTCCGCGGCACGGCGGATTCCACCAACTCCCTGCTCGGCGGCCACATCGACCTGGTGGCGGACGCGAGCGGCTGGGCGCCGCTCGTCAACGGCGGGAAGCTGCGGCTTCTGGTGATCTGGAGCGAGCAGCGCAGCAAGAGCTGGCCGAACGTGCCGACGCTGAAGGAGGCCGGCATCGCCATGGTGTCGAATTCGCCGTTCGGGCTCGGCGGGCCGAAGGGCATGGACCCCAAGGTGGTGAAGATCCTCCACGACGCCTTCAAGAAGGGCATGGAGGAGCCGTCCTACCTGGAAACGCTGGCGAAGCTCGACCAGGAGCCGTTCTATCTCAACACCGCTGACTACCAGGCGTTCGTCGAGCGGACTTTTGCCGAGCAGAAGCAACTGATGGGGGAGTTGGGCTTTAAACCGGAGTAGGGCGGCGCAGTTCAATTTCACGGAGGCGCGAACCATGATCCGCAAGCTCAAGTCCGGCGAATATCGCTTGTATTCCCGCAAGGCCGATCCGCGCACCGGCCGGCGCAGGAATCTCGGCACGTTCGGCTCGCGCAAGGCCGCCGAGAAGCACGAGCGCGAGGTGCAGTATTTCAAGCGACATTGACGCCGCGGCGCCCCACTTTCGAATTCAGTTTTCAAACAGCCAACGCTCCGCTGGTCCGGGGATTTGTTTTCGGACGCCCGGATGCGCCCGTCTCCCTGTTTTCCTTCTCTCTCCCGAACGGGAGAGGAATGGAGCGCCGGGAGGCGCCACGGAGCTTGCGAGGCTCCGTCAGGCCAGCCTTGCGATCGGCCGGCCTGCGCGCCGAGCTTCCGGGACCCAATGCTGTGAGGGCAGTGGGGGTCCCGGGGCGCGCGGGCCCGTGCGAAGAGCCCGACGCCTCCCGGCGCTCCATCCGCGGTCCGCGTTGTCGGCGGCCGCACCTTGCTCCGTTATCCGGCGTCGCGATCGATGACGCTTTCGACGAACCAAGGCGGGTCGATCTTGCACTAGGAGTAAGTACAAATCAAGAACAAAATTGCGAAACGGAAACGGATGCCCCGGGCCTCATCGCTCGTAAATTCTTGATGTCCGTTTTGTGCCCGATAGCGACCAAGAGGCGGACGTCGCTTCATGTCCGAAAAGTTCACCACAAGCGGACATTCCGTTACAGACCGTACTGCTTATTGAATCACTGCCTGACATTCGATTTCCACTAAAAAATCGGGATTGGGGAGGCCGAGCACGATAGCAGTCGTACGCGCCGGATAGAGCCCATTTCGAAAATACCGGGCATATACTTCGTTCATTACCGCGAAATCTTGCCGACGGGTGAGGAGTACGTTGACCTTTGTCACGCAGTCCCAGGCGGCCCCGGCCATTGCCAGAATGCGACTGATGTTTTCCATGGCCTGTGTCATCTGGGCGGCAAAGTCCCCGGCGGCAACGCAACCATTGGAGTCGAAACCAGGAATGCCCGAAACAAAAATCTGTCGCCCAGCCTGAACTGCCAGCGACAGCGGCACGTCTCCTTGGAAGCAGCCCTCAGGTCGTAGGAACTTCAGATCGGGCACGGCTGTCCGCGGCCCCTATTCAGTCTTGAGGTTGGCTGCCTTCATCAGCGGCCACCATCTTTGTATCTCGGCCCTCTGAAACGCGGCTAGTGCCTCGGGGGACCGCTCGGTCTCGGCGGGAAGCAGCATAAGCAGGTCGTTCTCCAGGCGACTTCTCACGTCATCGTGGTCGAGCGCATCGGTCAGCGCAGAATTCAGCTTGGCAATTCGGTTATCCGCAATTCCCTTTGGACCCCAAAATGCGAACCAGCCGGAGACAGTGAAGTCCGGGAGACCGGCCTCGGCAGTGGTCGGGATTTCGGGTGCGACGGCAAGGCGGGCGCTGGCAGCGACCGCATAGACTTTCAGATGGCCTGCCCGGGCGGAAGGAAGCACATCAGCTGGAAAGCCGACATAGAGGTCCACGTGCCCAGCCAAAAGATCCTGTACGGCGGGCGCAGATCCTCGGTACGGCACGAACTTCAGTTTTGCGCCTGTCTGACGTTCCAACAGCAATCCAGCGAGATGCATCACGCTTCCGGACCCATTAGTCGCCTGCAAGGCGTCGCCTTTTGCGCGCATCCAGGCAACGAGTTCGCGAAGATCGTTCGGCGGCAAGTCATTCCGGCTTGCGATCACGAGGGGACCACGCGCAAGCAACCCAATCGCCGAAAAATCACTCTCGACATTGTGCGTGAGGGAGTAAACCGCCGCGTTGGCCACGTGAGTTGACCAAGTCCCCAATCCAAAAGTGT